>JBFYXW010000243.1:0-13967 GCA_041310335.1 Syntrophaceae bacterium | reverse complement strand
AAAGGAATCGCCCTCCCAAAAGCCTCCGTGAACTGGACATGGACCTTCCCAGGGGGATCGTGCAGGATGTGAGCTTCCCGAAAGACGGGGCCGTCCTGGTCATCCTGGAGGTGCCGACCCTGTACGGCGCCGTCCTGCAGTTCACGCCGACGGGGTCGTCGGGGTCAAGGCAGTGGCGATGCACGGCCCAGGCCATCCCCAATGAGCTGCTTCCTTCCCCGTGCCGCGAGAATCCGCCGGCCGCACCCTGAGCAGCCGCGTCCCGCCGCACAAACAACGGTATGTTCGTCCCGTCCCGGGAAGTCGGACGAGACCCGGGCCGGGGTCAAGCACGATGCGCCTGGCTCGGGGCGCCAACCTGTCCCGGCCTCTTCGGGGAAGAGGGTCTTCGTCACAAAGGCACATTTCCGTCCGCATGGGAACGAATGTCCACATAGTGACATGCCGGTGTTCCCTTCCATTCCCCGGACGCGGAGATAATCGTTCATTATTCGTTCTTTACGGATGTTTTCTCGTCTCCGGCTCTTGGCATCAATCCTGCAACATTCATGAAAGTTGTTCTTGAACGGCAACTCTCCCATGATCACGCCTTCCGGAAAGGGACCCATGCCATGATGAACGGAGCCGCTTACGAACAGTCCCTGGAGGCCATGAGCACGACGGTGTTCATTTATGGCAAGCGCGTCGAGCGCTACTGGGAACACCCGGTCCTCAAGCCGGCCTTCAACTGCCTCCGGGAGACCTATGACCTGGCGGCCGACCCCTCTTCCCACCCCGATCTGCACCCGCTGCTGGTGACGCAAAGCCCCCTCACGGGCGGGCCGATCAGCCGCTTTCTCCACGTCGTCCAGTCCCGGGAAGACCTCCTGGCACGGATGAAGATGCAGCGGGTCCTGATGCGCCACACCGGGGGCTGCTTCGGGGGCCGCTGCGTGTCCGGGGCCGTCATCAACGCCCTCTGGTCCGTCACCTGGGATGTGGACCGCGCCTCCGGCGGGAAAACGAAGTACCACGAGCGCTTCCGGACCTTCATGAAAGAGGCCCAGGAGAAGGACTGGACGGTCATGGGAAACATCACCGACGCCAAGGGCGACCGGTCCCTGCCACCTCACCGCCAGGCCGACCCGGACCTGTATGTCCGGATCGTCGAACGCCGTCCTGACGGGATCGTGGTCAACGGCGCGAAGCTCCAGCAGTCGGGTGCCCCGCTGGCCCACATGCGCCTCGTGGTGCCCACCACGGCCCTGGGGCCCAACGACGAGGACTACGCCGTGGCCTTCGCCGTGCCGGGCGACGCCGAGGGGGTCATCCACGTGAACGACTCGGCCTGCGCCAACGCCAAGTTCATGGCCATGCGGCCCGAGGACATCGGGAACGTCACCTTCGGCATGCACCAGAGCGCCCACGTCCTGTTCGACCATGTCTTCATCCCCAACGAGCGGGTCTTCCTCTGCGGGGAGGTCAAGGCCACCCGGGACTTGGTGCACCGCTTCTCCGACTTCCAGCGGTTTGCCTCGGCAACCTGCCGGGCGGGCTACATCGACCTGTGCATCGGCGCCGGGATGGCCCTGGCGGATTACAACGGCGCGGCGGGTTTCGGCCACATCCGGAACACGCTGGTGGACATGAGCGTCGACAGCGAGACCCTCTACGGCCTCGTGGCCGGTTCGGCGGCCCTGGCGACGGAGTTGCCCTCGGGGGTGTTCCTGCCGGAGACGTTCTCCGTCAACGCGGCCAAACTCTACATGAACGAGGCGATCTTGAAGGCGGGCCAGCGGCTCGCCGAGATCGGCGGCGGGATCCTGGTGACCCGGCCCTCCTCGGTGGACCTGGAGATCCCCGGGGTCGGGGAACTCCTGGCGAAGTACCACCAGGGGCGAGCGGGTGCCGCCGTGGAGGACCGCCTGAAGATGGCCCGCCTCTGCGAGTCCCTCTCGGGGCTGGCGGCGCTGACGCCGATCCTGTCGGTCATTGCCGCGGGGCCGCCGGCGACGCAGCGGCTCAATTTCCGGCTCCTGACGGATTTCGGACGAAACCGCAGGGCCGCGGAGCGCCTGGCCGGGATCGACCGCGAAAAGGCAGCGACCTGAACCTCCGGCGGGGAAGGCCTCCCTGCCCAAGACAGAAGTCATCGTGCCCCGGGGCGTCCATCGGGACCGAAAGCCCCCACCGGGCCGGTGAGAAAGGAATGGGATCCATGGAGTTCAAGCTCACGAAGGAACAGGAACTGATCCAGCGGGCCGCCCGGGAGTACGCCGATAAGACCGTGGCGCCCCAGGTGGAGGCGATTCTGGAGTCCCACAAGGTCCCCGACCAGATCCTCCGGGACCTCAAGGAACTCGACTTCTTCGCCATCCCCGTGGAGGAGGAGTACGGCGGGGCGGCGGCGGGTTTCGCCAGTTACGCCCTCGTCCTGGAGCAACTCGCCCGGGTCCTCCCGGCCCTCTCGGTCATCATCTCCGTCAACAACGTCGGCATGTCGGCCATCCAGACCTTCGGAACGCAGGAGCAGAAGAAACGCTACCTGCCCCAGGGCGGCCGGGGGGACGGCATCCTTTCCTTCGCCTTCACGGAGCCGGGGACGGGGTCTGATCCCAAGCAGCTGACCACCATGGCGGAGCGGAAAGGGGACACCTTCGTCCTCAACGGGACGAAGCGCTTCATCACCAACGCCGGCTTCCCCGGCCCCATCGTCGTCATCGCCAAGGAGAGCGACACGGGGGCCGTGAGCGGCTTTCTCCTCGACAAGTTCTGCGAAGGCTACAGCGTCTCGGAGCCCTGGAAGAAGATGGGCTGCCCGGGGGCGCCCCTCTACGACGTGTACCTGAAGGACGTCGCCGTTCCGGCGGAGAACATGCTGGGCGGTCCCAACAAGGGGTTCTGGGTCCTGAAGGTGGCCCTGGCGCTGGGCAAGATCGGCATCAGCTCCATCTTCCTGGGGTGCATGCTGGCGGCCTACGAGGAGGCCCTGAAGTACGCCACCCAGAAGACCCACCGGGGCCAGCCCATCGTGAAGTTCCAGTCCATCCAGATGGCCATCTCCGACATGGCCATGAAATACGAGGCGGCCCGCTGGCTGACCTACCGGGCCGGCTGGCTGGCGGACCAGGCGAAGGACAAGGGGGACATCCTGAAGGACTCGGCCATGACGAAGATCTTCGTCACCGAGGAGGCGGTGGAGCTGGCCAAGATCGCCATGAGCGTCCACGGCTCCTACGGCCTCATGGAGGACTACAAGATTTCCCGGATCTGGAAGGACGTGATCTTCGGGCCCCAGGTGGAAGGCGTGTCGCCTCTCCTGAAGGTCCTCGTGGCGGGGGAGATTCTCCGGGGCTGATCCCCGGTTTGTCATCGATTGCGGTTTCCTGCGACGCGGGTCCCCCTCCCTCCCCCGGGAGATGGGGGACCCTCCCAGGACAGACACCCGGCAGGAAGGCATGGAGAAATTCGACGCCATCATCGTCGGCGCCGGGCTGGCAGGCCTTGCCGCCGCCCACACCCTGGTCCGGGAGGGGGCGGAGGTCCTCGTCCTGGAACGGGGAGACTATGCCGGAGCGAAGAACCTCACCGGCGGGCGCCTCTACCTGAACCCGGTCCGGCCCCTGTTCCCGGGTCTCCTGGAGAAGGCGCCCCTGGAGCGGGGGATCGTCCGGGAGGAGATCTGCCTCCTGGGGAAGAAGGGCTCCGTCACCCAGAGCTACGACACCCGGGCCGGCCTGGCGGGGCCCCTGCAGAGCGCCAGCATTCTCCGGGCCCGCTTCGACCGCTGGCTGGCGAAGGAAGTGGAGCAGGCGGGCGCCCCGGTCGTCACGAAGAGCGCCGTGGAGGAACTGATCCTCGAGAACGGCCGGGTCAAGGGCATCGTCGTCACGGGCGAGGAGATCGGCGCCGACGTGGTCCTGGCCTGCGACGGCGTCCTGTCCCTGACGGCGGAGAAGGCGGGTCTGCGCAAGCCCGGGAGCCCGGGGCACTACGCCGTCGGCATCAAGGAGATCGTCGAGCTCGAGGAGGGCGTGATCGAAGACCGGTTCCACGTCGGCCCCGGCGAGGGGGCGGCACGGCTCTTCCTCGGGGAGGCAACGCAGGGCCGGTTCGGCGGCGGATTCCTGTACACGAACCGGACGAGCCTGAGCCTGGGGATCGTCCTGGGCATCGACGCCCTGGAGGGAAAACCCGGAGAGCCCACGGCGCCGGAGATCTTCGACGCCTTCAAGAACCGCCCCGAGGTGCAGTCCCTCCTCCGCGGCGGTCAGACCGTGGAGTACGGCGCCCATGTCATCCCCGAGGGCGGGATAGCGGGGGTCGGGAAGCTCTGCGGGGACGGGATCCTCGTTGCCGGGGACGCCGCCGGGTTCGCCCTCAACACAGGGCTCCTCGTCCGGGGCATGGACTACGCCCTGGCCTCGGGATACTGGGCCGCCCGGGCCGTCCTGGAGGCGAAGAAGCGGGGCGACTTCGGCGCCGCCTCCCTGGCCTGCTACGAGGCCTTCCTCCGGGAGAGCTTCGTCCTGAAAGATTTCGAGACGGCCCGCCACGCCCCGGAGGCCCTCCGGAACCCCCGCTTCTACGGCCACTACCCGGATTTCACCCTGGGCATCCTGGAAGACCTGTTCACCGTTCCCGCGGGGCCCAAGGAGAAACTTTTTGCCACCGCCAGAAGGCATCTTCCCCTGCGGGAGGTCCTGGCCCTCCTCCGGGACATGAAAGGGATGATGAAAATATGAGCGGCGCCGCGAGCCTCAAGGAAAAACTGGGGAAAGACGTCTTCAAGCCCGGGGCGGACAGGCACATCGCCATCCGGCCGGGCATGGAGAAGGACCCGCGGTTGCGGAGGGCCGTCGCTCTCTGCCCCTCGGGGCTCTATGCCCTGGCGGAAGACGGGGCGGTGTCCCTCACGCTGGAGGGGTGCCTCGAGTGCGGCACCTGCCGCATCGCCTGCGGCCCCGAGGTCCTGGAATGGGCCTATCCCCCCGGCGGGGCGGGCGTCCAGTTCCGCTTCGGCTAGGCCGGCCGTTTTCGCAGGGAATCGGCCGGTTCGAGAATGGTGGCGGGAGATCCTTATCCCGTCTGCCACCGCCCGCGTGGCCCCGGGGGAAGCGAAGGGCCGTGACAGGCGCCCGGCCTCCCGGCGCGGCGCAGTTTCGACAACCATCCATCGATCGGGCGTGTCCATGAACATCGTCATTGCCATGAAACAGGTGCCGGACCTCCAGCAGGTCCGGATCCGGGACCGCAGGCCCGTCCTGGAGGGTGTTCCCCTCCTGATGGGCGACATCGACCGGAGCGCCCTCGCGGCGGCGGTCGCCCTGCAGGACGTGGTGGCGGGGAAGCGGATCGTCCTGTCCGCCGGCGACGAGAACCTGGAGGATACCGTGAAGGAAGCCTTGGCGGCGGGAGCCGACGAGGCGGCCCTCGTGATCGACAACCGGCTCCGGGACGCCGACAGCGCCTTCATCGCGAAGGTGCTGGCCGAGGCGGTCCGGCGCATCGGCGATGTGGGGCTCCTCCTCTTCGGCGAGGGGAGCGCCGACAACTACTCCGGCCAGGTCATGTCCCGGGTCGCGGCCATCCTGGGTTGGCCCCAGGCCGGCTATGTCCGGGAGATCCGCCTGGAGGGAGGAAAGGCCGTCCTGACCCGTTCCCTCGAGGATTGCGAGGAGGTCGTGGAGGCGGATCTGCCTGTGGTGGCGAGCGTCGTGTCCGAGATCGCCCAGCCCGTGACGCCCTCCGTGACGGCGATCCTGAGGGCAGGCCGCAAGCCCAAGACCGTGTGGGGCCTGTCCGACCTGGGCCTCGAGGGTCCGCAGCCGAAGGTCGTGGAAAACCTGGAACAGTTGGCGCCGCTGGGCGAGCGCAAGGGGATTGTCTTGAAATCCCTGGAAGATCTCCTGGCGGTGCTTCGGGCGAAGGAGAAACCGTGAAGAACGTCCTCATCTACAGCGAGCGGCTGGAACTGGCTGCAGAACTGGTCTCCGCGGGGCGCTTCGTCGCCTCCGCCGCCGGGGGGAGCCTGCGGGCCCTGTCCGTCGGGGATGCAGACTTGGCCGGGTTCCTGGCGTCCCGGGGGGCCGACGTGCTGGAGATCCGCTCCGCGGAACAGCCTCCCGCCGACCCGGCGCAGATCGCCCAGGCCCTGCGGGTCGCGGCGGAATCGGCGGGCGCGGGGGTCATCCTCCTGGCCTCGAATCGCCGGGGAAAGGAGATCGCCGGCCGTCTGGCCCAGGAACTGGGGGCGGGATGCCTCACCGACGTGGGCCGGCTGGAAGCCGCGGAAGGCCGGATCACGGGCGTGCGGAACGCCCTGGGAGGGGCCACGGAGGTCTTCCAGGCGGTGACGACGGAGCGGCAGGTGCTGGCCCTCCGGCCGGGTGTCTTCGCGGCGGCCCCCGAGGCGGCGCCCGGAGCCGTGCAATTCCTGGACGTTCCTCTGCCGGAACCGAAGATCCGGCTCCGTGAGACCCGGGCGAAGGCCGGTGATGCCGTCGACATCGGGCGGGCGGAGGTCCTCGTAGTCGTCGGGCAGGGCCTGGCGGACCGGGAAGACCTGGCCCTGGCGGAACGGATTGCCCGGGCCCTCGGCGGCGAGGTGGCCTGCACGAAGCCCGTCGCGACGGACCGGCGCTGGCTCGCGGAGGACCGGATCGTCGGCCTCTCGGGAAAGACCTGCCGGCCCGCCCTGGCGCTCCTTCTGGGTGTTTCCGGGCAGGTCCAGTTCTCCGTGGGCATCCGCGACGCCGGCACGATCGCGGCGATCAACCGCGACGACCAGGCCCCCGTGGCCTCGCTCTCGGACTATTTTTTACAGGCGGACCTGAAAGCGGTTCTACCGGACTTGGCAGGGAGATTTCCGGATACCTGAGTTGGACGGAAACGGGGAAGCAAGCCCGGCCCGGTGAGGGGGATTTGCAGTTCATGGCGGCGGCGTGAGGGAAGGCAAGACCCTGGTGCAGGCCGTCGCCGAAGACAAGAGGAGGGAACGACATGAAGGAAAAAGCGGTCATCACGGCGGCCATCACCGGGAGCATCCATACCCCCACCATGTCGGAGTATCTGCCCGTCACGCCCCGGCAGATCGCCGACGAGGCCGTGCGGGCCTACGAGGCGGGGGCGGCGGTGGTGCACGTTCACGCCCGGAACCCGGAAAACGGCATGCCCGTGCCGGACGTGAACCTCATGAAGGAGATCATCACGAGCATCAAGAGCCGCTGCCCCGTCGTCGTCTGCATCACCACCGGCGGCGGCCTGGGAATGACGGTGGAGCAGCGGGTGGCCCCGGTGTCCCTCTACAAGCCGGAACTGGCGTCCTTCAACGCCGGGTCCGTCAACTTTGCCCTCTTTCCCGTCATCGGCCGGTACAAAGAGTGGAAGTACGAATGGGAGCAGAAGTATCTCGCCATGTCGGAGGACTTCATCTTCCCCAACACCTTCAAGACCATGCGGGAATACTGCAGCCACTTCGCCGAGAACGGGACCAAGCCGGAGTTCGAGATCTACGACTCGGGCATGGTCAACAACGTGGCCTACCTCATCCAGGCGGGGCACGTGAAGAAGCCCGTCTACATCCAGTTCGTCATGGGCGTCCTCGGCGGCATCACCCCGAGCCCGGAGAACCTGCTGTTCCTCGTGGACTACGCCCGCCGCCAGATCGGCGAGTTCGAGTTCTCCGTCTGCGTTGCCGGCCGCGCCCAGTTCGCCCTCTGCACCCAGTCGCTCCTCGTGGGCGGCAACTGCCGGGTGGGACTGGAGGACAACCTCTTCCTGGAGAAGGGCCGGATGGCGAAAAGCAACGGCGAGCAGGTGGAGAAGGTGGTCCGCATCGCCCGGGAACTCGGCATTGAGGCGGCCACCCCCGACGAGGCCCGGAAGATCCTGGGGCTGAAGGGGATCGACAAGGTCAACTACTGATGACGGCGGGTTCATCGGGCCCGGAGCCCGATGGGCCCGCAAGGGTTTGTTGCGGTCCTGTCCGTCCCTGTTCCTGCGGACAGGCGTCCGCTCCCGCCGCAGCCGGTTCCCGCGGTGCGGTCCGGCTGCGGCGGGCCCTCCCTTTTCTCGACCTTCCCGGTCAGCCCCCGACCGGATCACCCTCGCCCTGCGGCTGGTCGGCCGGTCCTTGGCGCGGGGGCTGTCTCGGGGGTTCCCGCCGTCGCGAAAACGTTTCCGCCTTTTGCCTGGGAAAGCGCTGCGCCCCGTTGGGGGAAACGTTTTCGAATGGCTCCTCTGGGAACCCCCGGCCGCGCCCCCGCGGTTGGATGGTTGCGTTGGGGTGCGGGGGCTGTCGTGAAGGGTTTCCTCCCGCCCATTTCCCCTCCTTGACGGACCCGTGCAAATTCCCTATAGTTCGACGTCCTTCGCAGGAAGAGGGACGGGCCGGAATCTGCCGAAGGAGCCTTGAGCCATGAACGAGACGAAGAACCCCCCACCCACCGATTTCATCCGGGACATCATCGACGAGGACAACCGGTCGGGCAAGCACGACGGCCGCGTCGCCACGCGCTTCCCCCCGGAGCCGAACGGCTACATCCACATCGGCCACGCCAAGAGCGTGTGCCTCAATTTCGGCATCGCCGCCCAGTACGGCGGCACCTGCAACCTCCGGATGGACGACACGGACCCCGAGGGGGAGTCCCTGGAGTTCGTCGAGTCCATCAAGGACGACATCCGCTGGCTCGGCTTCGACTGGGAGGACCGCCTCTTCTTCGCCTCCGACTACTTCGAGGCCCTCTACGACTTTGCCTGGCGGCTCATCGAGGACGGCAAGGCCTATGTCTGCGACCTGACACCCGACGAGATGCGGGAATACCGGGGCTCCTTCACCGAGCCGGGCAGGGAAAGCCCCGGCCGGGACCGCTCCGTCGAGGAGAACCTGGACCTCTTCTCCCGGATGCGGGCCGGGGAATTCGCCGACGGGGCCTACACGCTCCGGGCGAAGATCGACATGGCCTCGCCGAACATCGTCATGCGGGACCCCATCATGTACCGCATCAAGCGGGCCCCCCACTACCGGACCGGCGACGAGTGGGTCATCTACCCCATGTACGACTTCGCCCACGGCCTCTCCGACGCCCTGGAGGGGATCACCCACTCCATCTGCACGCTGGAGTTCGAGAACAACCGGCCCCTCTACGACTGGTTCGTGGAGCAGCTCATCCCCGGCGGCCGGCCGCGGCAGATCGAGTTCGCCCGGCTGAACGTCAGCTACACGGTCCTCTCCAAGCGGCGCCTCATTGAACTGGTGACGGGGGGCCTCGTGAAGGGCTGGGACGATCCCCGGATGCCCACCGTGGCGGGGATGCGGCGGCGGGGCTACACCCCCGCGTCGATCCGGAACTTCGCCGCCGCCATCGGTGTGGCCAAGAACGACAACCTCGTGGACATGGGCCTCCTGGAGTCCTGCGTCCGCGACGACCTGAACGAGACGGCCCCCCGGGCGATGGCGGTCCTCCGACCCCTGAAGGTCGTCCTGGACAACTACCCGGAGGGTCAGGCCGAGGAGTTCGACTGCGCCAATCATCCCCAGAAGCCCGAGCTGGGATCCCGGAAAGTGCCCTTCTCCCGGGTCCTCTACATCGAGCGGGAGGACTTCGAGGAGAACCCGCCGAAGAAGTACAAGCGCCTGGCGCCGGGGCGGGAAGTCCGCCTGCGGAACGCCTACGTGATCCGCTTCGAGAGCCTCGTGAAGGACGAGAAGACGGGGGAGATCGTCGAACTCCACTGCACGGTCGACCCGTCGACGAAGAGCGGACCCCCCGCCGACGGCCGCAAGGTCGAGGGGGTCATCCACTGGGTCTCGGCGGAGCACGCCGTGCCCGCGGAGGTGCGGCTCTACGACCGCCTTTTCACGATCCCCGACCCCGCCGGCGAGGACTACCTGGATTACCTGAACCCGCAGTCCCTGCAGGTCCTCGAGGGCTGCTTCGCGGAGCGGTCCCTGGGGGAGGCGGCCCCCGGCAGCCGCTGGCAGTTCGAGCGGATCGGCTACTTCTGCGCCGACGGGAAGGACACGGCGCCCGGCCGGCCCGTCTTCAACCGGATCGTTCCCCTCCGGGACACCTGGAGCAAGATCGCGGGACAGAAGTAGCCCGTCGGGCAGAGATCAAGGGACGACAAAGGGGACCGATTGGAAATCGGTCCCCTTTTTTTGTCCCTTTTCCCGTATCCGCTTACCCGAGCCCCGCCAGGTAGCGCTCGAAATCCCCCGCCAGGGCGGCGGAGTGCATGTACCGGTTCGATTCGCAGGGGATGATCGTCGCCCTGGGCAGCGCGGAGGTCAGGCGCCGGATCTTCTCCTCCGCGTGCAGCTTGTCCGTCGCCGCCAGGGTGACGGCGACGGGGACGGCGACGGTCTCCAGGTCCTTCCAGATCGTGTAGCCGATGGCGGACTGGGCCGTCTTCTTGAGGCGGCGGGGATCGGCGGTGAGGAGGGTGCCCCGGTAGCGCTGCAGTTGCTCCGGCTCCCGGGCCGTGTCGATCCGGAAGGTCGCGAGGTACCAGAGCACGATGTGCTTGACCAGGTGGTAGGTCCCGGCGGGCAGCAGCAGGAGCCCCTTGATGAAGAGGGGCGCCCGGAAGTCGGTGTTGGGACCGATCATGAAACCGGCTTTCGCCCGGAGCCGCCCGTGCTTGAGGGCTTCGAGCAGGGCCGTCGCCCCGAGGGAACTGCCCGCGACGATGGCCCGGGAATCGTCCATCCCCAGGCCCCGGCAGGCTTCCACCAGGTCCCGCGCCATGCGGTCGACGCTGAAGTCCGCGGGCGTGAGGCGCCCCCGCCGGATCCGGGCCGAGGTCTTCTCCCGCGACTCGATGTAATGCACCGGCCGGTGCGGGACGAGCTCCCGGAGGAAGTCGATCCAACCCTGGATCGCCGAGGCGAAGCCGGCCACGAAGACCAGGGGGGCCCGGCCGTCGTCCCGGAGCGGCCGGAACTGCAGCACCTGGAGGGACACGTCCTCCTCCACGGGAACCATCCGGACGGAGAACTCCGCCGCCGGGTGGCGGATCGGGTCGGAAACGGCTTCGTTCATGGCAGGCTCCCGGGTAAAATGCGGGTTGGGTATCCTCACGGATCGATGCCGGATTTTCGCTGAAAAAGCAAGGCGGCCGACGGGCATTCACCGTCGCGCCCGCACCGCCGTCATTCCGGGACGATGGGGACGGCGCTCCGCCTGTTCAGGCGACTCCTCAGCCAGGCCAGGATGGACAGGGCCAGGAGGATCAGGACGATCCCGCCGGTTTCCCAGGCGTCCAGGCGCTCCCCCGTCTCCAGCATGGAGGCAGTCAGCCCGATGACGGGGACCGCCAGGGTCCCCATCCCCGCCACCCCCGCCGGCAGCCGCTCCATGATGAAGGTCCAGAGCAGGAAGGCGACGCAGCAGACGAGGAGGACGTTGTAGGCAAGCGCCAGGGCGAGGTAGGGCGTCCAGACCACGGGCTGCGAGGGCACCAGGGCGGCGGCGATCACGAGGGGAACGGCCCCGTAGACGAACTGCCAGGCCGTTGCCGAGACGAGGTCGAAGTCGGGCCTTCTCTGCATGACCTTGATCGTGATGGCGCCCAGGGCCCAGAAGGCGCCCGACAGGACGGCCAGGAGCTCGCTCGCGAGGGTCCCCTTGTAGGACCAGGGCTCCAGGAGGAAAAGAAGGCCGGCGAGAGCGATGCCCACGGGGAGCCACTCGGCTCCCCGGATCTTCTCGGCCAGGATCGGCCAGGCCAGGATCAGGATCCAGAAAGGCATGGTGTAGACCAGGATGGCCGTCTTGCCCGCCCCGCCGCTCTGGAGGGCCCAGAGGATCAGGCCCGTCCCCGCGGAGGTCTGGAGCAGGCCCAGCAGGATCGTGAGGGGGACCTGCCTCGGCCGGACGGGCAGCCCCCGCCAGACCATGAAGAGGAGCAGGGCCGCGCCCCCGAGGAGCATTCTCAGGGCATTGAAATCGAAGGGCCCCATGAACTGCAGGGACTTCTTCATCACCACCCAGTTGTAGCCCCAGATGAGCGCCAGCAGGGCCAGCGCGACGATGGACCGTAGTTCCCCCGGCAGCCGGTGGATCATGATGTCGACGGATCCCCCTCTGTGGTTTCTCGACCGCGGTGCGCTCCAGCCCGTTGCGAGCGGCCGTGGTTTGACGGGGCAATATACGGCAGGAGAGAGGCTTTTCCCAGTTTTATTGTTGCCGGGTCCCCGATCACACAAACGGGCCCGGTGGCTTTTCCGGCCACCGGGCCCGTCGTGTTCACCTCTTCAGCCGGATGCCCCGAAACGGCGGGTCTCCGGATCCTTCCTGATCTCATTGCGAGGGGCCGCCGGGGAAAAGGCCGCCTGCACGCTTTCCCCGTCGACGCCCCTGTTGCGGCCCCTTACCAGGCTTTCTTCGGGGCGGGCATGGCGCGGTGGTAGAAGGGGAAAACCTTCTCCTCGGTGTTGGATCCCATCATGCTGTCGACGCAGAGCGTCGCGCTCAACGCCGCGGCGTCCACGCCGCAGCCCCACAGGCGCTTCCCGTACTGGTCGCCCGCAAAATACAGACCTTCGATTTCCGGGGACTTTACATCGATCCGGTCCTGGCCGATGGGCTGGATCCAGGCGAAGGCGTGATCGGTGCACATCCAGATCAGGTGTTCCATCTCGGATTCCCACTTGCCCCTGCCGAAGGTCCGCTTCCACCAGGCCTCGTTCCATTCCACCACCCGGGACACTTTGTGAGGTGTTCTCATCTCGTCGTGGGTCATGGCGGTGGAGAAGATCCACCCGTGCTTGCCCTCCGGCGCCGAGCCGGTTTCCTTGGTCAGGGAGGGGTTGGCGACGCTTCCCTTGGCGCAGGAGGCCAGGTTCCACAGGACCATGTCGACACAGCCGCTGTATCCCTCTTCCGCGCCGATGATGTCGGGCATGTAGATGAAGCTTCGCTCTTCGATCCCTCGCTCCGCCCAGATGTCGGACTTCATGTTGCCGTACCCGGTGATCATGCCGGCGCCCCAGAATTCCTTCTGGACCATGTCGACGAGGCCCTGGGGGAAATAGCGGGGGTGGATGACGTTCAGCATCTGCTTGGACGGGACAGTGCAGATGATCCGGTCCGCGTAGGCCGTTTCGACGCCGCCCGCGGTCTGGTAGGTGACTCCCTTCACGGCGCCGTTTTCAATGATGACCTCCGCGACAGGCGTGTTGCGGAGCACTTCGCCGCCGTTCTCCTTCAGCGCCTGTTCCATCAACAGGGGGAATGCCATGGTGCCGGGGTTGGCAACGGTCGCACAGGACCCTTCGACGAGGTTCATCTTGATGGGACCGGCGGTGGACATGTGCCCCAGGACGTCCGGCGCCGGCGTGAGGTTGAGGTCCGCCTGACCCGTCTGGGAGGCCGCCAGGACCTTGATGTAGTCGTATGCCTCCTGGGGAATGTTTTTGGCCCGGATCCACTGCTCGAAAGACATGTGCGCGGTCTGCGCGATATCTTCAAAGGACATCATCGCCATGTCCCGCAGAGCGATCATGGTTGCCCGGAAGCCTTCCTTGCTCATCCAGGCATAGGGCTCGCCTTTCCCCACCTGGTAGGGCTTGTTGCCTTTCTTGTAGTCGACAAAGGCAAACCCGACGTTGCAGGGCATGTCGACGGGCTTCTGGAGATAGTCCATGAGCATGCGGATCTTGCCCTTGTTTCCCCAGAACAGCCCGTGGCCGGTGTCGAGGGTGTACCCGTCAAACTTCCCTTCCTTGAAGCAGGTCTCCAGATCCGGCGTGCATTTCGGGATCCAGCACCCGACCAGGCCCAGGGCGCGCTTGAAGCCGTTCGCATCCAGTGCCAGGCCGTCGATGTGCACCTTGTCCCCCTTGCCGACGAAGGAAGCCACGCGACCGCCGATGAAAGGGTTCTTTTCCAGCACGAGGACCTTCTGCTGAAAATCCCGGGACAGGATGGCCGCCGAACCCAGGCCGGCGATACCGGCTCCGATTACGATGACATCATACTTTT
>JBFYXW010000234.1:0-20969 GCA_041310335.1 Syntrophaceae bacterium | reverse complement strand
GAACATCGACCATCCTCGGCGAGGCGATCCGGGGCCTCCGGGAGGGCGGAATCGACGGGATCGTCGTCGTCCTGGGGCCGTCGCCGGAGGCGTATCTCCCCCTGCTGAAGGCATCCGGGGTGCGTCCCGTGGTCAACCCCCGGCCCGGGGAGGGGATGCTCTCCTCCGTCCTGGTCGGGATCGGCGCCCTCCCCGCCGGGACGGAGGCCTTTTTCCTCCTCCCCGCCGACATGCCCCTCGTCCGGCCCGCCACAATCCGCCTCCTCCGGGAGGAATCCCTCGCCCGCCGGGGCGGCGTCGTCTATCCCGTCTTCGGCGGCCGCCGGGGCCACCCCCCGCTGATCCCGCTCCGCTACTTCCGCGGGACCGTCCCGCCGGACACCCCCGGCGGTCTCCGCACGATCCTGAGGCGCCACGACGGGGAAGCGGTGCTGGTGGACGTGGACGACCCGGCCGTCCGGATGGACTGCGACACCCCGGAGGATTACCGGCGCCTGCAGGAATATTACCGGGAAACGGCGGGAAAACCGGGCTGACGGGGCGGCACATCCAGGAGGCGGAAAAGCAGGTTCCCCGCCACCTCCCGGCGGTACGCGGCGCTTGCGCGGAGGTCGTCGATGGGGGAGACGCGCTCCCGGACGAGGGCCGCCGCCCTCCGCAGCCGCTCCCCGGAAAGCCTCTCCCCGACGAGAACCGCCTCCGCTTCCGGGCAGGTCACGACGGTGGGACCGACGCTGCCCCAGGCCAGGACCGCCTTCTCCACCACCCCCTCGCCCGCAACGGCCAGAAGCGCCGCCATGCTCACGACGCAGCAGGCCAGGGCATTCCGCAGGCCCACCTTCTCGAAGTGCTGCACGTTGAAGGCCCCCGTCCCGGGGACACGGACGGACAGGAGGACCTCACGGGGACGGAGGTCCGTTTCCCCCGGCCCGGTGATGAAGTCCCGGAGCGGCACGTTTCGGCGGCCGCCCGGCGTCCCCAGTTCCAGGACTGCCCCGGCGGCGATCAGGGGCGGCAGGGTGTCGCCGGCGGGGGAGGCCGTGCAGACGTTCCCGCCCAGGGTCCCCATGTTGCGGATCAGGGGGGACCCGAGGGTGCCCAGGGCGGAAGCGAGGATCGGCAGGCGCTCCCGGACGAGGGGAGACCGCAGGAGATTCGCGTGGGTCTCCGCCGCGCCGATCCGGAGTCCGTCGCCCTCCTCCCGGAGGCCCTTCAACTCCCCGATCCGCTCCAGGCAGACCAGGGCCGGGGGGCTGCACATCCCCGCCCGCATCCGGACGAGGAGGTCCGTCCCCCCCGCGTAGAGGGCCGCCTTGGGCTCCCTCTCCAGGACGCGCCAGAGTTCCTCCAGGGACCGGGGCAGATACAGGTTCTTCACGACGGGTCTCCCTCGCCCTTCTTTCGGGCGGCGGCCTCCACGGCGTCGACGATTTTGACGTAGCCGGTGCAGCGGCAGAGGTGGCCGCTCATCCCCTCCCGGATCTCCCGCCGGTTCGGGTTCGGGTTCTCCCGGAGCAGGGAAACCGCCGAGAGGACCATGCCGGGCGTGCAGAAGCCGCACTGGACGGCCCCCTCCTCCACGAAGGCCCGCTGGACCGGGTGCAGGTCTTCCCCGGGGGACAGGCCCTCCACGGTGGTCACCGTCCGGCCCTCCAGCTGGCCCGCCAGGAGCAGGCAGGACAGGCGGGGCTCGCCGTCCACCAGGATCGTGCAGGCCCCGCACTCGCCCATGCCACACCCTTCCTTGGTCCCCGTCAGCCCCAGATCCAGCCGCAGGAGGTCGACGACTTTTTTTGCCGCCGGCACGTTCACCTCCACCGCTTTCCCGTTCAGAACGAAGGCGATCACGGATTCCCCTCCCCTCCTCTCCGCCCTTCCGCCCGCAGGGCCTCCAGGATCCGCTCCGGCGTCAGGGGGGACCGGCGGAACCGGATCCCCAGGGCGTCGCGGACGGCATTGGCCACCGCCGGGAGCGGGGCGTTCACGCCGACCTCCCCGATCCCCTTCATCCCGAAGGGGCCCGTCTCCTCGACGGTCTCCACGGTCCGGGAGGCGATGTCCGGGATGTCGAGAAACGTGGGCAGCACGTAGTCGGCGAAGTCGGGATTGGCGATCCGCCCCTCCCGGAGGAGCACCTCCTCCGTCAGGGCGTATCCCAGGCCCTGGGCGACGGCCCCCTGCACCTGCTGCTCGAAGTTGCGGGGGTTGATGACCCGTCCCCCGTCCGTGACGGCCAGGTAGTCCAGCACCTCCGCCTTCCCCGTCAGTTCGTCCACTTCCACGCAGGCCGCGTGGGCCCCGTAGGAGAAGAAGACGTGGGGGAAGCCGATGGGAAAGGCCTGCCCCGTGCCGGTGGCGTCCCGGGAAACGTCCATGATGAACTGGTCCGTGCAGGTCCGGTCGCCCTCCGGGAGGATCCGGGCGATGGCGGCGAGGGGGACCTCGCGCCCCGAGGGGAGGTGGCGCACCCGCCCCGGCAGGAGGGCCATTCCCTCCGTCGTCTCCGCCATGAGGAGCAAGGCCGCCCGGTGGATCAGCTTCTCCTTCAGGCTCCGGCAGGCCCGGATCAGGGCGTTCCCGTAGGTGTACGTCGTGCGGCCGGCGGAGGAGGAGCCCGAGGGGAGCGACCGGTCCGTGTCGGGCTGGAGGAGTTCCATCCCCGTCTCGTCCTGGCAGAGGATCTCCCCGGCCATCTGGACGAAGGCGCTGGCGTTCCCCTGCCCCATGTCGGAGACGCCGCTGTAGATGCGGATCTTCCCCTCCCCCGTCAACTCCACCTTCGCGATGGCCGAATCGGGGAGACCCCGGCCGTAGCCCATGGCGTTGAAGACCGCCGCCACCCCGACACCCCGGCGCTTGAAGGGCCCGGCACGGCGCTTCCAGGCCTCCCGGCCCGTCCAGAGCTCCTGGCGGCGGAGCGTCTCGAGGCAGGGGACGATGCCTGTCGAGTGGACCAGGGTCACCCCGGCGGCGTTCCGGTCCCCCCGGCGCAGGGCATTTTTCAGGCGCAGCTCCAGGGGGTCCATGCCGAGCGTCTCCGCCAGGAGGTCCATCATGGACTCGAAGGCGAAGGAGACTTGGCAGACGCCGAAACCCCGCATGGCCCCCGCGACGGGGTTGTTCGTGTAGACGCAGCGGCCCTCGACGAGGGCGTCGGGGACGCGGTAGGGTCCCGC
The DNA here is from genome assembly GCA_041310335.1 of Syntrophaceae bacterium. Taxonomy (GTDB): domain Bacteria; phylum Desulfobacterota; class Syntrophia; order Syntrophales; family PHBD01; genus PHBD01. Next base: position 17,793 of record JBFYXW010000234.1, on the reverse strand, counting down.
GGCGTGCTCCATGCCCAGTTCCATGACCTCGCCGCCCAGGTGGGCGTAGGCCCCCGTGTCGTAGAGCAGGCGGGCGTGGAGGGCCCGGAGAACGCCGTCTTTCCCGGCACCCAGCCGGTAGTGCATTTCCACGGCGTGGCGCTTGTACCCGGCGGCGAAGCACTCCTGACGGTCCCACTGCATCTTCACCGGTCGCCCGCCGCTGTGGAGCGCCGCCAGGGCCAGGAGGCACTGGACCGTGGCCCCGTCCTTGCCCCCGAAGGCGCCCCCCAGGTAGGGGCTCTGGACGCGGATGTCGGGAACCTGCAGGCCCAGGGCGTGGGCGATCTCGAAGCGGTCCCGGAAGGGGGCCTGGGTGGAGACGACCAGGACGATCCGGCCGTCGGCCTCCCGGACGGCCGTCCCGTTCTGCGTCTCCAGGAAGGCGTGGTCCTGGAAGGGCACGGCGAAGGACCCCTCGACGACGACCTCGCAGCCCGCGAGGGCTTCCAGCGCCCGGCCCTGCTCGATGACCGCCTCCAGGAGGACGTTGCCCTTCTCGTGGAGGAGCGGCGCCCCCGGCGCCATCGCCTCCCGGGGGCTGAAGACCCCCGGGAGGGGCAGGAGGTCGACCCGGATCCGGTCCAGGGCCTCCCGCAGGATCTCCGGGGTCTCCGCCAGGACGAGGGCCACGGGGTCTCCGCAGTGGCGCACCCGGTCCTCCGCCAGGACCGGCTGGTCCTTGTGGACGATCCCCTGCCGGTTCGTCCCCGGTACGTCCCTCGCCGTCAGGACCGCCCGGACTCCTGGCAACGCCGCCGCCGCGGCGGTGTCGATCCCCAGGACCCGCCCGTGGGGGATCCCCGCCCGCTTCGCGCCGGCCCAGAGGAGCCCCTCCGGGCAGTGATCCGCCGCGTAGCGCTCCCGGCCGGTCACCTTGTCCCGGGCGTCGAATCGCGGGACGGGAAGCCCGACTTCCAGCATGCCCACCTTCAAACCTCCTGTCGTCGTCGTTGCCGCTGCTCCGGACCGCTCATCCGCCTCGTTTCCCCGCTCTCTCTTCCAGGACCGCGTCCAGGGCCGTGACGAAGGCCTCCAGGGCCTCCCGAGCGGAGAGGGTCACCCGGACGAAGTTGGGGAAGCGGAAGCCTGTCATGGTCCGGACCATGACCCCCCGGGCCATCAGTTTCCGGTAGGCCAGGGTGTCGCTCATGGGGAGCCGGATCATGATGTAGTTCCCCTCCCCCGAGACGAAGGGCAGGTTCCGGGCGGCCAGCTCCCCCTCGAGCCACGCCCGGCCCTCCCGGACCAGCCGCCGGCTTGCGAGGACGTGGTTCCCGTCGTCCAGGGCCGCCAGGGCCGCCTCCTGGGCCACGGCGTTGACGGAGTAGACGATGCAGGCCCGGCGCATGGCCTCCACCACCGGCAGGGAGCCGGCCAGGTAGCCGATCCGCAGGCCCGCCAGCCCGTACATCTTGGAGAAGGTGCGAAACACCACCAGGTGCGGGTATTCGTCCAGGAGGGCCATGCCGTCGGGGTAGTCCCCCCGCTCCACGTACTCGCAGTAGGCCTCGTCGACGACGACGATGGCCCGGCCGTCGACGGCCTCCAGGAACCGCCGGAGCCGCTCCTCGTCCCAGTAGGTCCCCGTCGGGGTGTTGGGGTTGCACACGAAGAGGATCTTCGTCCGGTCGTCCATCCGCTCCAGCATCCCCCGGTCGTCGAAGCCGTGCTTCCGGAGCGGCACGAGGCGGGCCTCGAGGCCCGAGAAGACGGCGATCCACTCGTAGACGGCGAAGGTCCGGTCCGCTGTGACGATGTTGTCGCCGGCCTCGCAGAAGGCCTTGATGGCGAAGGCGATGACCTCGTTGGCGCCGTTCCCGACGAGGAACTGCTCCGGGTCCTTGCCGAACCGCTCCGCCAGCTTGCGGCGCAGGTGGAAGGAATCGCCGCTCGGGTAGAGGGCGGCCCGGGGCGGGGAAAAGCGGCGGATCACCTCCTGCGCCGCCGGCGGCGGCCCCAGGGCGTTTTCGTTGTTGTTCAGGCGGTAGAGGCGACGGCAGCCGTAGAGCCGCATCAGCTCGGCGTCGGGCCGGCTGGGCACGTAGGCCTCGAAGCCCCGGATGTAGGAGGGGAGCAGGCTCTCCAGGGAGAGAGGGCTCATCGCGGTCCGCCTCCCGCCTCGTGCTGGAACAGGACCAGGTCCCCCCGGCCGCCGGCGGGCAGGACCACCCGGGGGCGGAACCCGGCATCGAGAAGCGGGGGGGTAAAGCGGGCGTGCCAGGGGCGGCCGAGGTCGATCTCGAACAGGAGGACCGTCCCGGGGTCTTCGCGGGACAGCGTGCGGACGTGCTCCTCCAGGTTGGCGGCGGCGTCGCCTCCCCACCAGAGGGGGCGCAGAATCGCCTGGCGCATCGCATGGTCGAACTCGGCGGACAGGACCGAGAAGGGATGTCCCGCCTCGCCCTCTTCGCGGACGGGCCTCAGTTCCCGGGCGAAGGACAGCCGCCCGTACACCTCCTTCAGGAAGGGGTGCAGGAGGGGATGGGCCCAGGAGACGCCTCCCGCATCCTCCCGGAGCTGCCGGTAATGGACGGGGACTTCCCCCGTCCCGGCGTCCCCGGCGGAGACGGCCATCGATCCCAGGATTTCGAAATACTCTTCCGGGAGCAGGGGCGAGGGGTAACGGCTCATCATCCCCACGGCGTCGGATTTCGCCACCGCGGCGATGCAGGCCTCCACGAGGAGAACCGCGGCCTCTTCCCCAGCGGGCCGTCCGAACAGGTAGGGCCCGAAACATTCCACCAGCCCTGCCCCCTCCCGCCGCCACACGATCCCCCCTCCCAGCGGCCCCCCCGCATCCTCGACCAGGGCGGCGCCGTATTCGCCGGAGGCGACCATGTCGGCCAGTTTGCCGGGGACCAGGAAGCGGGCCGGGCAGATCTCCGGCGCGTGCCGCTTCAGGAAATAGGAGAGCAACTTCAGCGACTCCGGGTCGGGCATCCTCACGACGGGGGCGGCCAGCGGCCGGGGGTCCGGCAGCCCCTCCGGCACGGCCTCCGGGTAGTTCTTTTCCTTCCGCAGGGCGATTTCCAGCCGATTGTCGCCGTAGTGAACCCGGATGCGGTCGACCATCCGGGACGCGATCAGGAGGCCCGTCTCCGCAGGCAGATCCTCTCCGTCGCAGGCCACCGACGAGGTCAGGTTGAAGGCCCGCATGTCGAAGAAGCGCGTCTGGAACGAGAATCTCATCTCGACGTAGTAGATGCCGCCCCGGCAGGCGAGCCTCACGTCCTCGCCGGCGGCCCCGGTTCCGGCCAGGTGGGAAAAGATCTCCTCCGCCGCCAGGGTCAGGGACAGGGCCTCCGGACCGGCCAGGCCGAAGGAGCCCGCGGATTTCTCGGCGAAGGCCGTCACGACGGGCAGAAAGGGGAGGCCGGGAGGGACGACGAGGGATACCTCCTGGCCAGGTCGGAAAAACCGTGTTTCGTTCATGACCCACCCTGATCGTTCTGCTCCGCCGGCGGGACGCCGCCCCTTTCCCGCGGAGATGGGGGTGAAGCCCGCCGGGCCGCCGGCATCGGACACCGCGGCGGCCCGGGAAGGCCCGTTTGCGCACTCTGCGGCCGGGTACGGAATCTTCCCCGGCACGAGGCAGACTAGCGCATGGCGGCATATTTCTCAAGGGCGGGATGGAAGGCGCGGGGGCTTCCGGCCGTCGCGGGCCTCAAGGGTGGCCGCACGGCCGGGGCGATGGTGTGAGGCGATCTCCGCGGAGGTCAAAAAAGGAGAGCCCCTCCCCCTTGTCAAGGGAGAGGGGCTCGGGGAGGGGTGTGACTTCGCATGTCCATCTGCTTCTGCCGGACCGGCCTGGCAGCCGGCCGGCGGGGCGCCAACGCCCGCTCAGGCGATCTCCATCGGGGTCGCCATGGGATCCACCCAGCCCTTCATGACCTTCCGGGGGATCTTCTTTCCCTTGACCTTCTCTTCTCTCCGTTTCATGGCTCCTTCTCCTTTCCTCTCCGGTTTTCCATTCTGGTTTGCCGGCCTTGTTGCCGGCCTTATTTCCCGATCAGGTGGGGATAACACATAGGGTCCACCCACAAGCCGCCTCGCTTGACGGCCCGGCTGCTTTTCTCCCGGACGGGGTTTCCGGTCCATTCTCGCTTCCGCATCGCTCTACCTCTCCTTGGTTCGTTCTCTCTTTTTTTCGATTGCAGGATAAGCGCTTCGGCAGGATTGCGCCATCGGGAGGGTTCTGAAATCAGGCAAGGAGAGCCGTTGAATCGGCACTCGTCCGGGAAGAGGGCGGCGGGTCGGTGTTCGTCCGATGGACCCGGGCAGGGCGCTCCGGAATCGGACGGGAACGCGGAGGGTTTCTCCTCGGCGCCGCAGGCATGGCACCGCCGCGTTTCCGGGTTTTCGCAGTCGGAACAAAACGGGAAGGCCGGAGATTCGCGGAAGGAAAAGATTACGGGGGATCCGCCTGGCCCAGGAGTTCCCCGATCAGCCGGGCGGTCTTTCCCGTCAGGGCCCGGCAATGCCCGTACTTCGGCCCCGTCCGGAACGCCGCCGCCTGGGCCGGGTCCAGCCAGTCCACGCCGGCGATGTCCCGGCAGAGGATCGCACCGTCCCCGATCTCCTCCCGGAAACGCCGGAGGAACCGGCGGGAGAGGACCCACAGGGCCATGTCCGCCGGATCGCCGACGGCGGCGCGGCCCGTCCGGAGACCGATCACCGCGAGCCCCCCGACGACAAGCCCGCAGACCTCGCCGTGCCCGCCCAGGCCGCCTCCGAAGGGGTCCATCGCCCGCATCAGGCTCTCGTCCACCCGCCCCTGGAGCCGCTCCTGGCCGACCGCCAGGACCGCCTGGCTTCAATGAAGGCGGCCGTCAAAGAGGCCCATGGCCTTCTCGCCCATCTCTTCCAATGTCATGGCCTCCTCCTTTCCCCACGCCCTGGGGGACGAACCACCCAGCCGCGGGGGCGCGGCCGGGGGTTCCCAGAGGAGCCATTGGGAGACGTTTCCATCGGGACCGCAACCCATCCTGACCAGGCGATCCGCGGAAACGTCACCGCGACGGCGGGAACCCCCGTGACAGCCCCCGCGCCAAGACCAAACCGCCCGGCCGCGGGGGCGCGGCCCCTCAGCCGACCAGCTTGTTCTGCACGGCGTAGAGGGTGATCTCGGCGTTGTTCTTCATCCTCATCTTCTCGAGGATGTGGCTGCGGTACGTGCTGATCGTCTTGACGCTGAGGAACAGTTCGTCGGCAATGGCGGAGACCGTCTTGCCCGAGGCGATCATGAGCATCACCTGGTACTCCCGGTCCGACAGGAGTTCGTGGGGCGGCCGGGTCATGTCGGTGCCGAGAAACTCCGTGAGGCGCTCCCCCAGGGTGGCGCTGATGTACTTCCCCCCCTCGGCGACCTTGCGAATGGCCGAGATCAGCTCGTTGGGGGCGCTCGCCTTGGTGAGGTAGCCCGAGGCACCCGCCCGGAGGGCCCGGATGGCGTACTGCTCCTCGGGGTACATGCTCAGGATCAGGACGGGCAGCTTCGGCTTCTCGTCCTTCAGGTCCTTCAGGACTTCCAGCCCGCTCCGGCCGGGCATCGAGATGTCCAGGAGGACAATGTCGTGCTCCTTCTTCCGGATGCAGGCCATGACCTCCTGGCCGTTTCCCGCCTCGTCGGTGACCTCCATGTCGGGGGTCTCCGAGAGGACCTGCTTGAAGCCGGCCCGCACGATGGGGTGGTCGTCGGCGATGAGAATTCGGATCTTCTTCATGCGGCTTCTCCTCTGTTCTCGTAAGGAATACGGACCAGGACGGTTGTTCCCTTTCCCTTCTTTCCCGTGATGCTCACCTCGCCCCCCCAGTAGGAAACCCGCTCCCGGATCCCCAGGAGACCGAAGGAATCGGGTTTGGCCATCTGCTCCTCCGTGATGCCCTTCCCGCTGTCCTTCACGGCGAGGCGGACCTCGCCGCCGGCCAGCTTCAGGGAAACCTGGACCCGCTTGGCCTCGGCGTGGCGGGAGATGTTCGTCAGGGTCTCCTGGAAGATGCGGAAGATCGCCGTCGCCAGGTCCGGGTTGAGCTGCATGTCCTCGGGCTCCACGGTGACGCGGCAGCGGATCCCCGTACGCTTGGAGAACTCGCTGGCCTGCCACTCGATGGCCACGGGAAGCCCCAGGTGATCGAGCATGCCGGGCCGGAGGTCCATGTAGATCCGCTTCAGGGTCTTCATGGTCATGTCCACGAGGCCCGACATGGCGTCGATCCGCTCCCGCAGGTCCGGCTGGTCCTCCGGGACCTTCCGGTTCAGGAGGATGATGTCCGTGTTCAAGGCCGTGAGGAGCTGCCCCAGTTCGTCGTGGAGCTCCCGGGCGATGCGGGTCCGCTCCTTCTCCCGGACGGACTGGAGGTGGGCGGAGAGGTTCCGCATCTGCTGGCGCGACCGCTCCAGTTCGTCCTTGGCGCGCTTCCGCTCGGTGATGTCCTCGTAGGTGATGACGATCCGCTTCTCCTGGAGACTCTCTCCGGTCCGGGAGGCGCTGACGAGGCAGTCGATGTCGGTCCCTTCTTTTCGCCGGCAGGGAAACTCGACGCTGACGGTCCGTTTCTTCTCCAGTGTGCTGTAAAGAATCCCCGCGATGGCCTCGTAATCCCCGTCGGTCCGATAGAGGATCCGGCTGCTCATGCCCACGATGTCCCGGGCCCGCCAGCCGAAGACGGCCTGGACGCCGTCGTTGGCGAAGATCACCCGGCGGTCCTGGAGCCCGATCACGGCGTGGGGGATGGCTTCCAGGATCGAGGCCTCCAGGGCTTCCAGCTTCGCCAGTTTGTCCCGGGCCGCGGTCTGCTCCGTGATGTCCATGGAATTGCCCAGGACGGCCCGCCGGCCCTTGTAGAGGATGAAGGTGACCGTCTCCATGATCCACCGGATCCGCCCGTCCTTCGTGACGATCCGGAACTCGTGGGGAGAGCTCCGCTCCCCGTGGAGCATCTGGTGGGAGTTCTCCCGCACCTGGAGGCGGTCTTCCGGATGGACGAGCTGCATCGAGTTCATCCCCGTGAGCTCCTTCTGGCTGTACCCGGCGTACCCGGCCGCGTTCTCGTTGACGAACTGGAAGACCCCGTCCTGGACGACGTAGACCCCCGCCTGGGAGCTGTCGGCCATGGTCCGGTAGGCCTCCTCGGCCAGCTTGCGGTCCGTGATGTCCTCGAAGGTGATGACGATGTTCTTTTCCTTGAGGCTCTCGCCGATCCGGGAGGCAGTGATGAGGCACTCGATGAACCGCCCGTCCTTCCTGCGGCAGGGGAACTCGGTGCTGTGGGTGCGCTGGTTTTCCAGGGTGGAGTAGAGCTCCTGGGCGATGGCGTCCCAGTCCTTGTCGCTGCGGTACAGGACGCGGGTGGTGGCGCCGATGAGCTCCTCGGCGCGCCAGCCGAAGACCCGCTCGACGCCGTCGTTGGCGAAGATGATGCGGCGGTTTCTCAAGCCGATGACGGCGTGGGGGATGGCCTCGAGAATGGAGGCCTCCAGGGCCTCCATTTCCGCCAGCTTGTCCCGGGCCTCGATCTGCTCGGTGATGTCCATGGAGTTGCCCAGGACGGCCCGGCGCCCCTTGTAGCGGATGGACGTGATGACCTCGGTGATCCAGCGGATGTCGCCGCTCTTGGTGATGGTGCGGAACTCGTAGGAGGAGGCCCGGTTTCCCCGGAGCATCTGGATCGCCGCCTGGCGGACCCGCTCCCGGTCCTCCGGGTGGACGAGGCCCATGGACTCCATGCCGAGGAGGTCTTCCCGCGGGTAGCCCCAGTAATCCGCCGCGTACTGGTTGACGAACCGGAACTTTCCCTCCTGGACGACGTAGATGCCCGCCCGGGAAGTGTGCTCCAGGGTCCGGTACAAACCTTCCACGAGGAGGCGATCCGTTCCCGACGGGGCCAGCTTCTCGAGTTTGCGGCGAAGCTGTCCAATCTTGCGGACCAGCTGTTCCCTGGTCGTAACCTTCTCTTCCATCCTGTACCCTCCCGGAGGCAGGAAATGTCGGATGAATGCACAAGGTGAATAACAGGTTTGCCCCGGGGGCGCAAGGTTCGAGTGGCCGCCGGGAGGCCGCCCCATTTTCGTCTTGACAAGCGGCATCCATCTTCTCTAAACATATCGGCAGAAGCGCGGATCCACCGCGCGGGACGGATGCCGAGGAAGAGGGGTGCGAAGCCCCCGCTGCCCCGCAGCCGTGAAGGGAACGAAAGCCCGATATGCCACTGTCACGGGCCAACCGTGATGGGAAGGCGGGCGAGTAGGTGGCCCGAAGCCGGAAGACCGGTCCGTCCCCATGACCTCGAGGGAGGCAACCCGTGGAAGACACCCTCCACAAGATCGTCACGCCCGCCCGGCTGATCCGGGTGACCCTCGTTTTTTCCGCCGGTTTCCTCCTGGTTGCCATCCTCGCCGTTATGGTCGGACCGTCGGAGATCACCCCCCTGGAACTCCTGAAGGCGCTCCTCCAGGGGCGTCCCGAAGGGGAGGCGGCCGCCGACCCGGGAAGGACCATCCTGTTTTCCATCCGGATCCCGCGGGTCCTCTTTGCCGGCATCGTGGGGGCCGCTCTCGCCACCGCCGGCGTCGTCTTCCAGGCCCTCCTCCGCAACCCCCTGGCGGATCCCTTCGTGCTGGGCGTCTCCGGGGGCGCCTCGGTGGGGGCCATCGCGGGGATCCTCCTCGGGGCCGCCGCGCTCCCCTTCGGAACCCCGCTCCTGGCTTTCGCCGGGGCCCTGGCGGCGGCCTTCCTGGTCTTCGGAACGGCCCGGAGGAGCACCACCCTCTCGTCCAACACGCTCCTCCTGGCGGGCGTCATCGTCAACGCCTTCACCTCCGCCGTGGTCATGTTCCTCCTCTCCGTCAGCACCCGCGGCGAGGTGCACAACGCCTTGTTCTGGCTCATGGGGGACCTGGGACTGGCCTCGGGGCGGGACATCGGCCTCGCAGCCCTGATCCTCCTGGCGGCCTTCGTCCTGATCTACGCCCACGGACGCGCCCTGAACCTCTTCGTCATCGGCGAGGACACGGCCCTGCGCCTCGGCGTTTCCGTGGAGAGCACGAAGAAGGTCCTCCTGGCGGCGGCCTCGGTTCTCACGGCGGTGACGGTCTCCCTCTGCGGGATCATCGGTTTCGTGGGGCTCATCATTCCCCACATGATGCGCATGGTCCTGGGGTCGGACCACCGCCTGCTCCTGCCGGCGTCCCTGCTTTTCGGCGGCGCCTTCCTGGTCGTCGCCGATGCGTTCTCCCGAACCCTGATGGCCCCGGCGGAACTGCCCGTCGGAGTGATCACCGCCCTCTGCGGCGCCCCCTACTTCGTCTACCTTCTCCGCAGGAGCGCGCCATGACGCCGGCCATCCGCCTGGAGTTCGTCAGCTTTCGCTACGATCAGGCCTGGGTGCTCCGGGAGGTCTCCCTGGAGGTGGAGCGGGGCGGGTTCCTGGGCATTTTGGGTCCCAACGGCTCCGGCAAGACGACCCTCCTGAACCTCGTCGACGGGATCCTCTCCCCCCGGGAGGGACGGGTGTTCCTGGAGGGAGAAGACGCTGCAACCCTGGACCGGGATGAACTGGCCCGCCGGGTGGCGGTGGTGCCCCAGGATTCGCCGCTCATCTTCCCCTTCACCGTCCAGGAAATCGTCCTCATGGGGAGGACCCCCCACCTGGGGCGATGGCGCTTCGAGGGACAGAGGGATTTCGAGATCGCCCGGGACGCCATGAAGCGGACGGGGACCCTCCCGCTGGCCGGTCGACCCATGAGCGAACTCAGCGGCGGGGAGCGCCAGCGGGTCCTTATCGCCCGCGCCCTGGCCCAGGAGCCCCGCATTCTCCTCCTGGACGAGCCCACCTCGAACCTGGACATCCACCACCAGCTCGCTTTTTTCAGCCTCGTGGAGGACCTGAACCGCACCCGGGGGCTCACGGTCGTCGCCGTCAGCCACGACATCAACCTGGCCTCCCTCTACTGCCGGCGGATCGCCCTCCTGAAGGACGGGGCCGTCTGCGGCGAGGGAAGGCCCGAAGACATCATCACGGAGGAGAGCATTCGGGACGTCTTCGGGGCGCCCGTCCGGGTGGACCGCCACCCGGAGACGGGAAGGCCCCGGATCACGCCCATCCGTCACCATCTTCCGGAGCGAGGAAGCCGGTGGGAAACCGGCGCTGCCCCGCAACTGTAAGCGGAACGAAACCTGCAGAAGGCCACGGATCCGGAGCAGCCCGCCAGGCAAAGGGAGCGGGCCTCTCCAGGGGGATCGGGAAGGCGCAGGGAGTAGGATCGAACCAGGCCGCCAGCCAGGACACTCGTCCGGGAGACAACCCTTCCGATTCCCGAGGGGGAAGAAAGGAGTTTCCATGAAGCGTGTCGTCCGTTTCCTTGCCGTTTTCACCATCGCCGTCGCCGCCTGCCCGCCCGCAGTCGCCCAGCCGCCGCGGCAGCCCCCCGAAGGCCAGGCTGTCCTGGAAGAGGTGGTGGTCACCGCCACCCGCAGTGCCGAGGAGGTCCGGAAGGTCCCCGCGGCCGTCACCGTGATCACGGAAAAGGACATCCGGGACTCCGGGGCCCTGAGCCTCGTCGAAGTCCTGGAGAAGCTGGAGGGTATCCAGGTCCGCTCCTACAGCGGCAATTCCCCCCAGGCCATGGTGGACCTGCGCGGCTTCGGCGGGGAAAACCCCTTCGGCAAGACCGTGGTCCTCCTGGACGGTCAGCGCCTGAACCGGACCGACATGGCCTCCGTCAACTGGTTCCAGGTTCCCCTTTCCAACATCGAGCGCGTCGAGGTGGTCCGGGGGGCGAGCTCCGTCCTCTACGGCGACGCCGCCGTGGCGGGGGTCATCAACATCATCACGAAAAAGGGGACGGCCAAGACCCGGGCCTACGCCTCCGTGACGGGGGGCAGCCACGGCCTCCACAACGAGAAGGCGGGAGCTTCCGGCAGAAAGGGCCCCGTCTCCTATTCCGTCCAGGGGGAAAACCATTTCTCCCTCGGATACCGGCGGCACTCCACCCTTTCCTCGCAAAGCGCGGGCGTGAACCTCCGGTACGACGCCACCGACGCTCAGAGCGCCTCCCTCGGGGTCTCCTTCAACCGCTCCGATTATGAATTCCCGGGAAACCTCACCCGGATGGAAATGGCCTCGGACCACCGGCAGGCCGAACCGGCCCGTCCCGCGTACTGGACCGCCGGGGCCTACGACGATGACGGCCGGGACAAGAACACGAATGTCAACCTGAAGGTCGACTCCCTCCTGGGCGATTTCGGGCGCCTGGAGCTGAGCGCCCTCTATGGCGCGAAGGAAATCCAGGCGAACATGGTCTCCTGGGGGACCTACAGCGACACGAAGTCGGAAACCTTCGGCCTCACGCCGAAATACGTCTTCGAGCGCGCCGTCTTCGGATTCGCCAACAAGCTGACGACAGGGATCGATTTCTATCGGGAGCCCTACGTCAAGGATTTTTACGGCAGCCGCGAGCGGACGGTCCGGACGGGCGTCGCGGACCTGGACAAGGACAGCCTCGCCTTCTACATCCGGGACGAATTCAGCGTGCTGAAAAACCTGATCTTAAGCGGCGGCTACCGGATCGAGCGGGCCGTGATCGGGGGGGATTACACCCATTACACCGTCCCCGCCCAGAGCTTCACGAACCGGGAAAAGGTCCACCACGGCGAGGCCTTCGAAGGGGGTCTGACCTGGCTGATCGGGGATAAATCCAGCGTTTACGCCAAGTACGCCACGGTCTACCGCTTTCCTTTCCTGGACGAGCAGGCCTCCTTCAACGGTTTCGGGGGAACGCCCTTCAACCTGGACATCGAGAAGGAAAACGGCAGGAGCTACGAGGCGGGAACCCAGTTCGTCCCCCTGGATGCACTCAAGGTCGCCTTCTCCCTGTTCCGCATCGACATGGAGAACGAGATCGCCTGGAACGGCCTCCCCTGGCCGCTGGGACGCAACGAGAATCTCGACCGGACCCGTCACGACGGGGCGGAGGCCTCCTTTGCGTGGAAAGCAGCCGGCTTCGCGAAGGTCTACGGGAATTTCACCTACCACAGGGCGACCTTCGAGGCGGGTGCATTCAACGGGAAAGAAATCCCCCTCGTCCCAAACCGGATGGCCCGGTTCGGGGTGGAGTTCAGCCTTCCCCATACCGTCACGGTGAAGCCGGAGGTCCGCTATGTCGGCGACTGCTGGTTGAGCGGGGACAACAACAACGACGGGGAGAAGCTTGAGTCCCACACGGTATACGACCTGTACGCCTTCTACCGTCCGGAGTTCAAGGGCTTGAGAATGACGGTTTTCTTCGGGGTGGAAAACATCCTGAGCGCGACGTACTCCTCCTTCGGCGTCGAGGCAACGGCCTGGACGCCCCAGGTTTATTACCCGATGCCGGAGCGGACTTTCAAGGGGGGCCTGACCCTCGAGTTCTGAGGGCGGTCCCGGGCGAGCCGGGGAGAGAACCCCCTCCCTCCCCGGCCGCCACCCCCATCCCCGGTCCACTTCCCCCGCTTGCCTTCCCCGCTCGGCCCCTGCGGTCGTGGGCTCCTTCGGGCCTCCATCGGGACGGGCACAGGCAAGACGGGTGTGCCGGGGTACGTCCCGCCGAGGCTCCTTCCGGCAGGGCACGCCGGCACCGCAGTCGCATCCTCCGTTGACAAGACCCCTCTCCATCGCGTATGGCATCCCTCAACCGGGAAGGGTCACCGAGGGAGCGGCCATGGCATCGTCAACCGAATGGGTCTGGGTGGACAGCGAGGAGAAGCGGCAGGAAGCCGGCCGGGACGTCGCCTCCGCCCCCTGGATCGCCCTGGACACGGAATACGACTCCTTCCGCTATTTCCGGGACAAGCTCTGCCTGGTCCAGGTCAAGACGCCCCAGATGACCTACCTTCTGGACCCCCTGGACGGGCACCCCCCGGACTACCTGGCCCGTCCCTTCGCCAGCCGCCAGACCCTGAAGGTGTTCCACGCCGGCGACAACGACATTCGGCTCCTCAACCGGGACTACGGCTTCACCTTCAAGAATGTCTTCGACACGTACCGGGCGGCAACGCTCCTGGGATACCCAAACCTGTCCCTGGCTTCCCTGGTGGAGGATTGCCTGGGCATCCCCTTCCCGAAGCGCAAGAAGGTGCAGCGCTCCAACTGGGACATGCGGCCCCTCACGGAAGAGCAGCTGTCCTACGCTGCGGAGGACACGCTCCACCTGCTTCCCCTGTACCGGCAACTGGAGGCGGAAATCCGGGAAAGGGGACTGGAGCAGGAGGCCCTGCATTCCTTCCGGGAGATTGCCGCGGCCCGCTGGCACGAGCGACCCTTCCGCCCCGAGGGGTACCGGCGGGTCCAGGGCGTCTGGGAACTGGCGCCGCCGGAACGGGAGCGGCTGAAGCGAATCTACACCTGGCGCTGGTGGAAGGCGAAGCAGATCGACCGCTCGCCCTTCATGCTCCTCTCCTCCGAGGAAATGCTGGGCCTGGCGAGGATGAAAGGGGACTCCCCGGAATCCCTGCGCAGGAGCGGGATTCTCTCGCCGGAGCGGATGGCCCGTTTCGGCCCTGATCTGGCGCGGGCGCTCCGGGAGGCAGGGAACCCCGAGGCCGCAGGGGAATAGGCACGCGAACCGTCGTGAGAAAGGGGGCAGATTGAAATCTGCCCCCTTTCTCATTTAGAAGGGCGAGGGCAACGCAGCAGACAGCCCCTTTTAAACAGCCTGCCTACTCGCTTCCTCTTCCAGGCTGTTCAAAAGGGGTTGGATGCAAGGCGCCCGAAGTCCTGGGCCATGAGGCGTACCCCTTGGTACGTCGAATGGCACAGGGCGAGGGCAACGCAGCAGACAGCCCCTTTTCAACAGCCTGCCTACATGTAGGCGTGTAGGCTGGGCAGATAGTTGACCCCCAGGTACGTAAAAAGCATCGCCGCGAAGCCCACCAGGGCGAGGACGGCCAGGCGGGTTCCCCGCCAGCCCCGGACGAACCGGGCATGGAGCAGGGCCGCGTAGACGATCCAGGTGATGAGGGACCAGGTCTCCTTGGGGTCCCAGCTCCAGTAGGCGCCCCAGGCGTAGTGGGCCCAGACGGACCCGGTCATGATCCCCAGGGTCAAAAAGACGAACCCGAGGAGCGTGCTCTGGTAGAGCAGTTCCTCCAGGTCTTCCCTGTCCGGGATCAGCCCGAGAAAGCGGGAGGTCCCGCCGGTTTTTTTCCTTCCCTTGATCAGGTGCAGAATCGCCAGTCCGAAGGCCACCGTGAAGGCGGCGTAGCCCATGAAGCAGGTGATCACGTGGCTCGTGAGCCAGTTGCTCTGGAGGGCCGGGATCAGGGGCTGGATCCGGTCGTTCACGTTGGGGGAGAGGGAGGCGAAGGCCATCAGGAAGAAGGCCACGGGCACGACGAAGACCCCCGGGGCCCGGTTCCGGGTCCGCCACTCCACGACGAGGTAGAGAAAGACCACGGCCCAGGCAAAAAAGACGAGGGATTCGTACAGGTTCGACAAGGGGGCATGGCCGATTCCCAGGTCGTAGGATTCCTTCCACCGGAGGAGAAGGGCCGCCGTGTGGGCCAGGAGCCCCGCCGCCGCGGCACCGGACGCGATCTTTCCCCACAGGTCCCGCCCGCGGATCATGCCGATCAGGTACCCCGTGAAGGAGGCGAAGTAGAGAAAGGTCACCCAGGCCAGGATTTTGGAGCTCATCATCCCTGTGCGTCCCCCTTCTCCTTGAATACCCGCACCAGGTCCGACAGTTCCCGGTCCAGCCCCGCCGATGTCCGCTGGCCGCGACCGGTCACGGCGACCCGCACCTTGCCCCGGGCGTCCTCCACGAGGACCCACACCCGGCGGTGATCCACCACGAAAACGATCATCAGGCCCGCCAGCAGGACCAGGCCGCCCGCCATCACCAGGGGCAGCCCGGGATCGGTCGCGGCCTTCAGGACGGTGTAGTACCGCTCCTCGACGCCCTCGAGGGCGAAAATGTAGGGGGCGAAGAGGCCCGGGTTGAACAGGGGCACCTGGTCATAGAGACCCGGGTTGTCCCGCCGGATCCGCTCGATGTCCCGGAAGACCCAGAATTGAATCCCCCCCCGGTCGGACCGGATGCCGAGCTTCACCGCCGGCCCCATCTGCATCATGTCCTCTTCCACCCGCAGGACCTGGACCGTTCCCTCCCCGCCCGGCAGCGCGAAGGCCTCGCCCAGCGTCACGGTCTGCTCCGTTTTCTTCTCCCCTTTCGCCGTGAAGGAGAGACGGGCCTTCCCGTCGGCGGAGCGGCCGTAGCTCGACTGGTAGAAGCGGATCCCCTCGAACGTCAGGGGATGGTTGACCAGGAGCGCGCCCTGGAGGGCCGGCTGCCCGTTCTTGAGAAAGGTCAGGTCCGATTGGAAGGTCTTGGGCATCCCGTTGTCGTACATCTCCACGAGGAAGCGGTCGCAGCGGACGGCGAAGCCCAGGTTCCGCTGCCCCTTTCCACCCTGAAGGTCCGCTGCCGTGGCCGTTTCGCCTTCCCCGATGTGAACATAGCCGTCAAACCCGAAGAGGGCCCCCGCGACACCGCCCGCCAGGATCAGCAGGACGCCCAAGTGAACGGCATACACGCCCAGGTGGGTGACACGGCCCCTCTGCCCGCGGAAAACGACGCCCCGGTCCAGTTCCTCCCGGCGGACATCCCGATAACGGCGGCGGAGCGCCCGCTCGGCCCGGGCGAGAATGTCCTCCCGATCCCCCTTTGGATACGCCGTCCGCTCCGGGGGAAGGTCCCGGAAAAGGCGCTCGTCCGCGGGGGTCTCCGCCTTGAAGAGGCGCCAGGAAACGGGAAAACGGTTGAGGGAGCAGACGACAAGGTTCGCCGCCAGGAGTCCCAGGACGAGGAGGAACCAGACGGAGCGGTAAAGGTCGAAGACCTGGAGGGTGCTCAGGATCTGAATCGTCCCCGGAGAGAACCGCCGCGCCAGCTCCTGGGCGGTCTCCTGCTGCGGCACGAGCGTTCCCACCACCGCCAGAACGGCCAGGACGGCCAGGAGGACCAGGGTGAGGCGAAGGGACGAGAAAAAAGACCAGACAGGACTCTGCTTGATGCCCAACGGGCCGGACCTCCGGGTTGATGTGGCTTCCCCGCGCCATGCGGCCCGTCAGGCCGGTCCACCCGGGGGGGGAGCGGAAGCCTTCTTATCATTGACGAAACGGCAAGGCAAGGACCGAGACGCCGCAGGAGGACCCTTGTCGATGGCCGGGGGCGCCGGGTCGGCACCTCCTTTCGCTCCGGATCAGGACTTCCTCTCCGGGGGCCCTGAAAACAGCGTGCGAAGGGCCTCCACCCGCTTCCGGTTCGCCCCCAGGTCCGAGAAACCGATCCGGGAGGCGGAGCGGACATGGACGACCTTCTCCTCGTCCGGGAAAAGAAACTCCACGTCGTCAACAAAGCGGAAGACCGCGGAGGTGAATTCGCTGTGGATGTACCGGTCCCCGGCGGCGACGATGCGCACCCGGGGGGTGGCCGCCAGGATCCCCAGCAGCCGGCGCCGGGCCTCTTCGAGAGAGCCGGCGTAACGGAAAGGCTCCGCGAAGTGGGTCCGGTCCTCCCGGGGCGCCTGGGAGGAAATGCAGTTCGGCGAAGCCGGGCACGGCGCCAGCCGCCCGTCCCGGACGCCCGGCCCGTCGGGCCTCGCCCCGGAACAGCCGGCTACACAGATGCTGGCGAACAGGATGAACAGCGGTTTCCAGGTTCCCGTCACGGATCCATTCTTCCCCGCGGTCCCCATGCTCACTTCCCGGTGAACACGGGGGGCCGCTTGGCGAAGAACGCCCGGGCCCCTTCCTGGTAGTCGGCGGTTTTGCCCGCCCGGATCATCCCGGCCCGCTCCCGCTCCAGCTGGCGCTCCAGGAGGTCCATCATGGAGTGGTTCATGTTTTCCTTGGCAATGGCGAAGGCTGCCGTCGGTCCCTGGGCGAGGCTACCCGCCAGGTCCAGGGCCTCCTTCTCCAGGTCGGCGTCCTCCACGACGCGGTTGACGAGACCCCACTCCAGGGCCTGCCGGGCATCGAAGACGGGGTCGAGGAACATCAACTCGCTGGCCCGGGCAAACCCGATCAGAAGCGGCACCAGGAGCGCCCAGGCTCCGTCGGGGACCAGCCCCAGGCCCGTGTAGGCCTGACGGAACCGAGCCGAGGCCGCCGAAAGCCGGATGTCGCAGGCGGCGGCGAGGCTGATGCCGGCCCCTCCCGCGGCCCCGTTGACGGCGGCGACGACGGGCTTGCGCATCGTCCGGATGGCCAGGATGGCGATGTTCAGGAGCTTGATGATCTGCCGGAGGGGCTCCGAGGGGTTCGTGTCCAGGGAATCCCGGAACTCGACGATGTCCCCGCCGGAGCAGAAGGCCCGTCCCTGCCCCGTCAGGATCACGCAGCGGACCCCGTTGTCCTCGGCACAGATCTCCAGCCCCTTCACCATGTCTGTCAGGTGGCCGGTGCTCAGGGCGTTGAGCGACTGGGGCCGGTTCATGCGGAGAACGGCGACCGCGTCCTTCCTCTCCAGCAGGATGTTGTCGAAGGTCATGGTTTTCCTCCCCTCCAGAAGGCTGGCATTCGGATCGTCCCGGGGGACGTTTCAGTGCGCCCACATCGACAGGAAGATCAGCACCGTCAGGAGCAGACCCAGCAGCAGGCTTCCCAAGCCGAAAGCTCCAGAGATCAGCTTCAACGGGATACTCGGGAATTCCCGCTTGAGGGATTCGAGGCGCCCCTCCGCCACGAGCCGCTCGTATTCCAGGGGCCGCTGCT
>JBFYXW010000233.1:0-49948 GCA_041310335.1 Syntrophaceae bacterium | reverse complement strand
TACCGGGAGGGGGAGGTGGGCGTCTACCTCCTCTGCGGTCTGCCGGGCCAGTCGGCAGAGGAAATCTCCTCCGGCATTGATTACGTGAGGAAATGCGGCGCCCGGCCCATTCTGGCGGAATATTCGCCCATTCCCGGAACGGCCCTATGGGAGGAGTCCGTGAAGGCATCCCCCTACCCCATCGCCGAGGAACCCCTCTTTCACAACAACACGCTTCTGCCCTGCGCGGACGGAGAACTCACGCCGGAGCGGTACCGGGAATTGAAGCGGAAGGCGCTGGCCACCGGCGGGAGCAGATGGTGACCGGCGAAAGGATGCGGTTCATAGACGGGAGGGGCACGAACCGGGGCTCTCCGGAAGGCGAGGCCGGCAGGGCGGCAGGGTTTCCAAACCGCGGACGCCTCCCCGCCCGCCTTCGTTTCAGGGTCTCCGCCGGCGCAGAATCTCCGTGGCCTGGATGATCTTCATGACCTCCACCGTGCCGGAGGCGGGGAAAAGCTCCAGGGCGTCGTTGAGGAGGCGCGGCAGGTGGGACTCGGGGTTCACGCCGTAACCGCCCAGGATCTGCATGGCCATCCGGGTGACCCCGACAGCCGTTTCGGCGCCGACGGCCTTGGCCCGGGCCGCTTCCTTTCCGATCCGCCGGGGCAGAGTCCCGCAGTCCAGGGCCGCACCGGGACGGTAGACGATCCAGCGGGCCTTCTCGATCTCCGTTTCCATGTCCGCCAGCATGAATTGGATGTGCTGTAGCCGGCTGATGGGTTTCCCGTAGAGAACCCTTTCCCTGGCAAACTCGAGGGCGATCTCGAAGGCTCCCTGGGCGATGCCCAAGCCGATAGCCCCAATGAAGGGGCGGGAGACGATGAAGCCCGAGAGGGCGATGGCGTGGCCGTCCCCTTCCCGGCCGATCAGGTTCGCCGCCGGCACAGGACAGTCCTCGAAAAGGAGTTCGCTGATGGGGACGGAGCGGAACCCTGTCTGGCTTTCCCGGCGTCCCGGCCGGAATCCCGGCGTTTTCTTCTCCACCAGGATCATGCTGGCCCGGCCGCCCGTCCGGACCAGGAGAAGACAGAAATCTGCGATGCCCCCGTTGGTGATGTACACCTTGCGCCCCCGGACCCGGAAGAGATCCCCCTCCCGGCGGGCTTCCGTGCCGAGGTTGGCGACGTCGGAGCCACCGGTCGGTTCCGTCGCCGCCAGGCAGGCGACCCGCCTGCCCTGAAGGACCGGACGAAGGTAACGCTTTCGCTGCTCGTCGCTGCCGAAACGGCCCAGGGCGTAGACCGCGGCCTGGGTTCCTTCCAGAAAGAAGGCGAGAGACGGGTAGAACCTGGAAATCTCCTCGACGGCGACCAGCCCCGCCAGGTATCCCATGCCCGTTCCCCCGTCCTCCGGCGACTCGGACGCGCCGATGATCCCCAGGGAGGCGAGCCGGGGCAGGAACTCCCGGGGGAATGCTCCCCGGGCGTCCAGTTCCAGGGCTCGGGGTGCGAGTTCATCCTCCGCCATCTTCCGCACGCTGGAGCGAAACGCCTGGACCTCTTCCCGCAACTCGAACATCGCTTCCGCCTCTCTTCCCGTGTTGATTTCGACCCGCTTCCGGGGAATCCTGTCTACCACATTCCCAAGCGGAATGTCTTCCCCTTGTTCGGAATGACCGTCCGCCCTCCGGACCCGGAACCCCGCGCCCACGGGACGGTCCGGTGGACGGGCTGCCATCGGTCCGCCTTCGTCGCGTGTCCCCCACGACGACGGCCGCGGTTCCGATCGTCACCCGCCGCCCTCGTCGATGACGCATGTTCGGGGGACGGGTGCGCATTGGCGGTTGAAAAAAATGCCGTCACCTGTTAGGGACAGGGTGCGATGCACATCCCCCGCCGCAGCGGGGCTCCCCTGCCGGCACCTGCGGGACGACCGCTTTTTTCCCATCAATCCAATCGAAGGAGGGCGATCATGGATTTCAGACTGACGGAAGAGCAGGAACTCATTCGCAAGAACATCCGGGAATTTGCAGAGAAGTACGTGGACCCCATCGCCGCCGAGATCGACGAGAACAGCCGCCACCCCGCCGAGCTGTTCCAGAAGCTCGCCGAGGGCGACTGGATGGGAATTCCGATCCCGCAGGAGTACGGCGGGGCCGGGGCGGACTACCTGACCCACACGCTCGTCGTGGAGGAACTCTCCCGCTCCTGCTCTTCCACGGGCTTCACCGTGTCGATCCACGTCGGCATCGCCTGCATGCTGGTGAACCTCTTCGGCACGGAAGAGCAGAAGAAAACCTTCCTCGTCCCCATGGCCAGGGGAGAGCACCTGGGTGCCTTCGTCCTGACGGAGCCCGGGGCCGGGACCGACGTCATGGCGGCCACCACCACGGCCGTGGCGGACGGGAACGACTTCGTGATCAACGGGACGAAGACCTTCACCTCCAACGGCCCCACGGGTGACACCTACATGGTCTTCGCCTGGACGGACAAGGCGGCGGGACGCAAGGGCCTGAGCGCGTTCATCATCCCCCGGGGCACCGTGGGCATGAAGGCGGGCGAGCATTTCAACAAGATGGGCCTTCGCTCCTCCCAGACCTCCGAGATGGTCTTCAAGGACTGCCGGGTCCCGAAGGCGAACCTGCTGGGCAAGGAGGGGAACGGCCTGGCCATGGCCATGACGGGATTCGACCACGGGCGCGTGGGGATCGCCGCCCAGTCCGTCGGCATTCTCCAGGCGGCCCTGGACGAGTCGGTCCGGTACGGCAAGGAGCGGGTGCAGTTCGGCACGCCCATCGCCCGCCACCAGGCCATTTCCTGGATGATCGCCGACATGGCCACGGATCTGGCCGCCGCGCGCTACCTGACCTATGCCGCCGCCTGCCTGAAGGACCTGAAGCAGCCCTTCAGCAAGGAGGCCTCCATGGCCAAGCTGTTCGCCGCCGAGGCGGCCATGAAGCACACCATCAAGGCGGTCCAGATCCACGGCGGATACGGGTACTGCAAGGGCGCCAAGGTGGAGCGCCTCATGCGGGACGCGAAGATCACCGAGATCTACGAGGGGACCTCGGAGGCCCAGCGGATGGTGATCTCCGGGAACGTCCTGCGCTGATCCCGCGGAACGCGGGGGTGCCCCCCGGAGGAAGCGATGCCTGTCTTCGTTGCATGTTTCAAGTGGGTCGTAGACGAGGCCTACATCCGGCGGACCTCCGCCGGCGAGCTGGACCTGTCGTCCGTCGGCTACAAAATCAGCGATTACGACCGCAACGCCCTGGAGGAGGCGGCCCGCCTCAAGGAATCCGCCGGGGGATCCGTCGTGGCCGTGACGGTGGGAATCCCCGAGGCGACCAAGGGCGTCAAGGACGCCCTGTCCCGGGGCGCGGACCAGGCCATCTATGCCGCCGACCCCTCCTTCGGAACGCTGGAGGCCTCCGGGACCGCGACCATCCTTGCGGAGGTGATCCGGACCCGCGTCGGGACCTACGACCTGATCCTCTGCGGCGAGGGATCGAGCGACCTCTACGACCAGCAGGTGGGGATCCGCCTCGCGGCGCTGCTGGGCATCCCCTGCATCTCCTTCGTCCAGAAACTGGACCTGGAGGCGGGTCGGGTCGTGGCGGAGCGCCGACTCGAGGACGGGATCGAGCGGGTCGCCGCGACGTTGCCGGCCGTCGTCACGCTCCTTCCCGACATCAACGTTCCCCGGATACCCGGCGTGAAGGACACCCTCTCGGCCTCCCGGAAGCCCGTCGTCACGATCGGCAGGGAGGAACTGGGTCTCCCGGCGGAGCCTCGCTTCAGGATCCTTTCCCTGTCGGCGTCCCGACTGGAGCGGCAATGCGAGCGCTTCGGGTCCGACGAGGCGGATCTCCGCCGGTTCGCCGGCGCGCTCCGGCAAAAAGGGATTCTCCGGTAAAGGATCGCAGCATGGCAGGGATCTGGATTTGCGCGGAACAGACCGGTCAGGCCCTGGAGCTTCTCCAGGCAGGGAAAAACCTCCGGGAAGCCGGGATGGCGGGGGGACTTGCGGTCCTGTCGTGGCCCGGGGGACCCCGGCCGGAAGACCTGGGCGCCGGCGGGGCCGACGAGGTTCTCCTCCTTCCCCCCCCGGGGGACGGCCAGCCCCTGGAAGCCTTCGCGCCGGCCGTCCTGGAGGAAGCACGGAAAGACCCGCCGGACCTGATGCTGTTCGCGGCCACGGCCCGGGGGAAGGATTGGGCGGCCCGGATCGCTGGTGGCCTCGACGCGGGGCTGTGCAGCGGCTGCACCGCCCTTCGCTGGGACAGCGCCTCCGGGACCCTGGAAATGGAGAGGCTCCTGTACGGCGGGGCGGCGGTCCTGCGGATTGCCCCCCTCTCCTTCCCCGTTCTGGCGGCCGTTCTCCCCGGAACCTTCCGCTCCGGCCCTCTCACTCCGGGGCGAGAGGCTCGCATTCGCAATCTCCCGGCCCCTCCCCCTTCCCCGGTCACCGTCCTGGAGCGAAGGCCGAAGGAGCGGCAGGGACAGGACGTCACGGCAGCGCGCGTCGTCGTCTGCGCGGGTCGCGGATTCGAAAAGCCCGGGGACCTGGCCCTGGCGCGGGAACTGGCGGACCTCCTCGGGGGCGCCCTGGCCTGCACGAGGCCCCTCTCGGAGGAACTGCACTGGCTCCCGGAGGACCTGTGCATCGGCCTGTCGGGGATCCAGGTCAAGCCGGAGCTGTACATCGGGATCGGCGTGTCCGGACAGGTCCAGCACCTGACCGGGATCCGCGGCGCCAAGCTCGTCTGCGCCGTCAACCGCGACGAGCAGGCCCCGATCTTCGCCGCCGCCGACCTGGGCATCGTCGGCGACCTCTATGCCGTCCTTCCCGGCCTGGTCCAGGCACTGAAGGAAACGACGCCGGCCTGACGACCCGGTCACGGGAAGGAGTTGCCAGATGATCAAGGGTTCCCCCCGCTGGTGGATCCGCAACGCTGTCATCGCCCTGGGGTCGGCCTTTTTCCTCGCCTTCGGGGTCGACGCCCTCGTGGCGGCGTACCGGCTCCGGAATGCCCACGAATTCATCGTGTACTTTTTCTCCTCCAGTTTCATCATCCTCATCAGCCTCGTGGGACTGCTCTATCCGGCCCTGCAGATCCACGCGTTCTTCCGGGAGCGGAACGGCGGAGGCGACGAAGACCATGCGTAACCGGCTCCTCTTCCTCTTGCTCGTCGCGGCCCTGCTGGCCTGGGAGGCCGCGGCCCACGCCCAGGACCTGGAAAAGCGGGTCATCCGGAGGGTCCTGCCCAACGGGCTGACGGTCCTCCTGCTGGAGCGCCCCCTGAGCCCCACCGTTTCCCTTTACGTCCGCTACAAGTCCGGGGCCGTGGACGACGAAGACGGCAAGACCGGGACGGCCCACTTCCTGGAACACATGCTCTTCAAGGGTACGGAGTCCATCGGGCCCCTGGACCCGGCCGGGGACGCGGAACTCCTGGAGCGGATTTTCCGGGCGGGCGGGGACCTGGACCGGGAACGCGCCCGGGGGGAACGGGCGGACCCGGAGCGGATCAAGACCCTGACCGGGGTGCTTCGGGACCTGGAGTCCCGGCACCGGGCGACCTATCGCTCCAACGAGATCGACCGTCTCTACACGATCAACGGCGCCGTGGGCCTGAACGCCTCCACCGGGCAGGACGTGACGACGTACCACGTCAGCCTGCCCATGAACCGGCTGGAACTGTGGGCCCGAATCGAGTCGGACCGCATGGTCCGGCCCGTTTTCCGGGAGTTCTACGCCGAGCGCGACGTGGTCCTGGAAGAGCGCCGCCAGCGCGTCGAGACGGATCCCGACGGTCTCCTTTACGAGCGCTTCCTCGCCGCGGCCTTCACCGTCCATCCCTACCGCAGGCCGATCCTGGGCTGGGCGTCCGACATCCCCTTCCTCGACCCGGCGGCGCTCCGGTCGTTCCTCCGGCAGCACCATGCCCCGAACAACACCGTCATCGCCGTGGTGGGACGGATCCGGCCCGACGACGTTTTCCGGCTCATCGAGCGGTACTTCGGCGGAATCCCCCGCCAGGAGCCCCTCCCGCGGCCCATCGCGGAGGAACCGCCCCAGACGGACGAGCGAAGAATCCGGGTCGCCTTCGATGCCCGGCCGCAGCTCATGATCGGCTGGCACAAGCCGGCGCTCCCCCACTTCGACGATTACGTATTTGACGTCATCGAGGCCCTGCTTTCCCGGGGCAGGACTTCCCGCTTTTATCGGGAACTGGTGGAGAAAAAGGGACTGGCGGAAAAGGCGGCGGCCATGAGCGGCATCCCCGGGTCCCGCTACCCGAACCTGTTCGTGGTCTACGGAACGCCCCGGGACCCCCACCCGGTGGCGGCGCTGGAAAAGGCCGTCCACGAGGAAATCGAGCGCCTCCGGAATGAACCTGTCACGGCATCGGAACTGGAGAAAATCAAGAACCGGATGCGGGCCGAATTCATCCGCGACCTGGCCTCCAACGAGGGGCTCGCGCGCACGCTGTCCTACTACGAGGCCGTCGCGGGAGACTGGCGCTACGTCACGGGACACCTGCAGGTCATCGAGCGGATCACCCCCGGGGACGTCCAGCGGGTCGCCCGGACGTACCTGGTTCCGGAAAACCGCACCGTCGCCATCCTGGAGAAACAGCCATGACCCGCCGCCGGATTCTTCTCCTGCTGCTGCCCCTGGTCCTTCTCCCCGTCCTCGCCGCGGCGGCGCCTGCGGGAGACACTCCCCCGGCGTCGCCGGGCCTCCTTGCCCCGCCGGACCGTCTCGCCTACCCTCCCCTGGACTTTCCGGTTCCCCGGGCCGAGCGCTTCGAGCTTCCCAACGGCATCGTCGTCTATTTCCTGGAGGACCGCGAGGTCCCGCTCGTGACCGTCCAGGCTTACCTGAAAGGCGGCTCCCTGCTGGACCCGGACGGCAAGGAAGGGCTGGCGGAACTCCTCGCGACGGTGATGCGTACCGGCGGAACCCATTCCCGCACGGGCCGGGAGGTGGACGAAAGGCTGGAATTCCTGGCGGCGGACGCGGAAGCGTCCGCGGGTCTGGAAACCATCTCGGCCTCGCTGTCGGTTCTGAAGAAAGACCTGGAAGAGGGGCTCGCCCTCTTTTCCGGCATGCTCCGGGAGCCGGCCTTCGAGGAAGAGCGGCTCGTCCTCGCCAGGGAACTGAAGAAGGAGGACTTGCGGCGCATCGCCGACGACCCGGCGCGCTTCGCCTTCCGCGAGTTCGGGCGTTTCCAGTACCGGCAAGGCCCCTGGGCCAGGCTCTCTTCCCTTGCATCCCTCGACGCCGTCCTCCGCCAGGACCTGGTGTCCCATCACCGCCGGCTCTTCACCCCCCGCAACCTCTGGATTGCCGTGAGCGGCGATCTTTCGCGGGAAGAGGCGCGGGAGGCCCTGCAGCGCCATTTCGGATCCTGGACCGCCGCGGACATCCCCGGCACGGAGGCCCCCCAGCCCGTCCCGGGCCGGCGCGGGATCCGGCTGGTCTCCCGGGAGATTTCCCAGTCCGTCCTCATCGTCGGGCACCCGGCTCCATCCAGGAGCGCACCCGACTACCATGCCTTCCAGGTCCTCGACTTCCTCCTGGGGGGCGGCGGTTTCTCCTCCCGGATCTTTCAGGAGATCCGGACCGACCGGGGGCTTGCCTACAGCACGGGCAGCTTTTACCGCAGTCGCCTCAAGCACGGCGTCTTCGGCGCCTATGCCATCACCCGGACCGACGCGACCCTCTCCGTTCTCGCGCACCTGGAGCGGATCCTGGCGGAAAGCGGCAGGGGGGCGTTCAAGGATCAGGACCTTCAGGCGGCCAGGGAATCCATGCTCCACCGCTTCATCTTCTCCTTCCAGTCTCCGGAACAGGTGGTCCGCCAGCGGCTCCTGGTCGAGTTCGACCGCCTGCCGGCGGACTTCCTGGAGTCCTACCGGAAAAACATCCGCAAGGTCACCACAGGCGACATCGAAGCGGCGGCTCTCCGCTGGCTCGACGCGAGCCGCGCCTCCATCCTCGTTCTGGGAGACCCCCGTGGCTTCGGTGGCCGCCTCGACTCTTTCGGAGAGATGATGAACGCGCCCTAGGATGCCCTCTCCGTCCCTCGTCCGGAGCCTTCCGCACTTCCGGCAACGGAGCGGGGCCGCGGCAGAGAATGCTTTACGCCCCGGCCTTCCTGTGATAGGAGACACGCTCCGTGTCCGATTCCGAGGAGCCCGTGCCGACCGACGCCATGATCCAGAGGGACATCTTCCAGCGCATCGCCGCCCGCATCGACCGTTACGAAGAGGACATGATTCGCCTCCAGGCCGAATTGACGGCCATTCCCGCCCTGGCCCCGGAAAACGGGGGGGACGGCGAAGGCCTGCGGGCTCGCCGACTCAAGGAAATTCTCGCAGGATCCGGATTCCCCGAGGTGCGGGAAATCAACGCTCCTGACGATCGCGTATCCGACGGCTTCCGCCCGAACCTGGTCACGCTGATCCCCGGGAAAACCGACCGGCGGGTCTGGATCCTGACGCACCTGGACATCGTTCCGCCGGGCGAGCGGGCCTTCTGGGACGGGGATCCCTACGTGGTCCGCGTCAGGGACGGCAAGGTCTACGGACGGGGAACCGAGGACAACCAACAGGACCTGGTCGCCTCCATCTTCGCCGCCAAGGCGTTCCTGGACGAGGGGATCCTCCCGGAAGCGACGGTGGGCCTGGCGTTCGTGGCCGACGAGGAAACCGCCAGCCACAAGGGGCTCGATTACATCCTGCGGCATCCGGACAACCCCTTCCGGCGGGACGACCTGCTGGTCGTTCCCGACTCGGGAAATCAGGAAGGCTCCCTGATCGAGGTCGCCGAGAAGAGCATCCTCTGGCTGTCCTTCAAGACCATCGGCAAGCAGTGCCATGCCAGCATGCCCGACAAGGGCGTCAACGCCTTCCGGGCGGCCTCCCACCTGGTGGTTCTTTTGAACCGGCTCCACGATCGCTTCGGGGCCGTCGATCCGATGTTCTCCCCCCCCACCAGCACGTTCGAGCCGACCCGGAAGGACGCCAACGTTCCCAACGTCAACACGATCCCCGGCGAAGACGTCTTTTACCTGGACTGCCGCGTTCTGCCGCAATACGACCTGGCCGAGGTCGAGGCGGAGATCCGGGGCCTGGCCGACGAGATCGAGGCGGACTTCGGGGTGTCCATCGCGATCACGCCGGTGCAGCGCATCCAGTCGCCCGCGCCGACGTCCGCCCAAGCCCCCGTCGTCTTCGCCTTGAAGGAGGCCATCCGGGAGGTTTACGGTATCGAGGCCGCCCCCCACGGCGTAGGAGCGGGCACCGTGGCCGCCTTCTTCCGTGCCGACGGGTATCCCGCGGCCGTCTGGACCCGCTCCGAGAGCATGGCCCATCAGCCAAACGAATACAGCCTTCTTTCCAACATGATCGGCAACGCCAAGGTATTCGCCCACCTGTTCCTGCAGGAACCGGGCGTTTAAACCAGACCTTTCTCCTCCCGCGACGGCGAAAGTTCCCGAGACAGCCCCCGCGCCCCGAACGAACCGTCCAGCCGCGGGGGCGCGGCCGGGGGTTTCCAGAGGAAGCATTGGGAAGCTTTTCCATTCCTGCAGCTTGCCGGTCTGAACCGGCGGAACGCGGAAAAGCTTCCGCGACGGCGGAAACCCCCGAGACAGCCCCCGCGCCCCGAACGAACCGCCGGCACACGCCTTCGGGAGCCCCGCAAAACGTTTGCAATGGGTTGTGGATCGTGATAGCCTCCTCCCTCGCGTTTGAAGTGATCCAAATCTCTTGTCTCTTCATGCGATTGAAGGTTTGAAACCAAGATCCGACTCCGCATCCGAGGAAAGAATCGTTTTCCCGGACAACAATCTCCTCCGGACGCTCCTGGGCGAGCATGACCGGCACGTCAAACTTCTCGAGAAGCTCCGGGCAGTCAGGGTGGGGGTTCGCGGGAACGTGCTGTCCATCTCCGGCGAAGCCGATTCGGTGGACCTCGTGAAGAACCTCCTGACCCGGTTGTATGCCCTGACGGAAAAGGGATATCCCCTCTATCCGCCGGACATCGATTACGCCCACCGGATCCTGTCGGAGGATTCCGGGACGGACCTGGAGAAGATCTTCCTCGACACCGTCTTCATCCCCTCCAAGAAGCGGCCGATCACCCCCAAGAGCATCGCGCAGAAAAGCTACATCGACGCCATCCGCAAGCACGACATGGTGTTCGGCATCGGGCCCGCCGGAACGGGTAAGACCTACCTCGCCATGGCGATGGCGGTGTCGTGCCTCATGGAAAAGAAGGTGCACCGGATCGTCCTGGCGCGCCCGGCCGTCGAGGCCGGCGAGAAGCTCGGGTTCCTCCCCGGGGATCTCTCCGAGAAGGTCAATCCCTACCTGCGCCCCCTCTACGACGCGCTCCACGACATGATGGACTTCGAGCGGGCCTCGGCCATGATCGGGAAGGGTATCATCGAGGTGGCACCCCTCGCCTTCATGCGGGGCCGCACCCTGAACGACTCCTTCGTGATCCTGGACGAGGCCCAGAACACCACATCGGAGCAGATGAAGATGTTCCTGACCCGCCTCGGTTTCGGGTCGAAGGCGGTTATCACGGGAGACATCACCCAGATCGACCTGCCGGAGGAGAAGGTCTCCGGCCTCGTGGAGGCGGAACGGATCCTCAGCCGCATTTCCGGGATCCGATTCGTGCATTTCAGCGAACTGGACGTCGTCCGGCACCCGCTCGTTCAAGACGTGATCCGCGCATACAACAACCTGGGCCGCAGCCGGAGGCGGGTGGATGAACACGGGCCATGAATCCCATTGACCGCACCGTCGAACGCGTCACCGCCTGGCTGCGACAGGCCAACCGGCGGGTGGAACTCCTGCCGCCTTTCGCCAGGAGCAGCCGGTTCCAGATGTGGAGCACCGCGGTCCTGCTGGCCCTCGTCGTAGCCTACCTCCTGACCCCGAGCCTGCACTTCATCCCGCCCAGTTTCAAGCCGGGCTCCATCGCCCCCCGGGACATTCGCGCCGACCGCGATTTTTTCGTCGAGGACCGGGCGGCCACGGAACTGAAACGGATGGAGGCCGCCAACGCGGTGCCCTCCATTTTCGACATGGACCCGGAAGCGGCCGAACGGCAGCGAATCCTGGTCAGCCGTGCGTTCTCCGCCATGGAAGAATCCATCCGGGGCGTCGACCGGACGGCCCTGACCGTGGGCGTACTGACCGTAAAGGACCTGGCCGACATCGGGCGGGGACGCAGGGAGATGGAGAAGATCCTCGGCGTGCCCATCCCCGAAGCGGATTTTCAATATTTCCTGAAGCAGCGGTTTTCCACGGAAACCGCTGCGAAGGTGACGAAGCTCATTGCCGCCGTCTACCAGGCGGAATGGATCACCAACGTCACGTTCCTGACCACGGACCTCAAGAACGGCATCATCATCCGGGACCCCCGGACACAGCGCCGGGAGCGGCTGACGGACCTGACCGCGGTCTGGAACGTTCAGGATGCGGCTAACCTGGTCCGCAAGAAGGCAGCATCCTTCCTGAGAGAGGAGCGGGAAGACTTGCGCCGGGCCTCCGCCAGCCTGGTGGTGAGGATGATCCAGCCGAATGTGACGATGAACCAGCAGGCGACGGAAAAGGAGCGGCAGCTTGCCGCCGAGGGGGCCAAGCCCGTTCTGTACCAGGTCCAGAGGGGCGAGGTCATCGCCCGGGAGGGGCAGAAGATCACCCCTTCCGACCTGGAAAAGATCGCCGCCCTCTACAAACTCGACGGAGAGCGGTCTTACGAAAAGTTTGCCGTCTTCGCCGGCATGTTCCTCCTGGTCCTCTTCTTCTCGCTGACCCTCTACATCGTGGCCCGCCGCTGGCTCCAGAAACCAGAGCGGGAGAACGCGGACCGTATTTTCCTTTCCGTGACGATCCTCCTGCAGTTCCTGCTGGTCAAGGCGGGCATCTTCGTGGCCGGCGCCGTCAACCGGGCCTTCCCGTTTCTCCCCGTGGAGGCGGCCTACTTCGCCATCCCCTTTGCCTTCGGTCCCATGCTGGTGGCCTTCCTGATCATGAGGAAGTTGTCACTCCTGTTTGCCCTGTACGCCTCGCTTCTTTGCGCCTTCCTTTTCGACAACCAGGTTTTCATGACCCTTTACGCCCTTCAGGGCAGTATCGTGGCCTCCTACTACATCGCCCACTGCCGCCAGCGCTCCTCGTTCCTGAGGGCGGGGCTTCTGCTGGGCATCGCCAACATAGCGGTCATCGTCTGCATAGGATTGATGGACGGGTCGCTCTGGAGCCTGGACATCCTGCTGAAGATGGCCATGGGGTTCACCGGGGGTCTCCTGGCGGGCATTTTCGTGGCCGGCGTGAGTCCCCTGTTCGAGAGCGCCTTCCCCTACACGACGGACATCAAGCTGCTGGAACTGGCCAACCTGAACCAGCCCATTTTCCAGCGCATGATCATCGAGGCCCCCGGGACCTACCATCACAGCGTCGTTCTCGGCTCCATGGTGGAGGCCGCAGCGGAAAGCATCGGCGCCAACTCGCTCCTGGCCAAGGTGGGGGCTTACTACCACGACATCGGCAAACTGACGAAGCCGCTGTACTTCATCGAAAACCAGCGGGACGGGGAGAACCGGCACGAAAAACTGTCCCCCCGCATGAGCGCAAGGGTCATCACCGCCCACATCAAGGACGGGTACGATCTGGCCGTTCGGGCGGGGCTGAACCAGGACGTGCTGAACATCATCCGGGAGCACCACGGCACGAGCCTGGTCACCTACTTCTTCGAAAAGGCCCGCAAGGCAAAGGATCCGTCCATCCGTGCCCTGCCCGAGAGTGATTTTCGATACCCCGGTCCCAGGCCGCAGAGCCGGGAGTCCGGCCTGGTTCTGCTGGGTGACGTCATGGAGGCGTCCTCCAGGACCCTGACGAATCCGACCCCTGCGAGGATCCGGAACTTTGTCCAGGAGCGGATCAAGCGGGTGGTCGACGACGGGCAACTCGACGAGTGCGCCCTCACGCTTCAGGACCTGAACCGGATCGCCGAGAGCTTCACCCGCATTCTGACCGGGATTTTCCACCACCGCATCGACTATCCCGCCCCCCCGGCCAGGGAGACCAACGGCCGCAAGGAACCGGCGCCCAATGGAAATCCGAATCGAAAACCGGCAGAAAAGGGAAAGGATTGACCGGCGGCGGATCCGGACCGCGCTGCGCAGGCTGCTGCGCCATCTCGGTCATGAAGACGCGGAGTTGAGCCTGCTGTTCCTGGATGACGAGGGCATTCGGGAGATCAACCGGACCTGGCTGAACCGCGACCACCCCACCAACGTCATCTCCTTTTCCATGACGGAAGGCCCCTTCGGCGACCTGAACCCCCATGTTCTGGGCGATATCGTGATTTCCGTGGAGCAGTCCCGGCGCGAAGCCCTGGAAGCGGGGATCCCGCCGGAGGATTACCTGGACCACCTGCTCATCCACGGGCTGCTCCACCTGCTCGGACACGATCACGAGCCGCCCCGGGAGGCGGACGGGGAGCGCATGCATGCCCTGGAGCAGGACCTGTTCTTCCTTCTGAAGGGATACCGGATGGAGGAGGGGGGGTGAGTCGGATTCCGGCATCGACCAGACGGCGGTCAATGCCGGAATCCGACTCGCTTGTCCGGGGTTACCGGATCTGGATGACCTGCCCGGGGTGAATGGAATCCCCATCCCTGAGGTTGTTGGCTTTCCGCAGGCTGTTCACGCTCGTGCCGTTGCGAACGGCGATTCGGAAGAGGTTGTCGCCCTTCTGGACCTTGTAGGTTTTCCTCTCCTCCTTGCCCGCCTCGTCGCCCTTATCTTTTCTGCTTCCCGCCTTCTTCTTTGGAGCGGGCGATTCGGCGGCGGCCTTCTCCTGCCCCTGGGACGGGATTCTCAGCAGCCGGCCCACCGGGAGGCGATTCCCCTTGAGGCGGTTGAGGCTCCGGATCCGTTCGGGAGTCGTGTCGAAGCGCTCCGCCAGGACCGAGAGCGTATCGCCCTTTTTCACCCGGTAGGAGGAAACGGACCCCGCTGTCCCTTTCTTCGCTTCCCGGACAGGGGACACGACCGCTTTTCTCGCCACCGGGATGACCAGCGCCTGGCCGCTCCGGACCCCCTTTTTCACCAGGGCCGGGTTGCAGGACCGGATGGCTGCCGGTGTCGTCCGGTATCTCCGGGCGATGGAAGAGAGGGATTCCCCTTTCTTCACCCGATGGCGGACATAATGGCGCGGATCCCGGTCCGGAGAGGGCAGTTCCCAGCGGGGTATCTCGTCGATTTTCTGAAGCAGGACCTCCGCCTTCTCGATGGGCACCCGGAGATCGTAATCCTGGTCCGGCGTAATCCGGTGGCGCAGTTCCGAATTGAGATACACCAGGGTTTCCTCGGACGTCTCGATCCGGCCTGCGATGTCCTCCAGTTTCATGGATTTCCGGATTTTCACCCGTTCGAAGGGGATCTCCTTCTCCAGGGCCTCCGGCAGGTCCATGCCGTATTTCTTCGGATCCCGGATGATGTGCAGGGTCGCCAGGAAGCGAGGCACATACCGGGCCGTTTCGTACGGCAAAATGTGGTACAAATCCCAGAACCGGTCCAGATAGTTCAGTTTCTGCTGAGAGATGACCCTGAGCACCCTCCCCTCCCCGCAGTTGTAGGCCGCCAGCACCGTGAGCCAGTCCCCGAACATGTCGTGGAGGGCCTTCAGGTAGTCGATGGCCGCCCGGGTCGACTTCTCCACATCCATCCTCTCGTCGACCCAGTCCGTCCGGTTCAGGCCGTACTTGTATCCCGTGGAGGGAATGAACTGCCAGGGACCAAGGGCCCGGGCCCGGGAGAGGGCGTGGACCTTGAACCCGCTTTCCACGAGGGGGAGCCAGGACAACTCCTCGGGAAGCCCCGCCTGCTTGATCTGCCGGACCATGGCCGGCCGGTACATGCCCGAGCGGCGGTAGGATTCGATAAAGAAATTTCGCTCCACCGTCTGGAAGGAACGAATCTCCTTCTCCACGTCGGCGTTCATCATGAGCGGGATCTCCGACCGCTTGCCCTTCGCTTGCGTTCGCATGGACGTGTAAATCACCATGATGCGACGGGCCACGAGAAGTCGCAAGTCGTCCTTCTGCCGGGCGACGGCGGGATCTCCGTCCGTGTCGAGAACCAGGGCGTAGGCCTGGTCCAGGAGTTCCAGGGCCCCCTCCAGGTCCCCGCGGTTCCAGGCGGCCTGGGATTCCTCCAGGAAGGCCAGGGCTTCCTCCATCAAGTCCTGATCCTGCTGACCGCCGTTGTCCTCTCCCGGTTTGGGTTCTGCCGCTGAAACCGGTTTCTGCACACCCGGGGAAGCCGGATTGTGCACCGTCGGCGCCTGGTCCGCCATGGGGTCCCGGACGTCGGCAACGGCAACGCTCTCCCCGCTCGCGGAGGGGACGACCTCCCCCGCTCCGGCGGCTCCCGGGAATGACAGGGCGAAACAGATCGCGAGGCAGATCCAGAAGATGGATCGTTTCGTCATGCGGCCGCTCCTTTCCTTCATCGCTTGGAGGCCGCCAGCAGGTAGGCCTCGATGAAATCGTCGATATCCCCGTCGAGCACCCGGGTCACGTTGCCTGTTTCCAGGCTGGTCCGATGGTCCTTGACCATCTTGTAGGGATGAAGGACGTAGGACCGGATCTGGCTTCCCCAGGCGATGTCCTTCTTGCCTTTTTCCACTTCGCTCAGCTTGGCCCGCTGCTCCTGAAGCTTCTGTTCGTACAGGCGCGACTTGAGGTACTTCATGGCCATGGCCTTGTTCTTGTGCTGGGACCGCTCGTTCTGGCACTGGACGACAATTCCGCTGGGGAGATGGGTGATGCGGACGGCCGAGTCGGTCTTGTTGACGTGCTGCCCCCCCGCGCCGGTGGACCGGTAGGTGTCGATGCGCAGGTCGTTCTCGTCGATTTCGATGACGATCTCGTCGTTCACCTCGGGATAGACGAAGACCGAGGCAAAGGACGTGTGTCGCCTGGCGCCCGCGTCGAAGGGGGATATCCGGACCAGGCGGTGGATGCCGATCTCCGCCTTGGCATAGCCGTAGGCATGGGGACCTTCCAGGGTGATGGAGGCGCTCTTGATGCCCGCCTCCTCCCCGGGCTGCAGGTCGATGACCTGCATGCGGTAGCCCTTCCGCTCCGCCCAGCGGCCGTACATGCGAAAGAGCGTCTCCGCCCAGTCCTGCGCCTCCGTGCCGCCGGCTCCGGCGTTGATGTTCATGATCGCGTTGAGCCGGTCCTCCTCCTCCCCGAGCATCAGGTGGAACTCGTCATCCCGGACGGCCGCTTCCAGGCGTTCGAGGTCCCGGGAAACGTCCCGGAGGATTTCGCCGTCCTCCTCCTCCACCGCCATTTCATAAAGCTGCGAGAGATCCCGGAAAACCCGCTCGCGTTCCCTCCAGCCGTCGATGACCTCTTCCAGGCGGCTTTTCCGCCTCAGGATTTCCCGGGCCGTCTCCGGGTTTCCCCAGAAATCGTCTTTCTGGATCGCGACGTCCAGCGTTCCTTTTTCGGTTTCCTTGCCGGCGACGTCAAAGACACACCCCGAGATTTTCGATCCGCTTCTCAAGATTGGACAATGTCTGTGTCAGCGCCTCTGATCCTTCGATCATGGTATTCTCTCCTTCTTGTGCCGTCCTCTCGTGGAATGGGTCCGGCTGGAACGGGGCCGGCCGAAGCGGCCCCGCAATGACCAGCCGATCAACAGGAGGGTGCCGCCCAGGCAAAGGTAAACAAAGATGTCCCCATATGCCCCATAAAACGTCCCGCCGTCAATGAATTTCACGCTTCCCGCCAGGGTCGTCCGCTCGAAGACGCCCGTCTGTCCCGCAATCCGTCCCGTCGGCTCGATGATGGCCGAGATTCCCGTGTTGGCCGCCCGGACGAGGAACAGCCGGGTCTCCACGGCCCGGAAGACCGTCATGGACAGGTGCTGGTAGGGCGCCGAGGTGCGGCCGAACCAGGCGTCGTTGGTGATGTTCACCAGGAGATCCGCACCCTGCTGTTTATAGGACCGTCCGGCCTCTGCAAGAATCCCTTCATAGCAGATCAGGACGCCGGGCCGGTGGGGTCCCATGGCCAGGGGCCGGTAGGCTTGGCCCGTCTCGAAATCGCCGATCCCCTCCGTCAGCGCCGTCAGGAAGGGAAGGATCCGCCGGAAGGGCACGTACTCCCCGTAGGGAACGAGGTGCACCTTGTCGAAGCGGCCCTCAAGGGATCCCTCCGGGGAAACGAGAAAGGCGCTGTTGAACGAGACGATCTGGCGTCCCCGGATCTCGTAGCGCGGGCTCCCCAGGATCAGCCAGGCCGAGTGGTCCCGTGGCACGGCGACCACCTGGCGGTGCAGGTCGTCCCGATCCTGAAAGTAGAAGGGCGCCGACGTTTCCGGCCAGACCAGGAGTCCCCCGGGCGCCGGGGCCACATGGCGGGAAAGGGAGGCGTAGATATCGACGGTCTCCTGCTGGTAGGCGGGGTCCCACTTGACGTCCTGCTCGATGTTTCCCTGGACGAGGCCGACGGCGAGGGACGGAGCCGCCTCCAGCCTCCGCTCGACGTCCCCGATCCGCCACCACCCGTATCCGTGGGCTGCCGCCAGAAGGAGCAGGCAGGCCAAGGCCTCCCGAATCCAGCCGCGGTCACCGGACCGGTCGAAGAGGGCGCGGAACAGGGCCGCGTTGGCCATCACCACCAGGAACGTCAGTCCGTAGACGCCGGTGAACTCGGCCACCTGGATGAAAGGCAGGTTCGGGTACTGCGAGGAGCCCAGGTTCGCCCAGGGAAAGCCGGTCAGGAGATGGGACTTGACAAACTCGAGGGAGGTCCACAGCGGGGGTGCGGCCGCCAGGAGCGGGACGCCCCGCCGGCGGAGCAGCACGAGGGCCCCGGCGAAGGCCGAAACGTACAGCCCCAGGTAGGCCGCCAGGGCCAGCATGACGGGGATCCCCACGGCGACGGGAAGGTGCCCGTAGTGGACCACCACGTGGACGATCCAGTAGAGAATCCCCACATAACCGGAGAATCCGG
This sequence comes from Syntrophaceae bacterium, assembly GCA_041310335.1. Lineage (GTDB taxonomy): Bacteria > Desulfobacterota > Syntrophia > Syntrophales > PHBD01 > PHBD01. The sequence goes on along the minus strand of JBFYXW010000233.1, from coordinate 31,898 downwards.
CCGCCAGTCCCAGCCCGAAGGCCCGCAGGGGCGAGGCGTCCCGGAGGGCCAGGAACAGGGGCACCAGGGACGCCCAGGCCAAAACGGCGGACCCGTGGCGGGGAAAGGAGAGGCACAGCAAGACCCCGCACAGGAGCGCCAGGAGCCAACCCCGGTATCCCGACGTCGGTGAGGCCGTCCCGAAGGCATCCGCGGATGGCATGCCGTTCTGTTCCCCGGTCCCGTCAGTCCGTGCCATGCCCGCCGGTGATCTTCCTCATCCTGACCTTCCGAATGGTTCGCTCGTCCGCCGACTCGATCACGATCTCGAAGGGCTCGATGACGATGGTCTCGCCGGGCTCCGGAATCCTCATGATGTGGTGGAGGATCAGCCCGCTGACGGTTTCGTATTTTCCCCGCGGCAGCTCCACCTCGAAATGCTCCTCGACCTCCTCGATCTCGACGCGGCCCTCCAGCAGGTAAAAGCCGTTCTCCACCGCAACGATCCGCCCTTCCCGGCTGTCGTGCTCGTCGTGGATCTCCCCGACGATCTCCTCGATCAGGTCCTCCAGCGTGACGAGCCCCGATGTGCCTCCGTATTCGTCGATGACGATGGCCATGTGGTGCTTGTGCTGCTTGAGTTCGTGGAGCAGGATGTGGATGTTCTTGGTTTCCGGGATGTAGTAGGGCTTGCGGAGCACCTGGAGAACGTCGCTCTCTCCCAGGGGCTTCGACCAGAATTTCAGGAGGTCCTTCACGTTCAGGATCCCGACGATGTGATCGATGTTGCCCTGGTAGACAGGCATCCGGGTGTGCCCGTGGAGGCGGATCAGCTCCAGAATCTCCTCGACGGTGGCCTGGGAACTGGCGGCAATCATCTCCGTCCGCGGGATCATCACCTCCCGGACCACCGTGTCGCGAAAGGCCAGGATATTCTGGATCATGTCCCCCGACTGGGAGTCCAGGAGCCCCTTTTCCTCGCCGTCATCGACAATGGACTGAATCTCCCGCTCCAGCCGCTCCGGATCGCTGGGTGAGAGGATTCCCCTCAGGAACGTGGTCACTTTTTTCTTCAAGCGCCCCCCCTTTCTTCAAGGCGTCCGGGACGTCACGCCATGGATCACAGGCCCCGCAGAAATTCGGGCCGCAGCATCCTCTTGTCCCGGGCCTCGACCACCTCCCGGATGAGCCGTACCGTCGCCTCCTTTTCTTCCGGAAGCCGGGCCCGGATGGGAAGGTAGTTCGAGGCGTGGTTGGAGGTGAAAAAACAGTTCGTGAACCGGGAGCGGCCGATCATGATCCCCAGTTCCTGGAGGAAGCCGTACCGGTCGGGAAGGACGAAGCGGCCCTCCTTCCAGTCCTCGTGAAGCGGCGTCCCCGGCACGAGCATCAGGGTCAGGGCGCCCGCGTAATCCGGGTCCATCTCCGTCAGGAGGTTCGCCGTCTCCAGGGCGTGGACCGCGCTGTCCTGCACGCCGCCGACCCCCAGCAGGACCGTGACGGACAGGAGGATGCCCGCCTCTTTGAGTTTGCGTCCCGCCTCCACGAGCCGCTCCGGGGTCGCGCCCTTCCGGATCCGCTCGAGGATGGCGGCGCTTCCGGACTCCACGCCCAGGTAGGCGATGCCCAGACCCAGCTCCCGCAGTTCCCGCAGCTCCTCCGGGGTTTTCTTCCGCACGCTCTTGGCGTTGGCGTACAGCCCCACCCGCCGGACGCCCCGGACGTGCTCCTTGAGGTCCGTGAGGATCTCGCGGAGTCTCGCCTGGGGGAGGATCAGGGCGTCTCCGCCGCACAGGAAGACCCGCTCGACGGGTCGCCGTCTCGACAGGAGGGACGCCTCGCGGATGTCCTCCCGGATTTCCTCAAAGGACTTGATGCGGAACTTCTCGCCCTTGTAGGTGGGGCAGAAGGTGCACCGGTTGTGGGAGCAGCCGACGCTCACCTGGAGAAGCAGGCTGTCCGCCTCGCTGGGCGGACGGATGATCATCCCTTCGTATTTCATGTTCGTCCCGGTGATGAAAAAAGGGGGTTGACCTGTCTGGCCAACCCCCTTCAGCATATTTGGCGGGGCCGATGGGACTCGAACCCACGGCCTCCGGCGTGACAGGCCGGCGTTATAACCGACTTAACTACGACCCCGTTATGCTCGAATTTCCTGCCTAGAAGAATACCCCCGTTTCCCCGTGAATGCAAACAGGAGTTTCTCTCAATCTGGTAGGCGGAACAGGACTCGAACCTGTGACATCCACGGTGTAAGCGTGGCGCTCTCCCAGCTGAGCTACCCGCCCGAATCAGAGGGACGCCCTTTAGCAGATCGAAATGTGTCTTGTCAAGCCCAACCTTGCTCAAGATCCCGCTCAATGCGTGGTCAGGGCGGGGGTGGATTCGCCGCCGGAATCGGATACCCGCTCCGCCCCGTTATCCTGCGGACGATGCCCTGCCAGAAGCGTTTCCCCGGCCGGGGCGTTCCCCACAAAGGCGACCTTCAGGACCTCGTCCATGTGCTCCACGAACACGATCTCCAGGGCCTTCAGGATGTTCGCGGGAACCTCCGCCAGGTCCTTTTCGTTGTCCTTGGGGATGATGACGGTCTTGAGGTTTCCCCGATGGGCCGCCAGCAGCTTTTCCTTCAGGCCGCCGATGGGCAGGACCCTTCCCCGCAGCGTGATTTCCCCCGTCATGGCCACGTCGCCGCGGATTTTCCGCCGGATGAAGGCGGAGGCGATGGAGGTCGCCATGGCGATGCCCGCCGAGGGGCCGTCCTTCGGGATCGCCCCTTCCGGAACGTGGATGTGGACATCCACGTCCTTGTAGAAGTTTTCCTCCAGGCCGAACTTTTCCGCCCTGGCCCGGACGTAGGTGAGGGCCGCCTGGACGGACTCCTGCATGACGTCCCCGAGTTTTCCCGTCATGACCATCCGGCCCGTCCCCTTCATCAGGGACGACTCGATGTTGAGCAGTTCCCCGCCCACCTCGGTCCAGGCGAGGCCGATGCAAAGCCCGATCTCGTCCCGGCCCTCGGCTTCCCCGTGGCGATACTTGGGGACCCCCAGGTACTTGGTGATGCCTTTCGAGGTGATCTTCAGCTGGTTCTTTTTCCCGTTCGTCACGATCTCCCGGGCCACCTTGCGGCAGATGGAGGCGATTTCCCGCTCCAGGTTCCGCACCCCCGCCTCCCGGGTATACTGGCGGATGATCCCCAGGATGGACCCGTCGGTGAAGAGAATGTGCTCCGGGAGGAGACCGTTGGCCCCCATGGCCTTCTTGACCAGGAACTTCTTCGCGATGTTCAGCTTCTCCGGCTCCGTGTAGCCGGCGATGCGGATGACCTCCATCCGGTCCTGCAGCGGCGCCGGGATGGTCTGCAGAACGTTGGCGGTGGTGATGAACATGACATCCGACAGGTCGTAGTCCACCTCCAGGTAATGATCATTGAAGGCTCCGTTCTGCTCCGGATCGAGCACCTCCAGGAGGGCCGAGGAGGGATCGCCGCGGAAGTCGGACGACAGCTTGTCCACTTCATCCAGGCAGAAGACCGGGTTGCTGGTGCCGGCCTTTTTCATCAACTGGACGATCTTGCCCGGCAGGGCCCCGATGTAGGTTCTCCGGTGTCCCCGGATCTCTGCCTCGTCCCGGACCCCGCCTAAGGAAAAGCGGACGAACTTGCGGTTCGTCGCCCGGGCCACGGACTTGGCGATGGAGGTTTTCCCCACCCCGGGAGGACCCACCAGGCAGAGGATGGACCCCTTGTTCTTCTGCACCAGGCTCTGGACCGCCAGGTACTCCAGGATCCGCTCCTTCACCTGCTTCAGTCCGTAATGGTCCTCCTCCAGGACGGTCTCCGACTCCTTCAGCGTGAAGGCGTTGTCCGTCTTTTCGAACCAGGGCAGATCGAGGAGCCAGTCGATGTAGTTGCGCACCACCGTCGCTTCCGCCGACATGGGTGCCATCATCTGGAGCTTTTTGATCTCCTGCCGGACCTTCTTCTCCGCCTCCTCGGAAAGTTTTTTGCTTTTCAGCTTCTTTTCGAGTTCCTGGATCTCGTTCTTGAAGTCGTCCTTCTCCCCCATCTCCTTCTGGATGGCCCGCATCTGCTCGTTGAGGTAGTAGTCCTTCTGGGTCTTTTCCATCTGTTTCTTGACCCGTTTCTTGATCTTCTCCTCCACCTGCAGGATCTCGATCTCGCCGATCATCAGCTCGTAGACGGCCTCGAGCCGTTCATTGAGGCTGGTGACCTCCAGGACCCGCTGCTTCTCCTCCAGTTTGACGTTCAGATGGGAGACGACAATATCCGCCATCTTGGCGGCGTCTTCCATGGCGGAAACGGTGGCGATCATCTCCACGTGGATCTTCTTGCTGAGCTTTACGTAACTCTCAAAGGCTTCCTTTAAGTTTCTCACCAAAGCCTTTGTTTTTACATTATCTTCCTCTTCGTCATCTTCCATTTCCTGAACACGCACGAGAAAGAACTCTTCGTTGGGAAGGTACTCCTCGATGACGCCGCGGTTCTTGCCCTCGACGAGCACCTTCACGGTACCGTCGGGGAGCCGGAGAAGCTGGATGATGATGCCGATGGTCCCGATCGCGTAGATGTCCTCTTCCGCGGGCTCGTCCTTCTGGGCGAGCTTCTGCGCTACGAGGAAGATCCCCTTCTCGTGTTTCATGGCCGACTCGAGGGCGGAGATGGATTTCTCCCGGCCCACGAAGAGGGGCACGATCATGTGGGGAAAAACGACCACGTCCCGGAGCGGCAGGAGCGGAATGGTCACGGTCCTGTTCTTGTCCCGATCGGCGGTGCTGTCTAATATGGCCACTGGGTCACCCCGTTTTCTCGTTGCATTAAATGGTTATGGGCACGTGTGCCGTTCAGGCCGTTTCCGATTTCGTCTCCAGGACGAACAGCGGCATCTCCTTCCGGAGGACGACCTCGTCGCTGATGATGCACTCCTGGACGTCGTTCCGGGAGGGCAGTTCGTACATGATGTCGAGCATCGTGTTTTCCAGGATCGCCCGGAGCCCGCGCGCCCCGGCCTTGCGGTCGACGGAGAGCTTGGCGATGGAGCGCAGGGCCCCGTCGGTGAACTTCAGGTTCACGTTCTCCATCTCGAATATCTTCCGGTACTGCTTGATGATGGCATCCTTCGGCTCCGTGAGGATCCGGATCAGGTCTTCCTGGGTCAGTTCGTCCAGGGTCGACAGGACGGGCAGCCGGCCGATGAATTCGGGGATCATCCCGTATTTCAGGAGGTCCTCCGGCTGAACCTCCGCGAGGAGTTCGCCCAGCCTCCGATCCCGCTTGCCCCGCACCTCGGCGGCGAATCCCATGGAACTGGCCCCCACCCGCCGGGCAATGATGTCTTCCAGGCCGTTGAAGGCGCCGCCACAGATGAACAGGATGTTGGTCGTGTCCACCTGGATGAATTCCTGCTGGGGATGCTTCCGCCCTCCCTTCGGCGGGATGTTCGCCAGGGTGCCCTCGATGATCTTCAGCAGGGCCTGCTGGACGCCCTCCCCGGAAACATCCCGGGTGATGGACGGATTCCCGGATTTCTTTGCGATCTTGTCGATCTCGTCGATGTAGACGATCCCCCGGGACGCCCGCTCCACGTCGTAGTCGGCGTTCTGCAGGAGGCTCAGGATGATGTTCTCCACGTCCTCCCCGACGTATCCCGCTTCGGTCAGCGTCGTCGCGTCGGCGATGGTGAACGGGACGTTCAGGATCTTCGCCAGCGTCTTGGCGAGGAGGGTCTTTCCCGACCCCGTGGGCCCGATCAAGAGGATGTTGCTCTTCTGGATCTCGACCCCGTCGAGGGTCACGTTCGAGGAGAGGCGGCGGTAGTGGTTGTACACCGCGACAGACAGGACCTTCTTGGGCTTTTCCTGACCGATGACGTACTGGTCCAGGAACGACTTGATTTCCCGGGGCTCCGGTACGGTCTGGCGGGGCTCGCTCAGATGGGGCGCATCGGCCTCCTCTTCCACGATGCACCGGCAGAGCTCGATGCATTCGTCGCAGATATAGGCGGTGGGCCCGGCGACAAGCTTCCGCACCTCGTTCTGGCTCTTTCCGCAGAACGAGCAGTAAAGCATTCCCGGTCCCCCGTGCACATCCCGGCCTTTCCGTACCATGGTCTCTCTCCTGTCCTCCTCAACCGGCCGCTCCCCTTCCCGCAGGCATCTCCTGACGGTTCCGGGTGGGCCTTATTTCCCTTCCCTCACGGGCCTCTTCTGGAGGATCTCGTCGATGATCCCGTATTGCTTGGCCTGCTGGCTGTCCATGTAATAATCGCGCTCCGTGTCCGCCTGAATCTTCGCCAGGGGCTGGCCCGTCAGGTCCGAAAGGATCGCGTTCAGTTCGTCCTTCAGGCGCAGGATCTCCCGGGCCTGGATGTCGATGTCCGTCGCCTGTCCCTGGAATCCCCCCAGGGGCTGGTGGATAAGGATCCGGGAATGCGGCAGGGCGTAGCGCTTCCCCTTTTCGCCCGCCGCCAGGAGCAGGGCCCCCATGCTGGCCGCCTGCCCCATGCAGAAGGTCAGGACGGGACAGCGGATGTACCGCATCGTGTCGTAAATGGCCAAGCCCGAGCTGACGTGGCCGCCCGGCGTGTTCAGGTAGAAAAAGACGTCCTTGTCCGGGTCCTCCGACTCCAGGTACAGCAGTTGCGCGATGATCAGGTTCGACACGTGATCGTCGATGGGCGTCCCCAGGAACACGATCCGGTCCTTCAGGAGGCGGGAGTAGATGTCGAAGGCCCGCTCCCCCCGTCCGTCCTGCTCGACCACCATGGGAATCAGGGGCATCAGGCAACCTCCCCGGCGGCAGCCGGTGCGGCCGCGGATGTGATCTGGCCGCGGTCGATGATGAATTCAAAGACCTTCTCGTTGCGGAGTTCCAGGCGGATGTCGTCGATCCGCTCCTCTTCCTCCAGCTGCTTTTTCAAGGCGTCGACAGGCATGCCCCGCTTCGCGGCGATGTCGCGGACCTTTTCCTCCACCTCGTCCTCCCCGACCTCGATGTTCTCGATCTGGGCAATGCGCTTCAGGAGCAGGATGGACTTGACGACCTTTTTGGCCTCGTCGCGCACCCGTTCAATCTGGGAAATGGCCTGTCGGGAGGCCTGATCCTTGGGCATCCCCTGCGTCATGAGCGACCGCTGCAGATCGCCCATCATGAGCATCGTCTGCCGATCCGCGAAGGAGGGGGGGATCTCGAAATCGTGCCCCGTCACCAGCTTGTCCAGGATCTGGTCCCGCAGGGCCGTCCGGGAGCGCGTCCGGGCCTCTTCTTCCAAGGCCTTGCGGATCTCGGCGCGGAACTCCTCCATGCTTTCGTATTTTTCAAAATTCTTGACGAACTCCTCGTTCACTTCGGGCAGCTTCTTCTCCCGGAAGTCACGGATCTTTACCTTGAACAGGGCCTCCTTGCCGGCAATCTCCGGAGCCCCGTAGTCGGCGGGAAAGGTGATGGGGAACTCCTTCTCCCCGTCCTTGGCCATCCCCTCGAGCTGCTCCTCGAATCCCGGGATGAAGCGCCCGGATCCGATCTCCAGAAAATACCCGTCGGCCTTCATCTCGTCCCGGACCACGCCGTCCACGGACCCTTCGAAATCGAAGGTGACGAAGTCTCCCTTCCGGATCGGCCGGTCGTCGGACACTTCCGCCAGGGTGGCGAACATCTCCCGGATCTGGTCGATCCGCCGGACAATGTCCTCTTCTCCGACGGACACCTCCTGCCTGACCAGTTCCATCCCGACGTAACCCGTCGGCTCGATGGACGGTTCCACCTCGACGGTGACGGTGAAGGAAAAGCTCCGGTCCGTCTCGATGCCCTTCTGGTCAATGACCGGCTGCGTCACAGCCTGGATGTCGTGGGCCTGCAGGGCGTCCCAGTAATGGCGGTTCACCAGGCTGGACACCGCCTCCCCTTCGGCCTGGTCTCTGTAATACACCTCCAGGACCTGCCTGGGCACCTTTCCCTGCCGGAAGCCTCGGACATGGGCTTTCTTCCCGACCTGCCGGTAGGCCTCGTCGAGCTCCTTCCGGACATCCTCCCAGGGAACATCAAAGGATAACTTTTTCTGGACCGGGCTGATCTCCTCAATCTGAACCGCTGCTGTCATTTCCGTCACGATGGATCTCCTGAGCTGTTTTGTCGGCTGACGGGAAAAGGGGCTCGGGAACAAGCCGGAGAAGGCACGGGTGCCATGTAAAGAATGAAAAACCTTGTGGTGTTGCCCGATTGAATCCTGAAACCATCAGCCCGGATATCATATTCATCCTACAGGGGTGCGTCAATAGTGGAAAGCACCCATGCTGTCAAGGAAAACCTGTCCCCCGATCTGGGAGGGAGGCTCTCCGGAAACGGGTGATGAACGGCAACCCGACGCCTGCCGGTCGGGAAAAGGGGGGCCTGGCCGCCGCCGAGCCCACCCCGGGTCGGATGGTCTGGTGCGAGAGAAGGGATTCGAACCCTTATGGTTTTACCCGCTGGATCCTAAGTCCAGTGCGTCTGCCAGTTCCGCCACTCTCGCAATGTGTGAGAATGCTTGAATTGATACGAAGAATTCCGCGCATTGTCAACGCCGGGATTCGGGCTTCGCGGCCGGGTCGCGAACCGGTGGAGTCTCTATGTGGTCGTGATCCGTCCGTGCGGTGCGCACGATATGTCAGACGGTCCGAAGGGTCAAGCCGAAATGCGAAGGGGGCTGCCGCCGGTCCCTGTCCCGAAATCCTTGCGGAACACCCATCATTTGGTTGACTTGCCGCTGTAGTTTCAGTAGGGTCTCTCAAATTTGTCCAGGGATATCGGGACACCGGCAAGGACGCCCGGCACCCGCTCAGCATGCATCGGCATCCGCGAGCATGCGTCATGAGCGGAGTCTTGGGCAATGGCGTCGCTTGCGTGGCCTCCGCTTTTCCAGACGTCTATGGGAGTTCCTGATGGCCTTTTTCCGTTCCGTTGCCGGCAATACCTCCAGAAACATCTTGTTGATATTTTTTGCACTTTCCTCACTTGTCCCAATTATTTTCATGATTTACATGGCCTACGAATACATCCTTCGCCAGGGTGGGATGACGGACATCCATGAAATCAAGCAAGCCATCACATACGGGCTCCTGGTCATGCTGCCCCTTCCGCTGGTGAGCTTTCTGCTCATGTCCCGCTGGGTCGGCTCCCTGGAGGTCGTCACCGGGGAGATCCAGGCCCGGACGGCAGAGGTCGCCGCAGGCAGGGCCGCGTTCTCGGCGCAGGGCCTCGACGTGCGCGAAAAGGTCCCGGAGGAGATCCTGGCCCCTCAGCAGGGTGCAGGGCGGGAAAATGAACTCCAGATCCTCATCCATTCCTTCAATTCCCTCTTTCAGACCGCAGCGGACCAGATCGCCGAGCGACAGCGCCTGAGGGAATTGCTGGCCAAATTGATCGCCATCGCCTCCGATCTGACCTCGGAGTTGGATTTCGACCGCCTGTTTCCCATGATCATCGGGGAGGTGACGGCGGTGATGGGGGCCGAACGGAGCAGCCTCTACGTCATCGACTGGGACTGTCGCGAGATATGGACAAAGGTGGCCGAGGGCATCCCTCCCATCCGACTGCCCTTCGGCAAGGGGATCAGCGGCCGCGTCGCCCAGACCGGCGAGACCATCAACGCCGCCGACGCCTGGGAACTCCCCTACTTTGACCGCACCTTCGACGCAAAAAACGATTTCCGGACCCGCTCGGTCCTGTGCGTGCCGATCAAGGGCCGCTTGGGAGAGCGCATCGGCGTCCTCCAGGTCATCAACAAGCAGGGAAAGGACGCCTTCGACCTCGAAGACGAGGTGTTCATGAACGCCCTCGCCTCCCAGGTGGGAATTTCCCTGGAGAACTCCCTCCTCGTGGAAGAGGTCCGCCTGTCCTTCACGAGTTTCATCATCACCCTCTCCGCCATCGTCGACGCCCGGCACCCCTTCACGGCGGGCCACTCGGAGCGGGTCACCGAGTACTCCCTGCTGGTGGCCGCGGACCTGAAACTGAGTTCCGGCGACCGGGAAACCTTGCGCTACGCGGCCCTGCTCCACGACATCGGCAAGATCGGGATCAGCGACGCCGTCCTCCTGAAGAACGGGCGATACACCGAAGAGGAGCGGGCCGACATGAACCGGCACCCCGTTCTGACCCGGGGAATCCTGGAAAAGTTCCGTTTCCCGAGGGCCCTCTCGAGGGTCCCGGAAGTCGCCTGCTATCACCACGAGAAGGTGGACGGACGGGGGTATCCGGAAGGGCTGACGGGGAAACAGATCCCCCTGGAATCCAGGATCATCGCGGTGGCCGACGTTTTCGACGCCCTCACGTCCAAGCGCGACTATCCCAAGTACGACTCGGACGAAACGCTCTCTTCCGAACCGCTGCCCGTGGATAAGGCGGTCGCCATCCTTCAGGAAGGGGCGGGCACCCAGTTCGATCCCGACGTCGTGGAGAGCTTCCTCCGCTGCCTCCCCAGGGCGTTGTCTCTATACCGGGGGTCCCATTTCAAGCCTGATTATGTCGACGCGTTCCTGCGGAGCCGGGGGCACTCCGGCTCACCGGCGACGATTCATTGATCGATGCCGCCGATCGATCCCCCTCGGGATCCGGTGACACAGTCTCCTCCGGAACACCCGCCTGACACCCGCCAGGGAATGCCACAGTTGGTCTTTCGACTGTTCGTCTCATTGTATCTTATTGGAATTCTACACAGTATTCCCGAATAACCCCTGCCTTGCTTCCGGACATCCTTCTTCTCCCGACAGGCATTTCCCAACGTGATCCCACCGATTCATCAACCATCGCTTTGGGCGATCATCGATCCGAAACATCTCCCGTCTCTTGCCAGCGTCCGCCCTGAACCCGGAATGATCTTCGCTCGCGCCGTCCTCCTCCTCAGTCAAATGCCGTATTCATGGGGGGCCATCCTCTTATCCGCGATGGCACAACATGCGATGGCAAAAATCAGACGAACTCGTATTTTTTCCATTACGTCACAGGATTATAAACTGCCGACCAGGATGATCCCCATGCTGTCCTGAACAGCGAAGGCGGGAAGTAAAAAAAGGAAGTGACAGAATGAAGACAGAACAATACCAAAATTCGAAAATCGAAAAGGAATCGAGAGAGGTGAGCAAGGAGAAAAGACCTTATAAATGCCAGAAATTTCTCAAGTACTACGGTCCGTAACTCGTCCTGTTGCATTGGATCCGGAAGCGGCCCGGATGGAACGGGTCGTCGCTCCTGATCCCTTATCGAAGGACATCAAGGTAAATCGGGTGGCATTTTCTTGCTTCGCCCGAGGCATCAACAACTCGTCTTGCGAAAAAGACGTCCACACCGGCGCCCCGTCTCGGCTTGTTTTGCTGCAAGGGCGATCCGTTCCGCCAAAAGCATCTTTTCATGGCATGATGATCCACGGAAAGAGTTCATTGTGCCGGGAAAAGACCTGTCCACCGTTCATGAGTCTTTTCAACTACAGTTCAATTCTATCAGAGAGAAGATACGAGCCATGGAAGAACTGAACAGGAAAAAATATCAGGAAAAACTGAGAACCGCCCCTGAGGTGGCGAACATGATCAACTCCGGAGATGAAATCTTCTTTGCAGAATTTGCCATCCGGCCGGAATCGCTTGATCAAGCCCTTGCCGAGCGTGCGGAGGAGCTGATCGATGTCCGGATCGACGGCACATGTATTTCCAAGGTTCCCAAATTTATCGAAGCGGACCCCCAGCGGAGACACTTTATTTACGATGACTGGCATTTTTCCTCCGTCAGCCGGAAACTCTACCGCCAGGGACTCTGCAGCTACATCCCCCTCACCTATCATCAGGGACCCCGGATCATCCGAAAGTACAGGAACTACGATTATGTCTTCGTCAACGCGAGGCCCATGGATGCGCAGGGCTATTTCAATTTCGGCATGTGCAACTCCCTGACGTCGGCGGCCATTACAAAGGCGAAAAAGGTCGTCGTCGAGGTCAACGAGAACATGCCGCACTGCCTCGGGGGAAACCAGGAATCGGTCCACGTGTCGCGGGTCGATTACATCGTCCAGGGGAAGAACCCGCCGATACCGGAAATTCCCCCTGCCGCCCCCACGGAGACGGATGTCCAGATCGCCCGTCACATCATGAAAGAGATCGAGAACGGCGCCTGCCTGCAGCTGGGAATCGGCGGACTGCCCAATGTCATCGGCAACATGATCACCGACAGCGATCTCAACGATCTGGGCATCCACACGGAAATGCTCGTCGATTCCATGGTGGACCTCTACAACTCGGGGAAAATAACGGGGAACAGGAAGACGACGGACCGTTTCAAGATGGTCTACACCTTCGCCATGGGGACGAAAAAGCTCTATGACTTTCTCCACAACAATCCGGCCTGCGCCTCCTACCCCGTGAACTACACGAATGACCCCCGGGTGATTGCCATGAACAACAAGGTCGTCGCCATCAACAACGCCATCGAGGTCGACCTGTTCGGCCAGGTCTGTTCCGAATCGGCGGGGACCGTCCAGATTTCCGGCACGGGCGGCCAGTTCGATTTCATTTTCGGCGCCTTCAATTCCAGGGGGGGGAAAGGGATCATTGCCTTGAGTTCGACCTTCCGGGACAAGAGCGGCGGCGTTCATTCCCGCATCGTCCCCACACTCAAGCCCGGGTCCATCGTCACGGTCCCCCGCTCTTGCGTTCAGTACGTCGCCACGGAATTCGGCATCGTGCAACTCAAGGGGAAATCGACCTGGCAGCGGGCTCAGGCATTGATCGGCATCGCCCATCCCACGTTTCGGGATGACCTTGCGCAGCAGGCGCGGGAGATGAAAATCTGGCTCGATCCGGCGCAGTGAAGCCATGGGCTCTCATTCGCACGACAGATCGAGACACACAAACTCCAGGCCCGGGAATGCCGGCGTGCAAAACGCTTGCGCCGCCCGGACGTCCGGACTGCCCGAACGGCCCATTGCTCTTCCGGCCCGCGGTTTGATGAAACCCGCGAACCCGGGGGCGCACGGCTGAAGGAGGGAACCCTCCAGAAAGGCGAACCCGGTTCCGGTAAGCGGGACAAACAGGGGGGCGCTGGATTCGACGGGGAGGCGGAGGACGATTGCAGCCACGTTGACCCCGGCTGCGGCCAGGCGAAAAAAGGGGCTGCAGGTTATTGAGATCCCCTGCAGCCCCTTGTCCGTATTCTGGAGGCGGCAACCGGATTCGAACCGGTGAATAACGGTTTTGCAGACCGCTGCCTTGCCACTTGGCTATGCCGCCGGAAATGACTGGAGCGGGCGAACGGATTTGAACCGTCGACGTCTACCTTGGCAAGGTAGCACTCTACCGCTGAGTTACGCCCGCTCTCGTTTTGGTGGATCGGGACTATAACAGATAAAATGCGTTTGTCAATAAAAAATCCTCCCGAAACAGGCTCTGGACAAGCGATCGCGGCCGATGTCCGGGACGCCGGATCGGCGGTCGCCGCCGGGATCCCAGGCCCGCATCTACCCTTTCCCGGGCGCCGTCTCCGCCGGGGGATGCGTCCTTGCGGAGCCAAACCGCTCCAGCACGCGTTCCCGGGCCTCTCCGGGACTGCGGATCTCCCCGCCGAGCTGGGCATCCTCCACGAAATCGAGTATTTCCCGGAAAATCGGCCCTGGGGCGAAGCCCAGGCGGATCAGGTCCAGACCCCCGATCAGGCGGGCCGGGTGCAGGTCCTCCCGGCTCGTCTCCGCCAGCATCCCCCTGCAGAATTCGTAGGAGTCCAGCATGCCGTGGCTCCCGAGGCAGTCGAGGCGGTGCAGTTCCAGGTGCAGCGGGAAGTCCGGCCGGCGGAGGAAGCGCTTGAGCGTCCCCGCTTTCATCTGGCGGACATGGATGAAGTGCATGTGGTGGCGGATCAGGTCCAGCACCGTCTCCGCGTCCTCGTTCGAGAAGCGGAGCCGCCTGAGGATCCCTTCCGCCAGCCGCACCCCTTCCCGGACGTGGCCGTAGAAATGGATCCCCCGCTCGTCGGAACTCCGGGTGACCGCCTTGCCGACGTCGTGCAGGAGGGCGGCCCAGGCAAGGCGGACCCGGGCCGGGCGGTCATCCCCAAACGGGCCGCCGGGAAGCAGGGCGAGCATGCGCAACGAGTGTTCCCAGACGTCCCCCTCCGGGTGGTAGCGGAACGGCTGGTCCACCCCCGCCAGGGCATGAACCTCGGGGAGGACATGGGCGAGGAGCCCCGAGGCCGCCAGCATCTCCATCCCCCGGCGGGCGCCCGGGCTGACCAGGATTTTGGTCAACTCCTCCCGGATCCGCTCCCCGCTGATGCGTTCGATGGCGGCGGCCTGCCGCGCGATGGCCCCCAGGGTGGCGGTATCGATGGAAAAATCGAGGACCGCGGTGAACCGGATCGCCCGGAGCATCCGGAGGTGATCCTCGGCGAAGCGGATCTCCGGATCGCCGATGGTCCGGATGACCCGGGCCTGCAGGTCCGCCAGGCCGCCGACGTGATCCGTGATAAGGCCCGTCGACGGCTCCATGAGGAGGCCGTTCACGGTGAAATCGCGGCGGAGAACGTCTTCCCGGGCCGTGGCATAGCGCACGCGGGAGGGCCTCCTGCCGTCCTGATAACCTCCCTCGGTGCGATAGGTCGCCACCTCGAAGGGGCGCCCTTCCTCCACCACCAGGACGACGCCAAACCGGGCCCCCAGGGGGACCGTCCGGGGGAAAAGGGCCTGCACGGCTTCCGGCGGGGCGGAGGTGACGATGTCGATGTCTTCCGGTTCCGTTCCCCGCAGGAGGTCGCGGACACAGCCGCCCACGAAGAAGGCTTCGTGCCCCGCCGCCTTCAGCCGGCCGGCGACGGCGGCGGCGAGTTCCTTCAGGCGTCCCTTTTCTTCCCGCCGCGCCTCATTCATCCGTGTCCGGCAGGTCTTCCGACAGGGGGTTGCCTTCCCGACGGCGGCGCCTGCGACCGATCCAGTAGGTCACGCCGAAGACAACCAGGAGAAGGAGCGGAACCCCGCCCATGATGATATCGACCACGGAAGTCGCGGAAGCGAAAAAGAAACCCGACACCATCAAAATGGTTCCCACGACGAAAAACCAGAGCAAATTATCCATTCCGTTCCTCCCTGTGGATCTTCCCCGCCCTGCCCATTCTGACGGCGCAGAACTCGCCGCACATGGTGCAGCCTTCCTCGCCGGCGCTCCGGCTCGTTTCCAGCATGGACCGGCTCTTCACAGGGTCGAGGGAGGCCCCGATCTGCCCCTCCCAGTTCAGTTCCTTTCGATACAGGGCCATGCTCCGGTCCCGCTCCCAGGCACCGGGAAATCCCTTGGCGAGGTCCGCGATGTGGGCGGCGATCCGGGAGGCCAGGATCCCCTCCCGGACGTCCTCGAGGGTCGGCAAGCGCAGGTGCTCCGCCGGGGTCACGTAGCAGAGGTAATCGGCCCCCGCGGCGCCGGCGATGGCCCCGCCGATGGCCGACGTCAGGTGGTCGTACCCCGGCGCGATGTCCGTGGGGAGTGGCCCCAGCACGTAGAAGGGCGCCCCGTTGCAGAGGCGTTTCTGGAGCTGGATGTTTGCCACGATGTCCTGGATCGGCACGTGGCCGGGCCCCTCGATCATGACCTGGACACCCCCCTCGCGGGCCCGCGCGGCCAGTTCCCCCAGGAGGACCAGCTCCTGGACCTGCCCCCGGTCCGTCGCGTCGGCGATGCAGCCGGGACGCAGGCCGTCCCCGAGGCTGAGCACCATGTCATAACGCCGGGCGATCTCCACGAGCCGGTCGTAGTGTTCGTACAGGGGATTTTCCCGCCCGTTGATCTGCATCCAGTGGGCCGTCAGCGACCCGCCCCGGCTGACGATGCCCAGCACCCTCCCCTGGGACTCCACGGCCGCCACGCTCTTCCGCGTCACGCCGCAGTGGACGGTGATGAAATCGACTCCGTCCCGGCCGTTTTCCTCGATGGCCTCGAAGAGGTCCTCGCCCGTCATCTCCACGAAGGACTTCCGCTGGTCCAGCATCCGGGCGGCGGCCTGGTAGATGGGAACGGTGCCGACGGTGAGGGGCGACACCTCCAGGATGGCCCGCCGGATCGTCCGGATGTCCCCGCCGGTGGAGAGGTCCATGATCGTGTCCGCCCCGGCGTCCACACAGACCCTCACCTTCTCCAGCTCCGCCGCCAGGTCCGCCCGGTCCTTCGACGTGCCGATGTTGGCGTTGACCTTCGTCCGCAACCCCTTGCCGATCCCCAGGGGCCTGATCCCCGGGTGCCGGGCGTTGCGCACCACGACGATGGTCCCCTCCTCCACGCCCCGCCGGAGGGTCTCGGGATCGACCCCCTCCTCGCCGGCGCAAAGCCTCATCTCCTCGGTTATCTGCCCGCTTCGGGCGGCCTCCAGTTGGGTCATGATCCTTCTCCTTCCTGTCTGTTCCTTTCCTCCAGAAGCGGCGCCAGGTGGTTCGTGGGGCCGTGCCCGCCTCCGAGGCGCAGGCTGTGGCGGATCGCCGCAGTCACGTAGCGCTTCGCCTCCGCCACCGCCTGCTCGACGGACCGCCCCTTTGCCAGTCCCACCGCCAGGGCGGCGGAAAAGGTGCACCCGGTGCCGTGGGTGTCCGTTGTCCTGAGCCGCGGGCTGTGAAAGAAATGAAAGGCCCCGTTTTCGTAAAGGAGATCTTCGGCGTCGCCCTCCAGGTGCCCCCCCTTGAGCACCACGCTCCGGGCCCCGAGGGCGGCGATCGCCTCTGCCGCCCGCTTCATGTCCCCTTTCCCCCGGATGCGGATGCCCGCCAGGACTTCCGCCTCGGGGATGTTGGGCGTGATCACCCGCGCCAGGGGGATCAACTCTTTCACGAGGGTGGCCCGGGCGGCGTCCTCCATCAGGGAGGCCCCTCCCTTGGCGACCATGACCGGGTCCACCACGAGCCGGTCGATGCCGTATTCCCGGATCTTCGCGGCCACGACCCGGATGATCGACCGGGAGGCGATCATCCCCGTTTTCGCCGCATCCACCCCGATGTCCCCCGCCACGGCATCGAACTGGGCGGCCACGAAGCGGGACGGCACCGGGTGGATCCCCCAGACCCCCAGGGTGTTCTGGGCCGTGAGGGCCGTGATGACGCTCATGCCGAAGCCGCCCAGGACCGTGATCGTCTTCAGATCCGCCTGGATGCCCGCGCCACCCCCCGAATCGGAGCCGGCGATGGTCAAGACCCGTACGATGCCCATGACTTCAATCCCCCGCGGGGAAGACCCCCGCCCGAAAATAGCGGATGACGAGCAGCGCCCCCCGGCGGACGCGGATCACCCCGTGGCCGGTTGTCAGGCGGTTGCTGATTCCGTAAGGTTTCCCGGATTCCATGGCCGCTTCGTCGAGGGGGTATGCGAACCCGTCCAGGCGAATCCCCTCCGCCCTTCCGCCCCAGGGAAAAACGGACACGGTCTGCCCCGGTTCCCCCTCCAGGATCGACTCGCCCCGGACGAGGAAGGCTTCGCACCAGGGATCCAGCAGGCGGATGTCGGGTCCCGACCCGGAGCCGGCTGCCAGCAGGGACAGGTTCGCCAGGGTGTGGTCCAGCCTCCAGCCGAGTCCGCCGAAGATCCAGACCGCGGCGGGGTCCAGAACCAGGGCCTCCCGGAGCGCCAGTTCCGTGTCCGTCTCGTCCTTCTCCGGGGCGTGACGGACCAGGCGGGTCCCCCGGTCGGCAAAGTAGCGGGCCGTCTCCCCGTCGAGGGAGTCCAGGTCTCCGACGATCGCCCGGGGGACCAGCCCCAGGAGCCGGGCGTACCGCGCGCCGCCGTCGGCGCAGAGGATCGCCTCCGGCTTGACCGACTCGATCCTCTCCCGAAGAAACGCCAGGTCCGCAAGGGGTCCGCCCGCCAGGACGAAAATGATTCCTCCCATGTCACGCCCGCCCGGGAAGGCCTGCGCCCTCCCCCAAAAAACAAGGGGGCCATTCCCTGCTCCGCGGGATATGGCCCCATCCGTTCGTACCCATCACCGCTCCCTACGCTGGCATGATCCAGGTCAGGTTCAAAGGGTATTCTCTCAGCCGAGTCGGCACCCCCGTATGTAAGGCGAGAATCCTAGTCCCCTTTCCCCAAAAAAGCAACCGCCTTTCGGGGCGGTTTGACCCAACGGCAGGCAGGTAGTCCGCCGGTCCGACACAACCGGCCGGCGACTCCTGAGCCCCGGTGGAGCCGACGTTCGCGGGGGCGCGGCCGGGGGTTCCCAGAGGAGCCATTGGGAAGCGTTTCCACGCGGACGGCGAGGCACCCCCGAACAACCTCCCGCGGAAACGCTTCCGCGACGGCGGGAACCCCCGTGACAGCCCCCGCGCCCTGGTGCAAACGGCGGGCGGTTACGGAATGCGGAAGACCTCCCGGGCGTTCCGGGACGTCGCCTCCGCGACCTCCTCCAGGGACAGCCCGAGGATCTCCGCCACCCGACCCGCGGTGTACCGGACATAGGCCGGCTCGTTGCGCTTCCCCCGGAAGGCCTGGGGTGTCAGGTACGGGCAGTCCGTCTCGACGAGAAGCCTCTCCCGGGGAACCCGGCGGACCACTTCCGCCAGCTTGTCGTTCTTCGGATACGTGACGGGCCCGGCGATGGAAATGAAGTACCCGCGGTGCACGCACTCCTGCGCCATGGCGGCGTCGCCGGAAAAGCAGTGGATCACCACCGGCCGGCTTCCCTTCCAGGACTGAAGGGCCTTCAGGGTTTCCCGGTGGGCCTCCCGGTCGTGGATGATCACCGGCAGGTTCAACTCGGAGGCAATGTCCAGCTGCTCGCCGAAGCGGCGGAGCTGGACATCCCGGGGAGAGCGGTTCCGGAAGAAATCGAGTCCGATCTCGCCGTAGGCGACGACCTTCGGCTCCGCCGCCAGTTTCCGGATCGCCCGGTACAGCTCGTCGTCGATCCCCTTGACGTCGTGGGGATGGATCCCCACGGCGGCATAGACGGAGGGATGCTTCGCGGCAATGGCGACGGCGCGGCGGCAATCCCGGAGGGTCGTTCCCACCGTGACCATCGCCGTGACGCCTCCCTCCACCGCCCGGCGGATGACCTCCTCCCGGTCGGGATCGAAATCCCGCATCTCCAGGTGGGCGTGCGAATCAATCAGCATGGGGATCGGAACGGCCGTTCCGCCTGCGCGTCACTTCCCTGGAGATCGCCACGAACTCGGCATTGTCCGCCGAATCCGGCAGCGTCGCCAGGACCTTTTTCAGTTCCCCTTCGCTGATTTCACGATTCCGGAGCTTCTGTTCGATGATTCTCCTGTCCATTTCTCCCTTCACGAGCGACTTTCTGACCATGCGGACTCACCTCCCGTGGAACGTTGCGTTTCCGTGTCGATCAGACTATCTTTTTCCCCGCCTTCTCCAGGCATTCCGCGGCCTCCCGGGCCATCCGCTCCAGGAGTTCCCGGCAGGTGGGGATGTCCCGGATCAGCCCGATGGACTGCCCCACCATCAGGGGCGCGTAGTCCACGTCCCCCGTTTCCCAGGCCTGCTTGACCCGCTGGCCCGAAAGAAGCGGGATCAGCTCGTCCAGTCCGCCGCACCGGGCCTCGATGGCCATGACCTCCTCCAGGACTTTCGTCTTGAGCCCCCGGCCCTGCAGGCCGATGGACTTGCCGTAGATGACCGTCTCGAACTCCTGTCTCTTCACCAACTCCTGCTTGATGTTCTCGTGGACCTCGCACTCCTTCGTGGCGATGAAGCGGCTCGCCATCATGACCCCCTCGGCGCCCAGGGCCAGGGCCGCCGCCAGGGAGCGTCCGTCGGCGACGCCGCCCACGGTGACCACCGGGATCTTCACTGTCTCGGCGATGCGGGGCGTGAGGACCATGGTCGTCACATCGTCGTTCAGGGGGTGGCCGCCCTCCTCGATGCCCGCCGCATAGATGCCGTCATACCCGACCTTCTCGGCGTGGACGGCGTGGCGGACGGATCCGACCTTGTGAAAGAGCTTCACGCCCGCCTTCTTGAGCAGGTCGACGG
Source organism: Syntrophaceae bacterium (assembly GCA_041310335.1). Lineage (GTDB taxonomy): Bacteria > Desulfobacterota > Syntrophia > Syntrophales > PHBD01 > PHBD01. Next base: position 11,924 of record JBFYXW010000233.1, on the reverse strand, counting down.
ACTCCATGCCGGATGCCTTGTCGACGGGGGTCCCGGAAAACTCGATCGCCGCCACGCGCTCCGCGGCGCAGACGCGGATGTACATCTGGTGGTGCGCCGGGGTGATCCGGACGGACGGCAGCAACGTGATGTTCACGCTAAACGGCTTGTCCGTCAGCTTCCGGGTCTCCCGGATGGCTTCCCGGAAATCCTCCTCGGTCTCGTAATTTCCGGCGGTGAGGTTTCCCATGCCGCCGGCGTTGGAAATGGCGGCGCAGAAACGGGGCTTGCAGAGCCACATCATGGCGCCGCAGAGGATGGGGTACTGGATGCCGAACATTTTCGTGATGGCCGTCTGGAACATGCAGGCTTCCTCCTTCGTGCGAAGTGGTTGGTTTGATTTCTCTCCCCGGTGCTCCTAAAGCAGATCGGGTTCATCTGTCAACGTCTATGTCGCCTCCCCCCCGTCACCCTTGACTCGCACCCGCATCGTGCGTAAGATGCGCCGACTTCCCATTCGGAAAGGCGATCCATGGTCCCGACGCGCAACCTCGTCACCATCTTCACCGACGGAGCCTGCCTGGGCAACCCCGGGCCGGGGGGATGGGGCGTCGTCCTCCTCTCGGGGCCGCACCGGAAGGAACTTTCCGGCGGCTTCCGGCTGACGACCAACAACCGCATGGAACTCCGGGCGGCCATCGAGGGGCTCCGGGCCCTGAAATCCCCCTGCGACGCCGTCCTCATCACGGATTCCCAGTATGTCTTCAACGGCATGGACAAGGGATGGGCTCGGCGGTGGCGGGAAAAGAACTGGATGCGAACGCACCGGGAGAAGGCCCAGAACGCCGACCTCTGGCAGGACCTCCTGGACCTGAGCGAGCGCCACCGCGTCCGCTTCGAGTGGGTCCGCGGCCACGCCGGGAACGTGGAGAACGAGCGGTGCGACCGCCTGGCCCAGGAGGCGGCGCGCCGCCCCGACCTCCCCGCCGACCCGGGCTACCCCTGAAAGAGTTCAGACTTGTTTTGGTAGACTCCGCAGCGGGAGATGGGGTCAGACACCGTTCCCGCTGCGGACACGTTTTCCGCTGACTCCTTCTTCGTTCAGCCCGACCGCAGGGCCTCCACGATGTTCAGCCGGGAGGCCCGAAGCGCCGGGAGCACACCCCCCACAAAGCCCATGAACAGGGAAAAGAGCATGGCCTCCAGGGCGATCCCGGGGCTCAGGGCAAAGGAGAAGGCCAGCTCCGCGAAGGTCTGGAAGTTCATCGTCGAGACGGTGAAGAACTGCATGAAGGATGCGAAGAAGAGTCCCGCCGCCCCGCCGAGGAAGCCCAGGAGCAGCGACTCCGCCAGGAACGCCAGGAGGATGCTCCGCCGCCGGAACCCCAGGGCCCGGAGCGTCCCGATCTCGGCGGTCCGGTTCGCCACGGCGGAGTACATGGTGATCATGGCCCCGATGACGGCCCCCAGGGAAAAGATGACCGTGAGGGAGACCCCGAGGATGCGCAGGAACGTGGCCATGGCCTCCGACTGGTCCAGGTAGTACCGGGTCTCCCGCCGGGCCTCCAGGGTGAGGCGCGGGTCCGACTCGAGCCTCGCTTTCACGGCGTCGAACTCCGAAGAGTCCCGCAGTTGAAAGAGGACGGAGGAATACACGGGCCGCCGGAAGGCCTGCATGAACTGGTCGACGTCCCCCCAGATCTCCGAGTTGAACCCCGTGGTGCCGGCGTCGAAGACCCCCACGATCCGCCAGTTGCGCAGCCCGCAGCAGAGCGTCTCGCCCAGCGCCACACCCTGGAATCCCCGGACAATCCCCATCCCCGCCATGACCTCCGTGGTTCCCATCCGGGGCAGCCGCCCCTCCACGAGGCGCACCTGGGGCCGCAGGGCCGGCGACGCCTCCATGATCCCCCGGAGGACCACGTTGGATTTCTGTCCCGTGTCCCGCTTGGGCAGGGCGATCAGGACGACCAGTTCCTTCACGAGCATCCTTCTCCCGTCGCTCCCGAGGGCCACCTCCGGCTGCACCTCCACGAGGGCCGCCTGCGGCCGGTCCACGCCGCTCATGACCTCGGAGCCCGCCCCCTTCCGGATGACCACCACGTTGTCGGGGGACCCCGTCTCCACCAGGGTCTTCTGGAGCCCCTCGGCCAGCATCAGGATCGTGGCGAAAACGAAGACCACCAGCGCCATGCCGGCAACGGTGAGGACCGTCGTCAGGCGGCGGGCCCGGAGGTTCCGGAAGCTGTAGGACAGGGGCACCGCCATCAGCCGATCCTCCGGAGCCCGTCGGCGATGCGGATCCCGATGGCAGTCCGCGTCGGAATGACGCCGGCGGCGCCCGCCACCAGGAGGGCCGCCGCCACGTCCAGGGCGAGGGTCGAGGGGGCCACGTTGAAGACGGGGAAGAAGTTGGGCATGCTCTCGGCGAAGGCCCGGGCGACGGGGAACGTCAGGGCCATCCCGAGGGCGCAGCCGGTGAGGGTGATGACGAGGGCCTCGCCAAAAACGAGGGCGGCGATGTGCCGGCCCCCGAAGCCCAGGGTCTTGAGGACGGCGTAGTCGCCGATCCGCTCCCGGGTGGTCATGGCCATGGTGTTGGCCACCACGGCCATGATGATGAAGATGATCACGACGGAGACGAGCTGGATGGCCAGGACGATGGCGGAGGTCATGGAGATGAACCCCAGGTTGAAGGCCTTCTCCGTCTCCGTCAGGGTCTCCGCCAGGGAGTTCCGGAAGGCCTCGTCCACCGCCGAGGCCACCTCCGCCGCCTGGTCCGGGTGGGTCACGCCGATCATGTAGAAACCCACCTGGTCGGCCCGCTGCGGATACAGCCGCCGCACCGTCTCGTTCAGGTAGTCCCAGTGGAAGAAGAACTGGGTCTCGTCGATGGTCTTGTCCCGCCCCCGGTAGATGCCCCGCATGACGAAATCCCAGTTGCCGGGGTAGATGACACCCCGGAGCGTCACCGTGTCGCCGGGCTTCCAGCCGAACTGGGCGGCGATCTTCCGGCCTGCCACGAAGCCCTTCCGGTCTCCCAGGAAGGCCTTCAACTGGTCCTCCGGGAGAATGAACTCGGGGTAGAGGTCCAGGTAGGTCCGGGCATCCACGGCGAAATTCGGGAAGAAGTTCTTCTCCTCGATGTAGACGCCGCCGAACCAGTTCCCCCAGGAGACGCCCCGGACGCCCTGGATCTGGCGGATCTTTTCCTTGTAGGAGAGGGGGAGCGGAAAGACGAGGGAGACGGCGTTGCGGGTTACGAGGCGGGCTGCCGAGGCGGACTCCACGCTGGCGTACCACGCGGCGACGACGGTCCGGAGGAGGCCGAAGGCCAGGATGGCCACGGTGATGCCCAGGATGGTGAGGCCTGTCCGGAGGCGGTTCCGGAAAGCGTTTCTAAGGAGAATCCGGAGGATCATCGCTGCCGAGCACCCCCTTGTCCAAGTGCCGCAGGACCCCCGCCCGTTCGGCCGCCCGGGGGTCGTGGGTGACCATGATGACGGTCTTCCCGAGCTGCCCGTTCAGCCGCTCCATCAGGTCAAGGATCTCCCCCGCCGAGACCCGGTCGAGGTCTCCCGTGGGCTCGTCGGCCACCAGGATCGACGGGTCCGTGACGATGGCCCGGGCGATGGCCACCCGCTGCTGTTCCCCCCCGGAGAGCTGCCCCGGGTAGTGGTCCAGGCGGTGGGAGAGGCTCACCAGGTCCAGGCACAGCCGGGCGTGCTCCCGCCGCTCCCGCCTCGAGAGGCCCGAGAGGTGGAGAGGCAGCTCGACGTTCTCCAGGGCGGTGAGGACCGGGATCAGGTTGTAGAACTGGAAGATGAACCCCACGGAATGGGCCCGCCAGGCCGCCAGCTCCGTCTCCGACAGGAGCGTGATCTCGACCCCGTCGACGAGGATGCTGCCGCTGTCGGCCCGGTCGATCCCGGCGATCAGGTTGAGGAGCGTGCTCTTGCCCGACCCGGAGGGCCCCATGAGGGAGAGGAACTCCCGCTCCCGGATATCGAAGGAGATGTCGTGGAGGACCGGCACCTCCACGCTTCCCCGGCGGTAGGTCTTGCAGAGGTTGCGGATCCGGACGATGGGCGGCTGGTCGGTCATTTCTCGGCGATCTTGATCCGGGTCCCGTCCCGGAGGCGCCCGCCGGGTTTCAGGACCACCCGGTCCCCCGCCTTCAGGCCCTCGGTCACCTCGACCAGATCCCCCAGGGCCTGCCCGGTCCGGACGGAGGTCTCCCTCGCCCGGTCCCCACGGACGACGAAGACGACGCTCCTCCCCTCCCGCTCCATCACGGCGTTCCGGTACACCGCGAGGCGCGGCTTCTCCTCCCCCTCCGCCACGGCCCGGGTGAGGAACGCCACCTTGGCACTCATGTCCGGCAGGAGACGGTCGTCGAGTTTCCGGAAGCGGACCTTTACCATGATGGAGGCCTTGCTCCGGTCGACCGTCGGCACGATGGTGTGGACCTCCCCGGCAAAGCGCATCTCCGGGAGGGCATCGAGGCCGACCTCGCAGGGCTGGCCCGGTTGGACCCGCCCGATGTTGGATTCGGAGACGTCCACTTCCACCAGGAGGGACCCCAGGTCGGCGATGGTCACCACGGCGGCCTTGGCGTTGGCCGCCGCCCCCAGGGGGGTGACGATATCGCCGATGTCGGCATTCTTCGTCAGCACCACGGCGTCGAAGGGGGCCTTGATGAGGGTGTAGTCGAGGGCCGCCTCGGCACCCCGGAGGCCCGCCTCCGAAGCCTTCAGGGAGGCCTCCGCGGCGGCCTCCGCCGCCTCGGCCCGGCGCATCCGCGTCTCCGCCAGGTCGAAGGAGGAGCGCGACACGGCCCCCGTAGCCACGAGCCGCTTGTTCCTCCCGTAATCCCGCAGCACCTCCTCACGCTCTGCCCGGGACTGCTCCAGGTTCGCCCGGGCCAGGTTCCGGTTGGCCGCGGCCTGGTCCCTCACCGCGAGGGCATCTTCGTTTTCCAGGCGCGCGATGACCTGTCCCTTCCGCACCCGGCTCCCCTCTTCGACCAGGAGCGACACCAGCCTGCCCGTGGCCTTCGAGGCCACCGCCGCCTTCCGCTGGGCCACGACGTAGCCGCTGGCGTTGAGGACCGTGAGGCTCTGGGAGAGGTAGGCCTGGGTGACCGCGGCGGTCTCCACGGTCACGGAGGGAGAGAGGATCCCCAGGACGTACAGGAGGCTCGCCCCGGCCAGGAGGACCGCCACGGCGGCCGCGGCAACCCACTTCCGGGACCCCCGGGAAGGCGGCTGCTTCCTGGAACGGTCGATCTTCAGAGCCGAAAGGTCGTTCGGGGCCATCTTACCGGATCCCTCCCAGGAGCGGGTTGGCCGCCTTCTTCCTCGACTTCTCGAGGTACATGAACCGGTCCGCCGCTTGCATGATCAGCCCCAGGTCCGATTCCCTCGTCCCCGTGTCCAGCCCCATGGAGATGCCCAGCGCCGGCCCACCGTGAATCCGGTTGTGATCCTCCACGTTTTTCCGGATGCGCTCGACGACGGCGGCCGCCACCTCGTGGTCCGTCGCCGGAAGGAGGGCCGCGAATTCATCCCCGCCGATGCGGGCCAGGACGTCCTCCGCCCGGAGGGACCCCTGCAGCACCTCGGCGGCCCGCTTCAGGAGGGCGTCCCCGGCGGCATGCCCCTGCTCGTCGTTCACCTTCTTCAAACCGTCCAGGTCGGCCATGATGATGCTGATCGGGAAGGAGCGCCCCCGCTGCATGCGATTCTGCTCCTCCTCGAAGTAGGCCCGGTTGTACAGATTGGTGAGAACATCGTGGGTGCTGAGGAAGCGGAGCTTCGCCTCCACGCCCTTCCGCTCCGAGATGTCCATCGAGTTCCCCAGAATGGCGCGGCGTCCGCGGAAGCGGATCGGCGTGACGGTTTCCATGATCCAGCGGGTGTCCCCCGCCTTCGTGCGGATCCGGAATTCGTAGGGGGACAGGCGGGTCCCCCTGAGCATGTCCCGGGCGAACTGGTGGGATCGCTCCCGGTCCTCCGGCACGACCAGTTCCACGGCGCTGGTATCGACGAGTTCCTCCGGGCTGAAACCGGCGTAGGAAGCGGCCGTCCGGTTCAGGTAGCGAAACAGGCCGTCCTGGACGACGTAGACGCCGGCGAAGGATCGCTCCGCCAGGGTCCGGTACCGCTCTTCACTTTCCCGGAGCTCGTTCTCGATCGTCTTGCGCCTCGTGATGTCCCGGGCGGTCCCGCGGAACCCGGTGGGGTTGCCTTCCGCGTCGCGCTTCAGGAAGACGGCCACCTCGACGATGAAGGTCTGGCCGTCCCTCCTCCTCATGATCCATTCCGAAGCCTTCTCCGGGGCCCCCGTTTTGTAAACCCGGTTGAAGATCGGGAACACCTGCGGGGCCGTCTCCTCCCCCAGAAACACCCGGTAGTTCATCCCCGTCAGCTCTTCCTCGCTATAGCCGACGTATTCGGGAAGGATGCGGTTGAAGTAGGTCAGATTCCCCGCCAGGTCGACCTCGAAGTAGACCTCGTCGAGGGCCTCCAGGATGCTGCGGTATTTCTGCTCGCTTTCCTGCAGGGCCTGCTCGATCCGGCGCCGCTCCGTCATGTCGTGGATCGTCTCGATGGCGCCCTTGATCTTTCCCTGTGCATCGAGAAGAGGGGCGGCGGTTCCGAGCAGGTACACCTCCCCTCCCTTCCGATTCGGCATGTAGGATTCGCCGACGAGGCGGCCGTCCTCGTGTTTCACCAGGCCGCGATACTTTTCCTCCCATTGCTCCACCGGCTCCTGGACCAGGTCGATCAGGATGGGGCGGCGCCGGCCGTAGAAGGGAATCGCGTATTCATAATCCCCCTTGCCGACCATCTCCGAGGCGGGGATGCCGGACAGGGCGACGATGGCCCGGTTCCAGGCCACGACGACGCCTTTCCGGTCGATGACAAAGGTCGGGTCGGGCAGGAGGTCGATGATGTCGAGAAGGTTCCGCTCCGACTCGCGGAGCGCTTCCGCGGCCCGGATGCGCTCGCTGATGTCCCTCATCTCCGCGAGGAGGAACGTTCCCAGGGAACTCGCAAGAACCGTCAGGACAACTTCCGTGGGGAAATCCGTCCCGTCCTTCCGGCGATGGACCCATTGGAAGGCCCGGCTCCCTCGCTCCACGGCTTCTCCGATGCGGGCGCGCCCGGCCTCTTCCGAATCCCGCCCGTCGGGCTGGCGGGGGGGGGACAGGCCGAACGGGGCCTGCCCGGTGATCCCACCCCCGTCCGGGTATCCGAACAGGAGGCACGCCGCCGCGTTGCAGTACACCACGATTCCGTCCCGGATCAGGAAGTTGGCGTCCGGCGACTTTTCGAAACACAGGCGAAACAACTCCCCGTTCACGGTCCCGCCGATGGGATCGCAGGAGGTGTCAACACCGGCGGAAGCGCCGCGGGGTAAAGGATCTGCGGCTTCTTTGCGGGTCGGACCGGTCGGCTCGGAATCCAATGGGTTCATGGAGTGGCTTTCCTGAAATGAAATCAGCCGGGTTCGGCGATGAATTTGGATTTATACTTGACTTCCCGCAGAAGTTTCAACAAGATTGTACGTCAATTCCGGAACGAACTTCGAAGCGGTACCCCATGGCCCCCCATCCAGATCCCCCCAAGGAACGCATCGCCCTCATCGGTCTCGGCAAGGTCGGAACCGCCATGGCCGTCCTGCTGGGAAAGGCGGGGTACCCCGTCGTCTCCCTCTACGACGTCTCCGCAGAGGCGCTGGGCCGGGCTGCCTCCCTGACGGGCGTCCCCGCCGCCATCGGGGCCTTCGAGGCGGCCGCGGCGGCGGATGCCGTGTTCATCACCACCGCGGACGACCGGATCCACGAGGTCTGCCGCGGCCTCGCCGCCCGGGGGTGCTTCCGGGGGGGACAGACGGTGGTCCACATGAGCGGCGCCGGCGGTCTCGACCTCCTGGAGCCGGCCCGCGGGGCCGGGGCGCTCCGGGCCAGCATCCACCCCATGCAGTCCTTCGCCGATTCCGCAACGGCCCTGGAGAACCTCCCCGGCAGCGTCTTCGGCGTCACCGCCGACGAGCCCGCCCGGGAGTGGGCCGTCCGCGTCGTCCTGTCCCTCGGCGGGACCCCCTTCTTCGTGGAGGAGGGGAACAAGGCCCTCTACCACGCCGCCGCCTGCATGGCCTCGAACTACCTGACCACCCTGATCCGGCAGGTCGAGACGGTCTACGAGGCCATCGGCCTGAGCCGGGAGGAGGCCCTCGGGGCCTTCTGGCCCCTGGTCCGGGGGACCCTCCGGAACATCGAGGCCCTGGGTACCGCCGGGGCCCTCACCGGACCGGTGGCCCGGGGGGACGCCGGGACCGTCGAGAAACACCTGAGGGCCTTCCGGGAGACGCTGCCGCACCTCCTGGAGGTCTACTGCGTTTTGGGAAACCTGACGGTCGACCTGGCCCGGGAGAAGGGAACCCTGACCCCGGAGCAGGCCGAGCGCCTTCAATCCATCTTTTCGGGAGGAACCTCATGAGCACCCACGGCAAGCTGAACAAGGTCACCACGGCGACGGTCCGGGACATGAAAAAGAAGGGCGAGAAGATCGCCATGATCACGGCCTACGATTACCCCACCGCGGCGGCGGTGGACGAGGCGGGGATCGACCTGATCCTCGTGGGCGACTCCCTGGCCATGGTGGTCCTGGGGTATGACAGCACGCTCCCGGTGACGATGGACGTCATGATCCACCACACGAAGGCCGTCACCCGGGCCGTGAGCCGGGCCCTGGTCATCGGCGACATGCCCTTCCTGTCCTACCAGGTCTCCGTGGAGGAGGCCGTCCGCAACGCCGGGCGGTTCCTGCAGGAGGCGGGGGCCCAGGCGGTGAAGCTCGAGGGGGGGCGCGAGGTGGCCGAGGTGACGCGCCGCATCGCCGCCGCGGGGATTCCCGTCATGGCCCATCTGGGGCTGACCCCCCAGGCGGTGCACCAGCTCGGGGGCTACAAGGTCCAGGGCAAGGGGAACGAGGCGGCCACCCGGATCCTGGAGGACGCGAAAATCCTCGAGGAGGCGGGGGCCTTCTCGGTGGTGCTGGAGTGCGTCCCGGCGGAGCTCGGACGGGTGATCACGGAGGCCCTCTCGATCCCCACCATCGGCATCGGCGGCGGGATCCACTGCGACGGCCAGGTCCTGGTGCTCCACGACCTCCTGGGGATGTTCGAGCGCTTCACCCCCAAGTTCGTCAAGAAGTACGCCAACCTCAACGCCCAGATGAAGGAAGCTGTGGGGAAGTACATCGACGAGGTCCGGCAGGGACAGTTCCCGGGACCGGAGCACTCCTTTCAATAGGGTGGCCTCCCCGGAGCGGCCGGCCTGCCCCTCCGCCGCGCCTGGAATCGTTCCGCGGCACCCGTCGCTACGGCCGCTGCGGAGGGCCCGCCACGTGGCGGATCATCTGGCGGAAGATCCCCGCGGTGATCTCCGGGGCCATGAAGTAGTCCGGGTGCCGGCCGTAGAGGTCCTCCGTCAGGGCCTGTGCGGCCGCGTCGACGTCCCCGATCCGCTCCAGGGTCTCCTCCATGGCCCGGCGCAGTTTTCGCGCCTCCTCGAGGGTCAGGCCGATGAATCCCCCCGCCTCCTCCCCGGTGACGAATCCGTAGTGGTCTGCGCAGAGGTTCTCCACGTCCAGTCCGCCCATCTTCCCGAGGCTCTCCTCGAATTGCGTGAAGTTGGAGTTTCCCAGGGGGATCGAGAAGTCCTGGAAGGGGATGCCGCCGCCGTCGGAGGCGAACAGGGCCTTCCGCTCCGGCAGGTACGCCGAGATGGAGCAGGAGGAGTGGCCCGGCGTGTCGAGGATCCGGACGGAGAGGCCCCCCAGGTCGATCCGGTCCCCCTCCCGGACTGTCCGTCCCGTCACGTCGTCCCGCCAGGGGTGGTCGAAGGCCTCCAGCCCCCCCTGCAGCCCCATCCGCTCCGTCACCGCCCGGCCGAAGGCATTGATCGTGGCAATGGCCTTGGGCATGGCCAGGACGTCCCAGGCGCGGGCGGAGGCCAGGACCTCCACGTCCGGGGAGGTCCGCTTCCACCATGGGATCACGCCCAGGTGGTCGAAATGGGCATGGAGGATCAAAATCTTCGTGACCCGGCGGCCGTCGATCCCGAAGGACTCGACCTGACGGAGGACCTCCGGCAGGAGGTAGACCATCCCGCCGCTTACGATCATGGACTCCCGGCTCCCCTCCAGGAGGTACAGCCCCGACTCCTCCCGCCCCAGGTACCAGATCCCCTCCGCCACCTTCCCGGCCTCCCGGTGTCTCATGCCCGTTTCCTCCCTGATGATGCCGCGTCCCCCAAGTAAAGACGGAGCACATCTTGGCGCGGGGGCTGTCTCGGGGGTTCCCGCCGTCGCGGAAAGCGTTTCCGCGGCTGGTCGTTCAAGCGTGTATCGCCGTCCGTATGGAAACGCTTTCCCAATCGCTCCTCTGGGACCCCCCGGCCGCGCCCCCGCGGCTGGATGGTTCGTCCCTGGCGCGGGGAGCGGTCCTGGAAAACGCCATGGAACTGTGCTAGGATGCGCCGTCCCCGCTTGGGGGGCGGGGACCCTGCCTCACCGACCCGTACCCATTCATACCGAAAAAGGAGGGAACATGAAAGGGAAGAGCCGTCTCGACGCTATCTTCAAGCCGCACAGCGTCGCCATGGTCGGGGCCTCCGGAACGCCGGGGAAACTCGGCTACGACGTCCTGTACAACCTGATTCACGCGGGCTTCAAGGGCTCCATCTTTCCCGTGAACCCGAAGGCCGACGAACTCCTGGGGCTGAAAGCCTACCAGGACATCGCCTCCATCCCGAAGGCGCCGGACCTGGCGGTGATCGTGATCCCCTCCCGCATGGTCATCGGGGCCGTCGCGGAGTGCGGAAAGGCGGGCGTGAAAGCGGCGGTGATCGTCACCGGCGGCTTCGCCGAGGCGGGGGAAGAGGGGGAAAAGCTCCAGGCCGAGCTGGCCGCCACGGCCCGGAAATACAACGTCCGCCTCATCGGCCCCAACTGCCAGGGGGTCAACGCGCCCTACGCCAGCCTCTGTGCGTCCTGGCCTTTGCTGACGACTCGCGGCCGGATGGCCTTCATCTCCCAGAGCGGCACCGTCGGGGCGGCCCTGATGGACTGGGCCAGCGAGGAGGACCTGGGCGTGAGCGTCTTCGTCAGCCTGGGCAACCGGGCGGACGTGGACGAATCGGACTGCATCCATTATTTCAACGAAGACAGGAACACCCGGGTCATCGCCCTCTACGTCGAGGGCGTCAAGCGCCCCGCGGCCTTCCTGGAGGCGCTGGGAAGCGTAACCAAGCCCGTGGTGATCCTCAAGGCGGGCCGGACCGCCCGGGGTCGCGTGGCGGCGGAGAGCCACACCAAGTCCCTGGCGGGGACCGACGAGATCTACGAGGCCATCTTCCGGAAATTCAAGGTCTGCCGGGCCGACAACCTGGAGGAATTGTACGATTTCGCCAAGGCCCTGGCCTACCTGGACAAGCCGAAGGGCCGCCGCCTCCTGTCCATCTCCAGCTCCGGCGGCGCCGCCATCCTCGGCATCGACGAGGCGGAAAAGTACGGTTTCTCCTCGCCCATCCCCACGGCGGCGCTCCAGAAGCGCCTGCGAGCCTTCCTGCCGGCCCACTGCGGCGTGTACAACCCCATCGACCTGACGGGGGACGCCATCACCGACCCCAGCCTCTACGCGAAGGTCATCGCCCAAGCGAAATCGGACTACGACACGAGCATCGTCATCTTCGGCGACCCCGTTCACGGCGCCTCGGACATCGTCACCGGGAAGGGGGAGCTCGTCGTCTTCTGCGGCGGCGCCGACGTGGAGAGGGAAGAGGTCCTGAAGATGCACCGGAAGGGGATCCCCGTCTACCCGACGCCGGAGCGGGGCGTCCGGGCCCTGGCCCAGCTGGTCCGCTTCGACGAGGC
>JBFYXW010000231.1:0-12779 GCA_041310335.1 Syntrophaceae bacterium | reverse complement strand
GGAGACAAGATATGTTTGCCTGGATGACCGGCCTGGAGGGATGGATGGCCCTTGGCACGCTGGCGGCCCTGGAGATTGTCCTGGGCATCGACAACATCATTTTCATTTCCATCCTCGTCGGGCGCCTGCCCGAGAAAAAGCGGGATCTGGCCAGGAATGCGGGGCTCCTTCTGGCGATGGGGACGCGCCTGGCCCTCCTGTTCTCCATCGTCTGGGTCATCGGCCTGACGGAACCCTGGTTTTCCGTGCTCGGCATCGACATATCGGGACGCGACATCATCCTGATCGGGGGTGGCCTGTTCCTGATGGCGAAGGCGACCCATGAAATCCACAACAGCCTGGAGGGCGTCCACGAAGCCGCTCCGAGACACGGGACAGCGAGCATGGCTGCTGTTCTGTCCCAGATCGCCGTCCTGGATGTCGTCTTCTCCCTGGACTCGGTCATCACCGCCGTGGGTTTGGCCCAGCACGTTTCCATCATGGCCATCGCCATCATCACCGCGGTCGGGGTCATGCTGTTTGCCGCCAAGCCGATCAGCCAGTTCGTGGACTCCCACCCGACCATCAAGATGCTGGCGTTGTCGTTTCTCATCCTTGTCGGGGTAACCTTGATCGTCGAAGGCTTCGACGTCCATGTGCCGAAGGGATACATCTACTTTTCGATGGCGTTTTCCGTGTCCGTGGAAATGCTGAACCTGCGCCTGCGGAGAAAACAGCAACCGAAACCGGTCAAGCTGTATAAGCCAAGCCTGAACTGACGGCTCTGTGCAGGACATGGCCGGTTTCAGCCGGAACGACGCCGTCTTGCTGCCCGCGATGGAAGAGCGGCAGAACAGGCTGCCCGGGCAACGGCGTCAGGATTTGCCCTTGCCCTTTTGACGAACGATCGTCAGCCCGATCAGCCGAGAGACCACCACGGCGAGGTACGCCACGCCGGTGAACTGCTCAAGCATCACCAGCACCCGCGACGGCGAGGCGATCGGCACGATATCGCTGAGTCCCGTTGCCGAAAGGTTGGCAAAGCTCAAGAACAGCAGCTCGATGAAAGTCCGCGACGCATCCGGGTGCGTCCCGCCTACGAAAGACCCGGGGCACCACGCCTGGCAGACCAGGTACAGATAAGCGAATCCCCATGCAATCAGGGTAAAGGTGGCGCCGGCGGCAAACAACTCGTCGACCGTTACCCGGTCATCCCCCATCATGTACGTGATCAAACCGCCCGCTCCGTAGAAATACAACACCGCTTCCGGCAGCGCCGCCCAGATCAGCAGGGTTGGGTCGACCAGCAACCATGACAGCAGCGACAGCAACACGGCCGGCGCTGCAAGGACCCACGCGACCCAGGAGATCGCGGGGCTGCGGACGACGACCCAAACCACCAGCAACAGGACCATCATTCCGAAAACACTGAGCAGAAACGGCCCGCCCGGGACGCCCTCCAATGCCACATAGAGCACCAGGCTCGCCAGTTGAGCGGCGAGAAGGAATGCGGATGGGTGGCGGCGCGCGATCGCACGCCATTGCATGAAAGAAATGCTGCGGTCACTCATGTGTAAAAGGGTGGGCTTCCGAAAAAGGTGTCAGATTTATTTTTGCAGACACCTTTTTCGCCCAAATAAATCGGACACCTTTTTCAACGAGAGCCATTCATGGCAGGGTTCCCACGAAAAAGGGCCAGTGGAGTTCGCAGGGGATTCCCATGTTGAGCCAGTCATTGCGAGCGTCCAGTTCCTCGTTGATGCGCGTTTTGATCGTCTTGACGGTCCCGTCTTCGCAGCGCACATTCATCGAATGGGGCAGTTCTTCAATCACATCGGGAGGGGTCCCGCATATTTCCCTGCGATAAAATTCACAGGCGTCCTCTTCCATATCGGCCGCAATGACCATCTTGTGAATTCTGTATGCCTGCATGTCTATTCCGTTATTGCTTGCTATGGTTTGGAAAAGAAAAGGTGTCAGATTTATTTGTGCAGTGCAAAAATAAATCTGACACCTTTTGACACCTTTTTCACATGTCTTTGATTTCAGACACCAATCTATCGAACTGTTCCACATCAACCACCGGTGATGTGACAAAAGAGATCCCCGTCAGTTCATTTAACGCTATTGAGGTTATCAGCGCTCTCTCCACATCAGGAAAATCCAGCGTTAAAACAAGGTCGTGTTCTCCCAATACGGCATACATGGATATCACTTTTCCACTATTCTTCTTGATGATCTTGACAGCTTTTTTCGTTCGTTCGGCAGAAATCTTCTTGAGCGCATCTGGGGAATACTTCCCAAACATCATAAAGATCGGCATCTTGTAATCCCCCTTTCATGGTGGTGTTTCATGTTTTACAAAAAGGAGATGGCGTCTTCGCCGTCTTACATTTTTCAGCCCTTTTTCTTTTCCCGTTTTGCCTGCTTCTTCTCTTTGGCTGTTTTTAGTGGTTTCTTCTTCTCGGTTTTTCTTGCGTCTTCTGATTTAGCCATTTCCACTTCCTCCATGATCGTCAAATGTTCCTGGTGGCATGGTCGCCATGTATTTCAGGGCTTTCTTTTCGGCAGCTTGTTAATCTTTTCCTGGGATTTTTGTTTTTGTTTATCGGCTTTCTGTTTCTGCCCCTTTTCCTTGTCTTTCTTCCCACCCTTGTCTCCCATCACAAGCTCCTTTTCTTGCTATTGTTAATGCCATCTGTTCACCTTGCCGTTTCGTATCGCAAGCACAACAGGCCTTTCATAATTACTAAAAAACATTACATAAATATGAAAATCAGTCAATTCGGGATTTCAAAAAAACGGGCCTGAATTTTGTGCAGTGCAAAAATAAATCGGACCTCTTTCGTCAGGAGGCCGACAGACAAAGGGCGCATTCCGATTTCCTTCCCGGGGACGGACGTCCGGCCTTATCGAGTGCCCCGACAAAAAACGGCCGGCCAGAGCCGGCCGTCGTCCGGGCTGGCTCAACGGTTATATCGTGAGAAGCCGTTCGTTGCTTTTCAGGAGCTCCGTCAACGGCTGCCCCCAGTATTTGACTTCGATATTCAGTTCTTCCAGCTTTTCCGTGACCCCGAGCTGGTCCGCACAGGCTTTGCAGGCGGTGACGTGGACGCCCGCCTCCAGCGCCTTGGCGACCAGTCCCTGGATTTTCGCGTCCTCGCTGACCAGTATCGTCGTCGCGCCCCAGATGATGAGCGTGACCTCGTCCCACCATCCTTTCAGGCGGGAGTTGACGGTGTACATGAAGACCATCTTCTCCGCCGTGACCAGGTTGTCGTTCGTCCACAACACGTACAGACGCTTCTTGCTCATGTTTCCCTCCTCTCTGCCCAGTTGTCACCTGCTCCCATGATGATTGCCCATTTACGGCTCGCCCCGGGGAACATTCGGGTCGTCAGGAGACCTCCAGGAGTTCGCGATGGCGGAACCCCTTTTCGTAATCGATCAGGTACACCTTCGTGGCGGTGACCTTCACGATGACGGAGTTGCCGGGCCTGACGCTGTTAAAGGCCCTGTGCCTCGCCACAACGGCGCGGGGCACGCCTTCCTCTTCGCCGTCCGGCAGCATCCTGGCGACGCCGCTGTACTGGACGCCGCTGATTTCCCTGTCCGTCTTCGGCTCCGGATTCTTCTGCATCGCCACGGCGACGCGCGGGTTCGCCTCGATGTTCCTGATTTTCCTGCTGTCCCTTGCCGTATTGAAATAGATGTCCAGCCCGGAATTGGCGAAGAACACCGTCGAGGCATCCGGTTCCCCGTCGGCTCCGACGGTTGCGATCGTGCACGATTTGCACTTGCTCATGTATTGTGAAATCGCTTTTTCGAGGTCTGCCATGACCGCCTCCTTGAATCCGATACGGGGGGAAACTCAATTGAGTTAAAAAAGTTGACGACGTATTGTGAAGTTGAGGTGCATCCTCTCCTGAATCGGGAAAAAAGTCAAGGAGATGATAACTTCACGCGATGAATGTGATTTCTCGGCTCGCATGACAATCGATATCTCGCTTGATTTTGCTTTCGCCGGCCCGACCGTGTTCCTGGAGGGCGGGACACAGGGAGCCGTCCCCCGCCTGCCGGCTTCAGGGTGCCTTCCACCCCATGATGGGGACCGTGCTGATGCTGTTCTTCGGGCTCCCCGTGATGACCCGGTCGCTGTAGGAGACATACACCAGGACGTTGCGCTGGCGGTCAAAGAAGCGGACGACCTGGAGCGACTTGAAGACGAGGCTGCGGTTCTCGTCAAAGACGCGCTCACCTTCCTTGAGTTCGCCCACGAACTGGATCGGCCCGACCTGGCGACAGGCGATGCTGGCGTCACTCGTGTCCTCCGCCACACCCATCGCGCCCTTCACGCCTCCGGTCTGGGCCCGGGCGATGTGGCAGGCCACACCCCGGACCTTGGGGTCGTCGAAGCCGTCCACCACGATCTTGTCGTTGGGACCGATCCAGCGGAACTGGGTGCTCACCGATCCCGTCGTCCCTCGTTCGGGACGGCTGACAACCCACCACCCAAGCAACAGCAATACAAGCAAGACGGAAACACCGATCACTGCGAGATACTTTTTCATGTCGATTCGACCCTGCCTCCTCTTCAGAGAAAAATAGATCCGATTTCACTACTGTCTGAAAAGGTGTCAGATTTATTTTTGCAGTGCACAAATAAATCTGACACCTTTTCAGACTGCCTACCGTTTCTGCTCCTCCTCCTGGAGGACCCGCCGGAGCACCTTGCCGATCAGCGATTTGGGCAGGGTGTCGCGGAACTCGACGTGCTTGGGCACCTTGTAGGCCGTCAGCCGGTCCCGGCAGAAGGCCTTCAGTTCCTCCGCCGTGCACTTCTGATCGGGCATCAGCACGACCCAGGCCTTGACGGCCTCGCCCTGCTCGGGGTCCCGGACGCCCGCCACGGCCACCTCCTGCACCGCCGGGTGGCCGGCCAAGACCTCCTCCACCTCCCCCGGGAAGACCTGGTGGCCGCTGGGCTTGATCAGCTCCTTCTTGCGGGAGGTGATGTAGAGGTAGCCGTCCTCGTCCAGGTGGCCGATGTCCCCCGTGTAGAGCCAGCCGTCCCGGAGCATCTCCGCCGTGGCCTCCGGGTTCTTCCAGTAGCCCTGCATCAACTGCGGAGCGTTGACGATAATCTCGCCGGTGTCCCCGATGGGGAGCGCCTCCTTCCCCGTCAGGATGTCCACGATCCGGACCTCCGAGTCCGGGGTCGGCAGCCCCACGGCCCCCTCCTTCCACCGGCCCAGGATCGGCCCCATGGCGATGATGCCCGACTCCGTGAGTCCGTAGGCCTCGACCAGCTTGCCGCCCGTCAGGGCCTCCCAGCTCTTCTTGGTCTCCGGGAGGAGCGGCGCGGCGGCGGCCACGCACATCTTCATGGACCGGAAATCGATCTTCCCCGACTTCACGTCGGGGTGGTTCATCAGGCCGATGAACAGCGTGGCGATGCCGGGGAAAAACCTCGGCTTCGTCGCCTGGATGGTGGCCAGGAGGTCCGGGAAGTCCCTCGGGTTGGGCACCAGGACGATGGGCAGCCGGGCGTGGAGCAGGGTCGAAACCAGGATGATGTTGCCGTAGATGTGGAAGAGGGGCATCAGGAGAATCGTGACGTCCTCCCAGTCCGTGATCAGCGTGGAAAACCAGGCCCGCGTCTGCATCCCGTTCCGCACGATGGCCCCGTGGGAGAGCATGACGCCCTTGGGCGTCCCCGTGGTGCCGCCGCTGAAGAGGATCAGCCCCGTGTCGCCGGGGTCGAGCTTCACTTGGGGAACCGGGGTGGCGGCGTACTTCCGGATGACCTCCTGGAGCCGCAGGTCCCCCGCCTCCAGTTCCACCCGGTGCCCCTGCTTCTTCTCCAGGAGGAGGCCGAACATCAGCCGATTGAACGGCGTCAGGTACTCCTTGACGGAGGTGGCAATCACCGTCTTCACGGCTGTCCGGGCCTGGACGGCCTTCACGGCCCGGTAGAAGGAAGTCATGACCATGGCAATCTCCGCCCCGCAGTCCCTCAGCGCGTGCAGAAGCTCCGCCTCGTTGTAGAGCGGGTTGACCGGCACCGCAACGCCCCCGGCCTTCCACACGGCGAACTGGCCGATGAGCATCTGGGGGATGTTGGGCATGAGCAGGGCCACCCGGTCGCCCTTCTTCACGCCCAGGGCGACCAGGGCCTTTGCCACGCCCTCCACGTGCTCGATGAACCGGGCGTAGGTGATGACACCCCCCTTGAACCACATCATCGTGTGGCCGGGGCGCTCCCGGGCGGTCTCGACCGCCACGTCCAGGAGTGTCCGGTCCGGGTAGGGCTCCAGGGTACGGGGCACCCCCGCGTCGTAGTTCTTGAACCAGGGAAAGTCAGCCAAGGCGCACCTCCTTCGTTCGCAAAAGGGTCCGATTCATTTGACCGCAGGCAACGCGGCCGGCGTCGAGGATAGAATTACCAGCAATGATCCATATATGCTGGTAATTCTATCCGGGCGGTAAGTCCCGTTCACGCCGCCAGCGGCTCCTCGTGGAGGATGAACAGCCGCCGCCGCGCCCGGGTCGCCGCCACGTAGGCCAGGCGGCGGGCCTGTTCGGGGGACCAGCGGCCGCCGTTCTCCAGCCAGTCCAGGCCCACCACGAAGACGCAGGCCCAGTCGAAGCCCTTGGCGCTGTGGACCGTGGAGACGGTCACCCGGTCCGTCGTCACGTCGTAGGACCGCTTCGCCCGGTAGTCCTCCGAAACCCAGGCGTGGAGGATCCCCCGGCGGTCCATCTCCCGCGCCAGCAGGCGGGGCACGTTCACCCCGGGCAGGTGCGGGGGCGTCCGCATCGTGTACAGGACGGCGATCTCCGAGAGGGGGTAGCCCTCCTTCGTGTTCAGCTCCGCGATCTTCGAGGCCACGAAAGCGGCGATCTCCCCGACGTCCCCGAACTGCAGGGTCTCCGGCGGCGATCCGTGCTCCGCCTCGAAGGTCTCGATGGGCAGGCTCAACTGCGCCGGCCCGCCCTCCCCCGCTCCCCGCTCCTCCCCGAGCAGGGCCCGGGCGTAGTCGGCGATCTCCCTCGTGTTGCGGTACACCCACCGGAGCGGGTGGACCCGCCCCCGGGCCTGAACGCCCACCTTCTCCCAGGACGGAAATGAATCCGGTTTCCAATCTGATTTTTTCCCGTCCTGGGTACGTGGACGGGGGGGCCGGTAGATATTCTGCCCCGAGTCGAGGGCGATCATCAAGTTGTTCGTCTCCGGGTTCAGGACGGACACGGCGATCCGCATCATGTCGTCGGAGAAGTCCTGCCCCTCGTCCACGAGGACCGCGTCGTACTTCAGCGGGCAGGCCGGGAGCTTCCGCAACGTCTCTTCGATGACGAGGTCGTAGAACTCCGAGTCCTCCTTCTCGTAGGGGATCTCCATCCCGGTGACGAGGGCGCACAGCTCGAAGAAGTGGAGGACCTCCACCCCGCCCTCCCCCAGGGGGACGCGCTTGTCCGCGAGGAGGCGCCGGATATAGTTCACGAGGGTGACGTTGTAGCAGACGAACAGGATGTTCTTGACGGCGGGGTTGTACTGCCTAAGCAGGGCCGCTCGGTGCACCAGGACCAGCGTCTTCCCCGAGCCCGAGGGACCGGTGACGATCCGGTGCCCCCCCTCGAACTGCCGGGCGATGCTCTCCTGGTGGCGGTCCAGGAGCATCAGCCGCCGCTCCTCCGCCGCCCGCTTCTCCAGGGGCCGCCGGTCCGGCAGGTCGATCCGGACGGTGGGGAAGATCAATTGCCGCAGGTGGTCCAGCTCCCGGGGCGTGACGTGGAAATCGAAGCGGTGCTCGAACATCCCCGTCAGGGCCTCCCGGAAGCACCGCCCCGAGGGGTCCTCGCAGATGGGCGACTGGGGGTGCAGGTCGTCCCAGAAGAAGACCCGCTCCGCAGGGATCACCTGGTCGAGGCGCCGCCCTCGGTACTCGTGCTTGTTGATGTTGGGGAAGACGACGGCGCAGGTGACGGGGATCTTCACGTTCCCCAGGTGGTGGGGGTCCCGCGACAGGAGGCGGGCGTCCCCCCGGATCAGGCTCATGATCCGGTTAAAATACTCTCGGGCCTGCCGGAGGGGGTTCTGCCGCGGGTCCTCGACTCCTCCCACGTCCAGGACGAAGTGCTGCGGGTCCGCCCGGACGATCTGGTCCAGGACCCAGTCCTTCACCTCGAAGACGACGAGGCCCAGGTCCTCGGAGAACAGGATGAAATCGGGCTCCCGCCCCTGGATGTCCGGGAGATACCAGGCGGTGTTCCGCTCGTCCGGCCGCGCCACCCCCTGGAGGAACCGGTAGAACACCCCCTCCCCGGGGGTGGTGAAGGACTGGTTGTCGGGGGGAAGCATGTGGGCCATGAGAAACCTGTCTTTCGAATGGAGAGGGATCTCGTCAAAGCTGACTAAACTTCCAGGTAATCTCTCAATTTACGAACCGCCTTTTTGTGTTTTGACGGGTTCATGCGACCGATGTTCAAGAGCTTCCACCGGACGGCGGGCAGGTTCTCAATCCCTTCAACGCCGATTAATTCCCACCGGGGCTTCCCTTCTTTCACGGAGACGATGAATTGCTTTTCCGTAACCGTCAGCCCGCTGGCAATCATGGAAACCAGTTCTTCTCTGGTCTTTTCCAGGTCCTCGCAGGTGACCTCTTCCAAAGTCATGCCTTGAAATTCAGTTTCAAAAACAGCCCTTATGTCAGCAAAGCCCGGATCAAGAATCTCAACCATAGGCCGATCATGACTGATCATGTAGACAATGAAGGCCTTCCTGAGGTCGTCACTGAAGCCGCCATATTTGAAAAGCATCATGATATCGAAGAGATCTCGTGGGTGCTGGCGATCCAGGGCGGCGCAGATCTTCCCGGCATAGAGCTCATTTTCCGACAGGACGGGACATTCCACGGAAATCTCAAAGAGCTCAACTGCTTTCGGAGAGATGACCCTTTTCGCAGGAGGATATACAGACCCCCGTAAAACCAGATTGGGTTCGATCTTGACGGACGTATCCAGTCTCTTCACAAACAATCCGCTCAGCAAATCGGAGCCTCCGGTTTTCCTGGAAGTGACCTTCGTCCCCGGAATCCTGCTCTCGATATCCCGTGATATTCTGGCAAGTGCAGAGTTTATGTCCTCGAGGGATACATTCCTTTCGCCAACGGGAAGATATACGAGGTCGATATCGACAGAGATACGCGGAAGATCCCTGACAAAAAAATTGATTGCCGTTCCTCCCTTCAGAGCGAAAACGGATTCTTCGGCGACGAAAGGAATGATCCGCAGGAGCAGTTCGGCCTGTCTGAAGTAGATGTCTTCGATCATGAAGGCATCCCTTCACGAGTCGCGGGAACGGTTATTTGATATTTCTTGTCAAGCCGGCCATTCGGCACGATCGACCGCTTCCCCTTTCCGAGATGGACTTTCGATACATCCAGTTTCGACACCCAGGCATGCCCCTTTTTCTCTGCCATGTAGAGAAACAGTCTTTTCACCTTTATCGATCGGCACGCCTCCAGCAGCCGCTGGACAACATCGGGACGGAGGGCAACCAGATTCTCCATGATGAATTGGGCCTCGTCGAAGCCGACTTCTCCAGGCACCAGGTGAAGCATCTCCATGGCGGCCCTTTCTGGTGCCGCTATCCTGACCGAAAAATCACGTTCCTTGAAATCGGTGAAGCCCTCCTGAAAATCCGCGGGGAAGAGATTGGTCCGCGTCACAACAAACTGAACGCCGAAACGATCTCCCTTGAACCAGGCCGGCAATATCAATCCCCGCGAACCGTAAAGGTAAACTTTGCTCTGCCTCGCCGGCAGGTAATGGGCATATCCCTTCAATTGCAGGGCGGTCTTTCCTCCCGCGTGAACAGAAAGGGAGAGCTGATTCTGAAGGGTATAAAGGGCGCCCGGCCAATCCACCTTGTCCCCGGAGCGGATATATGCCCCTCGTCCAAAGGACTCCAGCCAGCCGCTGTTCTTATATTTCACGAGCAGATCCCGACTGAATCCGGAATCGTCGAGATAAGAGGTGGCTCCGGGCGTGCCGATAGTCCACTGAGTTATCAGGCGGTTTATTTTTGTCTTGCCTTTCGTAGCCATGGTCATCAAACAATCACATAATTAAACTGTTGTCAATGGCAAGGTTTAATTATTGTTGTTTGTGCATACTTTCGGTCATCATACATTAACATTATTAAACCAAATCTCTACAATTCTCATCGGAACCGGTAGAATGCCCCCCCCCGGGGGTGGTGAAGGACTGGTTGTCGGGGGGGAGCATGTGGGCCATGGGGCGACTCAATCCTTCAGCTGTTTCTTGACCGTCTTGATGAAGCGTCCGAAGGCCTTGTCCTTCTTCCGTTTCTCCAGGTAGGACATCTCGTGGTAGTCCGACTCCTTCTTAAGCTTGAGATAGCTTAAGTAGCGCTCCCGGCTCAGGGCACCGCTTTCGACCGCCGCCCGTATGGCGCATCCCGACTCGTTTTCGTGGCTGCAGTCGGCGTAGCGGCAATCCGCGGCCAGGCGGAGCAGGTCCTCGAATCCGATGTCGACTCCGTCGCCGGCCCCGAGAAGGCCGAGTTCCCGCATCCCCGGCGTGTCGATCAGCATCGCCCCGTCGGCCAGAACGACCAGCTGCCGCCGCGACGTCGTGTGGGTGCCTTCTCCCGTGCCGCTGACGGCTTTCGTGCTCAGGGCCTCCCGGCCCAGGAGGCGGTTGATCAGGGTCGATTTCCCGACGCCGGACGACCCCAGCAGGCAATAGGTCCTCCCGGGGCGGAGCGCTTGCCGGAACAGGTCGAGCCCGGCACCGCTCTTGTTGCTGAGGGCGAGCACCGCCGCATTGGCAACGGAACGGACGATCGCGACTTTCTGCTCCAGTTCCTCCGGGGGGATCAGATCCGTCTTCGTGAGCACGACGACCGGCTCTACACACCCGTCCGCCGCCATGACCAGGTAGCGGTCCAGGCGCCGGGGATTGAAGTCGAAATGGCAGGACTGGACGATGAAGGCGGCGTCGATGTTGGCCGCGATCATCTGGAAGTCCACCCTGTCCCCCGCGGTCTTGCGGCGCAGGAAGGTCCTGCGGGGAAACACCCGGTGGATGATGGCCGCCGTGTCGCGGTCGTAGTACTGCACCGTGACCCAATCCCCGACACAGGGCAGGTCGACGGCCCGCTCCGTCTGATAGGAAAGCCTCCCGGAGAGTTCCGCCGGGACCTCCCGCGATTCATTCCGGATCAGGTAGCCGCCGCGATCGACCGCCGAGATGCGGGCGATGCTCGTGCTTTCCTCGAGCAGTTCACCGCTGTGCGGCTCGAACCACGTATCAAAACCCAGGTCGCTCAACTTCATGATAGTAACGATCTATCCTCCAGACGGATTTCTCCCCTGACTTGTGCCGCCCCCCCGGCGATCTCGCCGGGGGAAAGCTGCCTTCCGGCTCCGTGATGGCCAGCGCTTCCCCTGCTCATGGCCGCTTCTTTCGCCACTGCTGGTAACGGAGGACGCGGGCATAGGTGCTCAATGCCCGTTCGGACGATTCGAAGTAGGGAATGCCGGCGTCGCAGAATTGGGGAATATAGGCGGAATCGAAGCCGGGGAGGTTGACCAGCAGGATGGCCTTGCCGGACTGCCGGCGCGCTTCGATGATGGTTTCGGTGTAGAGCCGGTTTGCCTCCGGGGTGAGCCCCGCCCCGATGATCACCACGGCATCCACATCAGGGTCAAGAGTGACGGCCTCGATGCTCTTTAGGTAAATCCCGATCTCCAGCGATGCGGTGAGACCGACGTCGACGGGATTGCGCAGGCTCGTGCCCGTTGAGGGCACTACCGCAGCGAGGGCCTCGCGGGTTCCGGGAGAAAGCTCTGCCAGTTGCAGACCATTGTCCGCACAGGCCTCGGCGGCGGAAACGGCCAGCCCGCCGGGCCCCGAGATGATGGCAATCCGATCGCCGAGATACTCCGGCAGCATGGCAAACCCCATGAGGGTGTCGACCCAGGCCTCGTAGCCCACCACGGGGACGGCCCCCGCCTGCTTCACGACGCCCTCCCAGACGTCCCTGGCCACGGCCAGGGCACCCGTGTGGGAGGCCGCCGCCCGGGCACCCGCGGACGTCAAACCCACTTTCCAGAGGATGACGGGTTTCTTCAGCGAGGCGGCGCGGAGGGCCTCGAAGAAGCGCGACCCGTCCTTCACCCCTTCGATGTAGGCGCCGATCAGGCGCGTTTCCGGGTCGTTTCCCAGGTAGAGGAGAAAGTCGGCGCTCGACAGGTCGCACTCGTTCCCCAGGCTTACGGCCTTGCTGAAGCGGATCCCCTTTTTCGGGGCCGTAAGACACAGGACGTTGGCCAGGGAACCGCTGTGCGACACGAGCCCCACGGGACCCGGCTCTCTCGTCAGGTTGGGGAAGAAGGAAAGCCCGGAGCGCGGGGCATAAATGCCCATGCAGTTCGGCCCGATGAGCCTCAGGCCCGAAGCGCGGGCCACCTGGACCAGCTGTTCCTCCAGGGCGCGTCCCTCCTCCGTGCCCGTTTCCTTGTACCCCGCCGTGAACAGGACGGCGCCCTTGATCCCCTTGGCGGCGCATTCCCGGACCGCGGAGAGGATCCGGTGCTGCGGCACCAGGATGATGGCCAGATCCACCGCCCCGGGGATGGCCGTGACGTTGGGATACGCCTTGAAGCCGTCGATCTCGTCGGCCTGGGGCGACACGGGATAGATGTCACCCGAGAATCCCTGATCCAGGAGGGCCATGAAGAAAAGCTTGCCTGTCTTCAAACCCCGCGGCA
>JBFYXW010000230.1:0-2741 GCA_041310335.1 Syntrophaceae bacterium | reverse complement strand
AGCCGGACGTGCTCCTCCGGGGCCCGGGCGATGGCCGCCAGGGCCGGTCCCTCCGCCTCCGGGGGCAGGGCGTCCTCCTCGACGGGCGGGGGCTCCGGTCTGGGCTTCCCGGCCTGCAGCCCGAAGGCCTTCTTCTTCGCCTTCTCGTCCCGGGACTTCTCGATCATCCGGTTGTAGCCGTCGATCCCCTTGGCGCCCACCTCGCCCATCACCCGGTAGCGCCGCTCCATCTCCTCCACGGCCCACTTCAGGACGAGCGACGCCTTCTTCGGGTCCACCACGACGGGGTGGAGGAGGTGGGGGATCCCCTCGTAGGCCGACAGCTCCAGCCGCTTCGGGTCGATGAGGAGAAACTTCACCTCGTCGGGAGTCGCCCGGAAGAGGATGCTGCAGATCATGGCGTTGAGGGAGACGCTCTTCCCGGAGCCCGTCGTGCCGGCGATGAGGAGGTGGGGCGTCCGGGCCAGATCCGCCATGACGGGGGCGCCCACGATGTCCTCACCCAGGGCGATGGGCAGCCGGAGCTTCGCCTCCCGGAAGGCCTCCGTGTCCAGCACGTTCCGCAGGCGCACCGGTTCGCGCTCGTGGTTCGGGATCTCGATGCCGATGGCCCCCTTCCCCGGGATGGGGGCGATGATGCGGATGCTCGGCGCCCGGAGCGCCAGCGCCAGGTCGTCCGTCAGGTTCGTGATCCGGTTGATCTTCACCCCCGGGGCGGGCTCCAGTTCGTACATCGTGATGACCGGCCCCGGCTTCACCTCCACGACGCGGCCCTCGACGCCGAAGTCGGCCAGCTTCTTCTCCAGGATCCGGGCGTTGGCGAGCAGGCTGTCCCGCTTGACCCGGGTGCCCCGCTTCTCCGCCTGGTCCAGCAGCGACAGCGGCGGGAGCTGGTAATCCCCGACGCGCTCGAGGAAGTCGAAGTGGGTCTGCTCGATCTTCTTCGCCTTCTCCACCGGCTGGGGCGCCTCGATGACGGGGACGGGCAGGACCTCGACGAGCCTCTCCTCCTCCGGCTCCGCATCCCCCGCTCGGGAAGCGGCCCTCTCCCGGCCGATCCGGCTCGCGGCCCCCCAGGCGGCGGTGGAAAGGGACCGGATCCCCCGGCCGAGGGCGACGACGGAGATGTCCGCGGCCACCATCAGGGAGAGGAGCAGGATGAACAGGAGCAGGATGAACACGCCGGCCCGGTTCAGAACGGGGATCAGCGCGTCCGCCCCGACGGCGCCGAGCAGCCCCCCCGCCTGGAGTCGGACGCCGTAGACCGGGACGCTGGTCAAAACCAGGCTCGCGAGGCCCGAGACGGCCAGCACGAAGGCTGCAGCCCCGAGGGCCGGAACGGGCCGGACCGAAAACACCGGGTCGAGGAAGAACCGGAACGCGACGACCAAGGCCAGGATGGGAATCAGGAGGGCGCCCACGCCCAGGAGGCGGAAGAGGGCGTCGGCGGTGTAGGAGCCCGCGGCCCCGAAGATGTTCCGCACGGCGGGATCGCCGGTGACGAAGTGGGACAGCGACGGGTCGGCGGGCGTGTAGGAGACGAAGGAAAGGAAAAGGAAGAAGGAGAGGGCGAGGCCCGCGACGCCTGCGATTTCCCTCTTTCTCCGGCTGGTTTCCTGCCCCTTGCCCGCCATGGCTTCAGGCCGCCCCCCTCGTTCTGTCCAGGGTGGCGTTGTATCTCTCGTAGTTGTGGAGGATCGTGTTGCGGACCCGCTCGATGAGTTCGTGCCGGGTCTCGATGGTGTAGTCCTTCGTTTCGATGGGCTTGTCGATCACCATCAGGACCTTGCCCGGGTTGATCTGGAGGGACCGCTTCTGCATGATGTGGCCGGTGCCGACGAGCGAGACGGGGATGATCGGGACGCCCGACTGGATGGCCAGGTGGAACGCCCCCTGCTTGAAGGGCTTGAGTGTCATGTCGCGGCTGCGGGTCCCCTCGGGGAAGGACATGACGGACTTCCCCTCCCGGATCTTCTCCGCTGCCAGATCGATGCTGCGGAGTGCCTTCTCGTGGTGCTGGCGGTCGATCTCGATGTAGCCGGCGTTGCGCATGGCCTTCCCGAACACGGGGATCTTGAAGAGCTCCTTCTTGGCGATCCAGCGGAACTGGCTGGGGATGTACCCGAGGACGATGAAGACATCGTAGTCGCTTTGGTGGTTCGCCATGAAGATCTGCGGCTTGTCCTTCAGGACATTCTCCCCGCCGATGACCTGGATCTTGACGCTGGACATGGCCAGCAGGGTCTTCGCCCAGATCCGGGCCAGCATGTGGATCTTGTTCTCCCCCGGGGACAGGAGCGAAAAAATGACGGCGCAGGAGGAGAAATAGCCCGTCACGGCAACGCCGAGGGAAATGAGGATCGCGGAGCGCAGGATGTTGGAACCCATGATTGGTAAGGCCCCTGTTCGCAGGTGCTGTGTATTTATTTGATTTTATTGGTTGAATACTGTAGCATTATGGCCTACTCCCACGGGGAAGTCAATACGGAATTGGTTCGGTACCCCCGGGCCGGCCGGCGGGAGCGCCGGAAAGGAACAAAAGAATTGACAAATTGAGCCCGGAAACATAGCATCCATCGTTTAAAACCGGGCCGGCGGAAACGGTGCGGCCGCAGAGGGGTCAGCGTGAAGGGCATCCTGACGAAAAAGAGGGCGGAGGCGCTCATCGAGGGCTTCTCCCGGGCGAAGGTCCTGGTGGTGGGCGACATCATGGTGGACCATTTCATCTGGGGGCGGGTGTC
>JBFYXW010000229.1:0-7773 GCA_041310335.1 Syntrophaceae bacterium | reverse complement strand
CACGAAGTCCCAGTTGACGAGCTTGTCGAGGAAGGCGGCCAGATAGTCGGGGCGGCGGTTCTGGAAATCCAGGTAGTAGGCGTGCTCCCAGACGTCGATCGTCAAGAGGGGTTTCAGGCCGTGGGCGACGGGCGTGTCGGCATTGGCCGTCTTCACGATCTTGAGGGATCCGCCGTCCAGGACCAGCCACGCCCAGCCGCTTCCGAACTGGGTCACGCCGGCGTTCTTCAACTCCTCGACGAATTTCTCGTAGCTGCCCCAGGCCGCCTGGATCATGCCGGCGACGGGACCCGCGGGCTTCCCGCCCCCGCCGGGCTTCATGCCTTTCCAGTAGAAGGAGTGGTTCCAGGCCTGGGCCACGTTGTTGAAGATGCCCGCCTTTGCAGCGTCCCCGGCGACCTTGCGGACGATCTCCTCCGGCGAAAGGTTCTCCAGGTCCGTGCCGGCCAGGAGCTTGTTGGCGTTGTCCACGTAGGCCCGATGATGCTTGCCGTGATGGAACTCGAGGGTGTTGGCGCTGATGACGGGCGCCAGGGCGTCCTTTGCATAGGGCAGGTCCGGCAGTACGAGAGCCATAAAACGTACCTCCTTTCAAGGATGCTGATTGGTGCGTGGTTTTTCCGGGGCCGGAAGCGGCACCCGGCATCCTGTATAACAGCGAACAGGCTTTCCTGCAAGAATTGGAAAGGAAGGACGCAAAGGCCTTTCCGGAAAGGCTTGCGGAGGGCTTCAGGAGCCGGGTGGCACACCCTCCTGCCGGATGCCCGGGTGGGACCCCTCTTCACCGCTTGTTCCCTGCGCCTCCGCCGCGCGCCGTTTTCTCCCGAGCCAGACGTAGTAGAGAATCAAAAAAAGGCTTCCCACGGCGGCCGGGAGGGCCGCCTCGCGGCCGAAGAGCGACAGGGCCAGGCCTCCCGTGAGGCCATAGTTCTTGAGGGTCCCCAGGAGAACCAGGCTTGTGACGGTTTCGTCCCGGAAGTGGAGAAGCCGTGCGACCCGTTCCACGAGGTACCCGAGGACGAAGGTGGACAGGAAGGCCACCGCCACAACGGGCGCCAGGATGCCCGGATTCCGGACCAGGAGGTCCTGGTTGAGACCGGTGATCGCATAGATGACCAGGAAGAACCCCCAGTCGGTCAGGAGGCCCCGGACCGGGCGGATCCGGCGGTTCCACCCCCGCCAGAGGATGACGCGGGAGGTCGCCAGGGGAAGCACGATGAGGACCAGGGCATGCCATGCCAGGATGGAGGGATCCGCAAGACTCCCCCCCAGCAGGACGAACAGCATGAGCGGCATCAGGACCAGCCCGCCCAGGTAGCCCCCCACCGTCCCGACCAGCGAAACGAACACGTTTCCCCGCAGGGAGGAGGTGAAGGGGATGACGGCCACCGCCGGCGGCACGGCAGCCATGAGGACGAATCCCTTCCACAGCACGTCCTCCCGGATCAGGACAGCGCTCAGGACGACGATCACGTTGCCGAGGACCAGGTAATTCAGGAGAATCCCCGTCAGGGAAGGGACCACCATCTTTCCGGGCCGGCGAAAGAGATCGTTCGTGACCCCCAGGGTGGCAACGGTGAGGATCACCGCCAGGGCCGGCAGGATCAGGGGCCGGATCCACTCCGAGGGCCCGGGGAGGACCAGGCCCGCCGTGACGGCCAAGGCGAAAATCACGTTGCGGTTTTGCAGAAGCGATCGGAAACGGGAAATGGGGCTCCTCCACATAACGGTAATGGCCCAAGAAATCCGGAGCGTGCAGCCGGTCGGCGGTGGCCTGAGCGTTCATTTACAACAGCGTGTCCTCCAGATTGTGTGAAGGACCCGCAGCGTTCTTTCTTTGCGATCTCAGGAAGATCTTTCCCCTTTCCTGCTTTGCGATGCCGTCTTCTCCATCAACAGGGAAATCAGGAACGCAACACCGGAAACCATGATGATCGAAGCCCCCGATGTGAGATTGTACCTGTACGAAAACCACAAACCGGCCACGGTGAACACGGCGCCGAGGAAACTCGACCCCACCATCATCTGGGCCATCGATTTGGCATGCTTTTCAACGATGTACGGGGGAATGGTCAGGAGGGCGATGACCAGGATCAGGCCCACGACCTGGATCACCAGGACCACGGTGACGGCCAGCATGCCGATCAGACCGAAATACAGCTTCCTGACCGGCACACCTCGGATCTGGGCAAACTCCTCGTCATAGGACAGGGCGAGGAGCTCTTTGTAATAATAGGCCACCAGACCCGTCATCACCCCCCCCATGACGATCATGATGAGCAGATCCGACCCGGGAACGGTGAGGATGCTGCCGAACAGATAACTCATCAGATCCACATTGTAGCCCGGCGTCAGGTCGATCAAGATGATGCCGAAGGCCATGCCCAGGGCCCAGATGACGCCGATGATCGTATCCGCGCGGTGTTTTGCCTTGAGGCTGACGGCCGCCATGAGCGTCGCGGCAACCAGGGAAAAACCGATGGTGCCCGGCAGGTAGGGCCAGCCGAAATAGCACGACAGGCCGATGCCGCCGTAGGCGGCGTGAGCGATGCCGCCGGAAAGAAAGACGATGCGATTGACCACCACCAGGGTCCCCATGATGCCACAGATGACACTGGCCAGGATGCCCGCAAGGAGGGCGTGCTGCATGAATTCAAACTGAAGGGCTTCCGTCATGACGTTTCTTCTCGTGGTCCATCAGCACCCGGTGGGGCAGGCCGTGGGCCACCAGTTCCACGGGACAGACTTCTTCCCCGGTGCGGGGGTACATGGCCTCCAGCATTTCGCCGGTGATTTCGGCCTGGTCGTGATAGTGCAGATCCCGGTTCACGCAGGCCACCGATTTTACGTAGCGGGAAATCACCAGGAGATCGTGGCTGACCACCAGGATGGTGATGTCCCTGTTGAGTTCCTTAAGAAGCGTATAAAAATCCGCCTGGCCCTTGGTATCGATGCTGGCCGTGGGCTCATCCATCAAAAGCAGCCTGGGCCTCGTTACGAGGGCCCTGGCGATGAACACCCGCTGCCGCTGACCGGCGGAAAGGTTACCGATTTTCTTTCCTGCGTGCGCTGCCATTTCCAGGCGCTCGAGGGCGGCCATGGCGTCCCGGCGGTCGGATGCCGACGGTCTCGCCCAGGGTTTCTTCGGATCGATGTACCCCATGAGAACCACGTCGATGGCCGTGATGGGGAACTGGCTGTTGATGTGAACATCCTGCGGCACGTAACCGATGCTCGGCGACGCCTTCTGTGGAGATTCTCCAGCGACGCGAATCCTTCCCCGATCCGGTTTCAACAATCCGAGGATCAGTTTCAAGAGCGTGGATTTTCCACCGCCGTTCGGGCCGATGACGGCCACGAAATCCCCTTGCCGGACGGAAAGGTTCACGCCCTGAAGAACGGGATCCCCGTTGTAGGAAAACGCCAGATCGCTGATTTCGATCAGCGGCTGATTCGGATCCATGCCACGCATCCCTCTATTTCAAAACCGCCCTGAATTTGCTTGCAACATTCCGCAGGTTGGCCAGCCAGTCTTCCGCCAGGGGGTCGGCAAAAGCCACCTGGCCGCCAATCTCCTTCGCTACCAATTCGGCGCTCTTGTTGGAAAACTGCGGTTGGACGAAGACCACCCGGATCCCGCCCGCCCGGGCCTGTTCGATCAGCCCTTTCAACTGGGACGGTTTGGGATCCTTGCCCTCGATCTCGATGGGTACCTGTTGGAGTCCATACGTGCGGGCGAAATAGCCCCACGCCGGATGGAACACCATAAACCGCAGCCCGTGCCTTCCTGCAAAGGTCTCCTTCAATTCCCGGTCCAATTGGTCCAACTGCGCCTCGAATTGCCGGAAGTTGGCCTCGTACACGCTCCGATGAGCCGGGTCGATTTCCTGCAACGCGGTCCGAATCGTGCGGGCCTGTCTCTTCACCAGGGGGGGAGACAGCCAGATGTGGGGATCGAGACCCACTTTCCGGATGCCTTGATCCGTCCGCACCACCTTCATGTCGGGATTGGCGGTGGCGATCTTTTTCAGCCAGGCGTTCTCAAAGGGAACACCGACGGAAAAATAGATTTTCGCTCGGGAAAGGTCCGCCATTTGTTTCGGTTTGGGCTCATACGTGGCGGGGCTTGCACCGGGCTGAACCATGAACTGGACATCCACCAGATCTCCGCCGATCTGTTGCACAAAATACTTCTGCGGCACAATGCTGACAAAAACGGGAATCTTTTCTCCCGCGATGCCGATTCCTGTAAATATAAATATATTCAAAAAGATCAAGATCGCATTTCTCGCAATGCGCACCATTTTCAGTCACCTCTCGCATTCGTCTTATGGGTGTCCGATTGTCTTTCTCTTCGCCCCCCGGTCAGGCCGTCCAGCGGGCTGCTTCCCGGATGGTCCTCTCCTCCCCGGATTCCGCCCTCCGCGCGGCACTCCGGGCAGAGTCCATAAAACTCAAGGGTGTGATGCAGCACCTGAAAACCCTTGCTGCGGCCGATGTCCGCCTCCACTTCCTTCAGTTCGCCATCCAGGGCCACGTCCTCCGCCCGCTTGCAGTTCAGGCAGATGACGTGGTGGTGGTGCGTGTCGGGGCACAGCCGATACCGCACCGTCCCGTCGCCGAAATGGATCTCGTGAAGGATGCCCCGGGCCTTGAGGAAGGCAAGTTCCCGGTAGACCGTGGTTTTGTTGACCTTGAGAGACCGGGCGTCGAGGGCCCGGCGGAGATCGTCCGCCGACAGGAGCACCCGGCTGGCCGACAGGACGCCGAGGACCGCCCGCCGCGTTCTGGTGATCCGGCATCCGGAATCTTTTAGATTGACCAATAACAACGCTTTTTCCATAGTCTGTCTACCTAACGCAACCAGGTTGCATTTGTCAAGCTCCCTTCGTCAGGTCCTTCATTCGCCTGCATTCGTCAATTGACCCGAACCCGCGTTTGGCGTATTTTCAGCCCATCTTTTTCAAAACGGGAAAAGGAGAACGGGTGAAGAAGCGCAAGCGCATCGGAGTGGCCCTGGGCAGCGGATCCGCCCGGGGTTGGTCCCACATCGGGGTCCTCCGCTGCCTCCAGGAGGCGGACATCCCCATCGACGTCGTCTGTGGCGCCTCCATGGGAGCGGTCGTCGGCGGTTCCTGGGCGGCGGGGTTCCTGGAGGAGATGGAAACGCTGGTCCAGGACCTCCGCTGGCCCGACATCTTCCGGTTTCTCGAGGTCCGGCTCCCCCGCTCGGGATTCATGGAGGGAGACAAGATCACCTCCTATCTCAAGGAGCGCCTGACAGACCTCCGGATCGAGGACCTGCCCGTGACATTCGGCGCCGTCGCCTCGGACCTGTATTCGGGACGGGAGGTCTGGCTGCGGAAGGGGTCCCTCATCGACGCGATGCGGGCGAGCATTTCCGTACCCGTCATGTTCACGCCCTACCCCGAGGGATCGCACTGGCTCCTGGACGGCGGGCTCGTGAACCCC
This sequence comes from Syntrophaceae bacterium, assembly GCA_041310335.1. Lineage (GTDB taxonomy): Bacteria > Desulfobacterota > Syntrophia > Syntrophales > PHBD01 > PHBD01. The sequence continues at coordinate 2,301 of JBFYXW010000229.1, read as the reverse complement.
GTGCCGGTTTCCCTCTGCCGGGCCCTGGGGGCCGACGTCGTAGTCGCCGTGAACCTGAATTCGGACATCCTGGGCAAGTCGCTCTTCACCCGGGAGCGCCGTCGCCGGAACCACGTCCTGCAGGAAAAGGTCGCCGATTTTCTGGACGCCAGCATTCCCTGGGGCAACCCCTCGGCCTGGCTGCGCCCCAACGGGAAAGCCCCCCAGCGGGGCCCCACCGTCCTGGAGGTGATCACCCGGTCCCTCTACATCATGCAGGACCGGATCACCCGGCAGAGGCTCCAGGCGGAACCGCCCGACGTCCTGATCTCCCCCCACCTGGCCGACATCGCCCTCTTCGAGTTCAACCGGGGCAAGGAGGCCATCGACGAGGGACATCGCTCCGCGAGCCTCGTGGTCCCCCTGATCCGGGACCGCATGACCTGAAGAAGCACACCGGCCGCAGACAAGGCGCCTTCACCGCAAAAAGGAGAACGGCATGGATCTGAACACGGAACGGATCGCCGCGGCACTCGCGGAAGTGCGCCGCCGCTCGCCGGTGGTCCACAACATCACGAACTTCGTCGTCATGAACTCGACCGCCAACGCCCTCCTCGCGGTGGGGGCCTCGCCGGTGATGGCCCACGCCCCCGAGGAAGTGGAGGAGATGGTGGCCCTTGCCCAGGCCCTGGTGATCAACATCGGGACCCTGAGCGGCCACTGGGTCCATGCGATGCTTCTGGCGGCCCGGGAGGCACAGCGGAGGGGCATCCCCGTCGTCATGGATCCCGTGGGGGCCGGCGCCACCTACTATCGAACGCAGACGGTGCGGCAACTCCTGGAAGCGGTTCCCATCACGGTAATCCGGGGCAACGCCTCGGAAATCCGGGCCATTACCGAAAGCGACGCGAAAACGAAGGGCGTGGACAGCCTGGACGCCTCGGACAGGGCTGTCCACGCCGCCCGGCAGTTGCAGCGGACACGGGAAAGCGTCGTCTGCGTCAGCGGCGAGACGGACTATGTCATCGGGCCGGAGGGAACGGTCTGCATTCGCAACGGCCATCCCCTGATGCCCCGGGTCACCGGCCTGGGCTGCACCGCCAGCGCCCTCTGCGGGGCCTTTGCCGCCGTGGTCGAGGACCGGGTCCTCGCCGTCGTCTCCGCCATGGCGGTCATGGGAATCGCCGGCGAAATGGCGGCGGAGAAGGCCCAGGGGCCGGGAACAATGCAGCTCTACTTCCTGGACGCCCTCTGGCTCATGACGGAGAAGGACATCCGGAAGCGCCTCGACGCGGAGGTCCTGCCGTGAAGGGCCTGTACCTCGTCACCGACCGCGCCCTGTGCGGGGCGAGGACCGTCGAGGAGGTCGTCCGGATGGCCGCGGAAGGCGGAGCCGCGGCCGTTCAGATCCGGGAAAAGGACCTGCCGACCCGTCCCTTCGTCGAGGAGGCGCTCCGGATCCGGGCCCTCCTGGACGCCTTCGGGATCCCCCTGATCATCAACGACCGCCTGGACGTGGCCCTGGCTTCGGGTGCCGCGGGGCTCCACCTCGGCCAGGACGACATGCCCTACGCCGTCGCCCGGCGGATCCTGGGGCCGAAGGCCCTGATCGGCCTTTCCGTGGAAACCTGGAAGGACGTGGAACGGGCGGAAGACCTGGACGTGGACTACCTGGGCGTGAGCCCCGTTTTCGCCACGCCCACCAAGACGGACACGAAGGAACCCTGGGGACTCGAGGGGCTTGCGCGGATTCGGGCTTACACGCGCCACCCCCTCGTCGCCATCGGGGGATTGAACGCCGGCAACGCCGCCGCCGCTGCCCGGGCGGGGGCGGACGCCGTGGCGGTGGTCTCGGCGGTCTGTGCCGCGGCGGATCCCCGCGAGGCTTCCCGGGATCTCGCCCGGATCCTTGCCGCGGCCCTGGCGGAAAGAAGGGACGGGACTTGACGGACAGGCTGGTCGTCCTGGATTTTTCCGGGACCCTCTGCCTCGAGGCAATCCGCTTCGCCGCCCCGGAGGAACTCCGGGCGGAGTTGCGGAAGAGCGGCCTCGCCGACCTGGGCGTGACCCCCGGGCTGTTCTGGTCTGAACTGGTCAACCCGACCTGGATCGCGGGAAGCACCACCCAGGCCGGCTACCGCCGGGTCCTGGCGGAGCGCCTGGAGGTCCTGCGGGCGCAGGGGAATGCGAAGGGGAAGAGGGACGCGATCGCCCCGGCGGTCTCCCGGTTCGCCGACCGGTACTTCCGGACCTGCACCATCGATCCCCTCTGGGCCCCTTTCCTCCGGGCCTGCGCCGGGCGTCCCGGCCTGGCCGTCGTCA
>JBFYXW010000227.1:0-4459 GCA_041310335.1 Syntrophaceae bacterium | reverse complement strand
CGATTTGCCGTCGGGATCCGTGGCGCCTTCCTTTGAGGCCGGGCAGGGGGCTGCGGTGGCGGATTCCTGCGACCCCGTCCTGTTCGAAGCGCTCCGGAAAAAGCGGAAGGAACTGGCCGAGGAGGCGAACCTTCCCCCCTTTACGATCTTCCACGACCGCACACTGAGGGAAATCGCCGTACACCACCCCGGGACGAGGGAAAGCCTCGCGACCATCCACGGAATCGGTGCGGCGAAACTGGAGAAATACGGCGACCTCATCCTTGAGATCGTCCGGCAACATGGCCGGAAGCAGGGCGCGGGATCCCCGCTCAAGCCCTTCTGATTTATCCACCTTCATCCCACACCGGACAATCGGTTGACTTTCCAGCCATGAGCCTGTACAAGATGCCGTCATGTGCCATTTATGGCATAGATGTTTGCTCTCCATTCACCATCTGAAAGAAAAGGAGGATTCGCATGAATTCGTTTCTTCTGAACGGGAAAGAAGCGACATTCACCTCGGGCCAGTCGATCCTCGAGGCGGCCCGTCATAACGGCGTCGAGATCCCGACGCTCTGCTTTCTGAAGCACAACGCGCCCACGGGGGCGTGCCGGGTCTGCCTCGTCGAGGTGGCGGGAGCCCGCGGCCTGGTGGCTTCCTGTTCGACGCCGGTCACGCCGGGCATGGCGGTCCTGACGGAAAGCGAGCGGGTCCACAATGCAAGGAAACTCGTCGTGGAGCTCCTGCTGTCCAGCGGGAATCACGATTGCCTTATCTGCGAGGCGAACGGCAACTGCCGGCTGCAGGACCTGGCCTACCGTTACGGTCTCAACGAACCGAGGTTCCCCCGCTCCGAGGTGAAATACCTGGTGGAGGAGGAAAATCCCTTCATCGTGCGGGATTTCAGCAGGTGCATCCTCTGCGGGCGCTGCGTCCAGGCCTGCAACGACATCGTTGTCAACCGCGCCATCAGCCTCGGTTACCGGGGAGCGAAGAGCAAGGTCGTCACCGGTGGCGACGTGCCCTACCACGAGAGCGAATGCGTGATGTGCGGGCAGTGCGTGCAGGTCTGCCCCGTCGGCGCCCTCACGGAGAAGAAGGCCAGGGGGCTGGGCCGGAGCTGGGAGACGGAAAAGATCCGCACCACCTGCCCCTACTGCGGGGTCGGCTGCCAGTTCTGGCTCCACGTCCGGGACGGCCGGATCGTCAAGGTGACCGGCGTGGAGGAGGCGGAGCCGAATCACGGCCGGCTGTGCGTCAAGGGGCGCTTCGGGTACGACTTCATCTACTCGCCGGAACGCCTCACGACGCCGCTCATCCGGGAGGGCGAGGGCTTCCGGGAGGCCTCCTGGGACGAGGCCCTCGACCTCGTGGCCGACCGCCTGAAGGCGATCATCGCCCAGTACGGGCCGGACAGTATCGCGGGCGTCAGCTGCGCCCGCAGCCTCAACGAAGACTCCTACCAGATGCAGAAGCTGTTCCGGGCGGTGTTCCAGACCAACAACATGGACCACTGCGCCCGAACCTGACACGCCCCCACCGTCGCCGGTCTGGCGACTGCATTCGGTTCCGGGGCCATGACGAATTCCTTCGCCCACTTCGCCAAGGCCAAAATGATCTTCGTCATTGGCTCCAACATGACGGAGGCCCACCCCGTGGCCTCCACCTTCGTCAAGGAGGCCGTCACGGGCGGTGCCCAGCTCATCGTCGTGGACCCGAGAAGGACGGCCCTGTGCGATTTCGCCCAGATCCACGCCCCGATCCGGGTCGGTTCGGACGTCGCCTTCCTCAACGGCCTGATGCACGTCCTCATCACGGAGGACCTCTACGACAAGGACTACGTGGATATCCACACGACCGGCTTCGAAGCGCTCCGGGACAAGGTGATGGAGTACCCGCCGGAGCGGGCCGCGGAGATCAGCGGGATTCCCGCCGACCGGATCCGCGAGATAGCCCGGCGCCTGGCCGCCGTCAAGCCGGCCATGCTCATGTACACCCTGGGCATCACCGAGCACACCTGCGGGGTGAACAACGTCCTCTCCTGTGCGAACCTGCAGATGCTTCTCGGCAACGTCGGGTTCGAGTGCGGCGGGGTGAACCCCCTGCGGGGGCAGAACAACGTCCAGGGGGCCTGCGACATGGGGGCCCTGCCCAACGTTTTCCCCGGGTACCAGAGGGTGGACAATCCCGAGGCGCGGGCGAAGTTCGCGAAGGCCTGGGGGGTGGAGCAGCTTCCCGAGAAGCCCGGCCTGATGATTCCCCAGATGCTCGACGGCCTGCAGGACGGGAAGGTGAAGGCCTTCTGGATCTTCGGGGAAAATCTCGCCAACACGGAGCCGGACATCCGGCACGTGGAGCACTGCCTGGAATCGGCGGAGTTCCTCGTCTGCCAGGACATCTTCCCCACCGAGACCACGCGCTTCGCCCACGTCATCCTGCCGGCGGCGGCCTGGAGCGAGAACGACGGCACCTTCACCAGCAGCGAGCGGCGCGTGAACCGGGTCCGCACCGCCAGCGCCGCCCCCGGTCAGGCCAGGCCCAACTGGTGGATCTTCCGGGAGCTGGCCCGGCGGTTCGGCCACGCGTGGGAGGCCGACAGCGCCCGGGAGATCTGGGACCGCGAGGTCTCACAACTGGCCCCATCCATGGCCGGCATCAAGTACGCCCGCCTCGAGGAGGACGGTCTCCAGTGGCCGGTCCCGAACGAGGACAGCTGCGGGACGGCGTTTCTTCATCAGGACGGCTGCTTCACCTGCGGGCAGGGCAGGTTCACTCCCGTGGACTGGACGCCCCCGGCGGAGGTGCCGGACGGCGAATATCCCTTCGTCCTCAGCACGGGCCGGCGGCTGTATCACTACCACACGCGGACCCAGACGGGGCGCTGCGAGGGCCTCGACGTCCTTTTGGGGGAGGAGACTGCGGACATCAGCTCCGCGGATGCGGAGCAGCTGGACATTGCCCACGGGGAGATGATCCGCGTGCGGTCCCGCCGGGGGGCGGTGAGCGTCCGGGCCAACGTGACCGGGCAGGTACCGCCGGGCCTGGTCTGGATGGCCTTTCACTTCCGGGAGAATTGCGCCAACTGGATTACCAACCCGGCCTTCGACCCCGTGACGCGGACGGCCGAGTACAAGGCCTGCGCCGTGAGTCTGGAAAAACTGTAGGAATTTCAGAAATAAAGGCAAAAGAGGGGGCGGATGCGGATCCGCCCCCTCTTTTTTCAGCCTTCCCGCCTATTTCACCGTGTAGCCCCGGCCGTCCAGGCAGGCGCCCATGGCGCGCTGGTAGTCGGCGCGGTCCTTCTTCTGCCGGGCATCCGCGGCGCCATCGGCGGGTCGTGTCGGGTCGAAGCCCGTCTGTTCCACGGCCCACTGGTGGCAGGCGAAGCGGTCGTCCGCCTGCTGCTGCTCGCTTTGTCCCTGGCGGGGGTAAATGAACAGCTCGTCCGCCGGCGGCGGGGTCTGGCTGGGGTCCTCCTTCGGCGGGGCGACGACGACGTAGCCGTCCCGGTAGTGGGTGTAATAGACGTCGTTGGAGTAGTAGTAGGGGACGCGGCTCACCCAGACCGTCGTGTAGAAGGGCGGCAGGAAGGGAACGAAGAGCCCGATGGGCGGCGCGACGACGACGAAGCGACTGCCCCACGGCCGGTACCAGGCACCCCCGTGGAAGTAGTAACGCGTGTTCCGGTGGACCACGACCCGGCGGTCCCGCGGCAGGGCCGGGACGTACACGCCCCGGGCCGGGTAGACGCGGTCGTGGTGGTAGCGCGAATCCCGGAACTCGCGGCTCTCCACCATGGGCGGGCGGTTGTCGCCGGGGCGCCGGTCCCTGGGGCCCGCCAGTGCCGGCTCCGCGGACGCCAACAGCAGGATCCCAGACACCAGCACCGCCAGGAAGCCGACCCCGGGGCGCCAATGATGATCGATCAAGCGTGACATGGCCGTTTCCTCCTATTTCACCGTGTAGCCTTTTCCCTCCAGGCAGGCCGACATGGCCCGCCGGAAGCGGACCTCCATCTCCGTGAGCCGGGCGCCCTTCAGACTTTCCTGCCGGGCGTAGGCCTCCTCCATCTGCCGGGCCGATTCCTGCCTTGCCACGTCCGAGGCCGCTCCCGCGATGGCGCCGCTGGCCGCGCCGATGAGGGCCCCGCCCCCGGCATGCCGCGGGCCGGCGATCAGCGCGCCCAGCACCGCCCCGGCGATGGCCATCCGGATGGACTCGAAGCCGGGCGGGGGCAGGGGGACCACCTGGATGCGCTCTTCCAGGGGGATCATGGATCGGCCCGGGTCGAAGCCGATCTGCTTCACCGCCCAGTTGTAGCACTCGAAGTGGTCCCGGGACTGCTGCTCCTGGGTCTGGCCCTGTTTCGGGTAGAAATAGACCTGGGTCTGGGGGGCCCGCTCCCTGACCACGGGTTCTCCGGGTCCCGTCCGGGAAACCTCCCGGTAGTGAGCAGGATAGCAGGCCGACAGCGTG
>JBFYXW010000219.1:0-9322 GCA_041310335.1 Syntrophaceae bacterium | reverse complement strand
TCCTCGTAATGAGGGGAGCCACCCCGCCCAAAGTTCGCGGGGGCGCGGCCGGGGGTTTCCAGAGGAGCGATTAGGGCGTTTTTCCATCCCTGAACCGTACCGGTTCTTCGATGGCGGTGGGCGGAAAAACGCCCGCGACGGCGGAAACCCCCGTGACAGCCCCCGCGCCCCGGCGCGAACGGACCTCTCCATTACCCCACCCGGGCCAGTTCCAGCCGGCCGTGCCAGCGATTCAGGAGCACCTCCTTCAGGAGGGCGTGCTCCGGCTTCAAGAGTCCCGGGTCCCGCTCCGCCAGGGCGAAGGCGTCGGCCCGGGCCTCCGCGAGGATCTTCCCGTCCCGGACGATGTCGGCCACCCGGAAGTCCGGCAGCCCCGACTGGCGGGTCCCCAGGAACTCCCCGGGCCCCCGGATCGCCAGGTCCTCCTCGGCGATCCGGAACCCGTCCTGGGTCTCCTCCATGACCCGCAGCCGACGGCGGGCGTCGGCGGAGCCCGCGTGGCCCGCCAGGAGGATGCAGGTCGAGGCCGCGTCGCCCCGGCCCACCCGCCCCCGGAGCTGGTGCAGCTGGGATAGGCCGAAGCGCTCCGCGTGCTCGATGACCATCACCGAGGCCTCGGGGATGTCGATCCCCACCTCGATGACCGTCGTGGACACCAGGATGGGAATCTTCCCGGAGGCGAAATCCGCCATGACGGCGTCCTTCTCGGGACCTTTCATCCGGCCCGTCACGAGGCCCACGGCGAACTCGGGAAAGACCTCCGCCCGGAGGTGCTCCGCCATGCGGGTGGCGTCCTTCAGGTCCAGGGCTTCCGACTCCTCCACGAGGGGATAGACGATGAAGGCCTGGTTTCCCTTCCGGACCTCCCGTCGGATCGCGTCGTAGACCCGGGGCCGGTGATGCTCGTACACGACGCGGGTGTCGACGGGCTTCTTTCCCGGCGGCATTTCGTCCAGGACCGAGACGTCCAGGTCGCCGTAGACCGTCATGGCCAGGGTCCGGGGGATCGGGGTCGCCGTCATGACCAGGACGTCGGGATTGCCCCCCTTCTCCCGGAGGGTGGCCCGCTGGAGGACGCCGAACCGGTGCTGCTCGTCGATGACCACCAGCCCCAGCCGGCTGTATTCCACGCCCTCCTGGATGAGCGCGTGGGTCCCCACGACGACCTGCACGTCCCCGCGGGCGACGGCCGCCAGGGTTTCCCTCCGCTCCGCCCCCTTCTGGGCCCCCGACAGGAAGCCCGCCTGAAGGCCCAGGTCCTCCGCCCATCCGCGGATGTTCCGGAAATGCTGCTGCGCCAGGATTTCCGTGGGGGCCATGAAGGCCGCCTGGCAGCCGTTCTCGCAGGCCGTCACAATGGCCGAGAAGGCCACCACGGTCTTCCCGGACCCCACGTCGCCTTGGAGGAGCCGGTTCATCCGGACGGGCCGCCCCATGTCCGCCTCGATCTCGCCGCGGACCCTTGCCTGGGCGGCGGTGAAGCGAAAGGGGAGCAGGGCCTGGAAGCGCTTCGCCAGGGGTCCCCCGGTCTGGAAGGCGATGCCCCGCTCGATGGCCTGGCCACGCCTGCGGAGGGCCATGCCGAGCTGCAAAAAGAAAAATTCGTCGTAGATCAGGCGCCGGTGGGCCGGCGAGGAAAACCGGTTGAGGTCCTCCAGGTCCGCCTCCGGCCCGGGGAAGTGGACCTCCCGCACCGCCTCGGCCATGGCGGGGAGCCGCCGGCTCTGGAGCAGGAAGGGCGGGAGCGGGCTCACCAGGTGGTCCGCGTACTCCTCCAGGACCTCCGCCAGGATCCGCCGGATCACCTTCTGGTAGAGCCCCTCCGTCTCGGAGTACACCGGCACGATCCGCCGGAAGTGGAGGCTGCCCGCCTCCCCCTCGTCCAGGACCTCGTAGTCCGGGTGGATCATCTCCTTGCCCCCCAGGAACCCCCGGACCTCCCCCGTGAGGATGACCGTGCTCCCCTCCTGGAATACCCGCTTGAGGTAGGCGGATCCTCCCTGGAACCACTTGCACAGAATCGTCCCGGTCCCGTCCTCCACGGCGGCTTCGAAGAGGCGCCGGCGGCCGTACTGGCGGAAGCCCGCGGCGGTCACCTTCCCCACCACCGTCTCCCGGCGGCCGAAGATGGCCGCGGCGATCTTGCGGATCTCCCGCCGGTCCTCGTAGCGCCGGGGCAGGAAATAGAGCAGGTCCTCCACCGTGGCGAGCCCCTTCTTCTCCAGGAGGGCCGAGATCCGGGGGCCGACGCCCCGGACGTACCGGGCAGGGGTCGCCAGCTGGTAGAGGGAGACCCGGACGTCCTCCGTCCCCGGCAGGGAGGGAGCCGTGTCGGGCGTGGCGGCGGTCCGCCGGGGGAGCCAGCGACGGATTTCCTCGAAGAGCCGGAGGGCCCGGGAGACCCGCTCCCGCTTCTCCTCCGGCGGCAGGGCGTCGTACCCGCGAAACGTCTCCCCGAAGGCGTCCAGCAGGCCCGCCGGCGGGGGCGGACCGGGGGAGATGGCCGCCCAGTCCTTCCCTTTCAGGGCCTCCACGTGGCCCGCCATGACGGGCTCCAGGTCCCGGATGAGGGACAGGTTCCGGAACCCGTCCCGGGAGGCGAACTTGAGCGGGCTTTCCATGCGCTGGAGGATCTCTTCCACCGATTCCATGACTTCCGTGGATATCAAAAGCGGGGGGCCACCTCAAGGGAGAATGCGGGCGGATTGACTTTTCACCGGTTTCACGCTACATGGGGCGCGTATTTCCAGGGGGTGCTCATGACCGAACCAGCAACATACCAGGCGGCCGGGGTCGACATCGACAAGGCCAATCTCTTCGTCGAGCGGATCAAGCCCGTCGTCCGGAACACTTTTCGCACGGAAGTCATGAGCGGCATCGGGGGATTCGGGGCCCTCTTCCGGATGGACCTGACCCGCTGGCGGAAGCCCGTCCTCGTCTCCTCCACCGACGGCGTGGGGACGAAGCTCCGCATCGCCCACTGGATGAACCGGCACGACACGATCGGCATCGACCTGGTGGCCATGTCCGTCAACGACGTCCTCGTCCAGGGAGCGGAACCCCTGTTTTTCCTGGATTACTTCGCCACGGGGCGGATCGACGTGGACACGAGCGTCCAGGTCGTCCAGGGAATCGCCCGGGGCTGCCAGGACGCGGGCTGCGCCCTCATCGGCGGGGAGACCGCCGAAATGCCCGGCTTCTACGCCGACGGCGAGTACGACCTGGCGGGCTTCTGCGTCGGCGCCGTCGAGGAGGAACGACTCATCGACGGGTCCGAGGTCCGGGTGGGCGACGTCCTGGTGGGGATCGCCTCCTCGGGGCTCCACAGCAACGGGTATTCCCTGGCCCGGAAGGTCCTCTTCGAGATGCGGGGCCTCTCCGTCCACGACCGACTCGACGGGCTGGAGGGAACCGTGGGCGAGGAGCTCCTCAAGCCGACCCGGATCTACGTGAAACCGGTCCTGAACATCCTCAAGGGATTCTCCGTCCACGGCCTCGTCCACGTCACCGGCGGGGGCTTCTACGACAACATCCCCCGGATCGTCCGCGGGGCGACCCGGGCCGTGGTCCGCCGGGATTCCTGGACCATTCCCCCGGTCTTCGGGGTCCTCCGGGAACTGGGCGGGATCGAGGAGCGGGAGATGTTCCGGGTCTTCAACATGGGCATCGGCATGATCCTCGTGGTGTCGGAGACGGAGGCCCCGGAGATCGTCAACCGCCTGGGACAGCTCGGCGAGACGGCCTGGCCCATCGGCTTCATCGACCGCCGGGAGGGCGACCAGGCCCCGCTGGAAATGGTCTCTCCCTGAACCGATCCTTCGCCGTCCGCCGCGGGAGTCCCGGGAGGCCGTCCGGCATCCCGGCATCCCGGCGCGGCGAGACAACCGAACGGAACCGTCCCATGAAGCAACTGCCCATCGGTGTCCTCGTGTCCGGCAGCGGATCCAACCTCCAGTCCCTCATCGACCGCATCGAGGAGGGAACCCTGGACGCCCGGATCCGCATCGTCATCAGCAACAATCCCGCCGCCTTCGCCCTCACGCGCTGCGGGAAGCACCGCATCCCGACGGCGGTGATCCGCCACGCCGAATACCCGGACCGGGAGTCCTTCGACCGGAAAATGGCGGCGGTCCTCCGGGAGCACGGGGTGGACCTGGTGGTCATGGCGGGCTTCATGCGGATCCTGTCCCCCTGGTTTCTCCGGGAGTTCCCCCTCCGGATCATGAACATCCACCCGGCCCTCCTGCCCGCCTTCCCGGGGCTCCACGTCCAGCGGCAGGCGGTCCTGCACGGCGTCAAGTTCTCCGGCTGCACGGTCCACTTCGCCGACGAGGGCGTCGATACGGGTCCCATCATCATCCAGGCGGTGGTACCCGTCCTGGACGACGACACGGAGGACACCCTGGCGGCCCGGATCCTCCGGGAGGAGCACCGGATCTACCCGCAGGCGGTCCAGCTGTATGCCGAGGGCCGGCTCCGGGTCGAGGGCCGGAGGGTCACGGTGCTGGACAACCGGGCGACCGGCGCGGCGGCCCTGCACAATCCGCCCCTGGCCGGATTCTGAACGCCCACCGCCGGGACAGCCGTCCGCACAAACCGGGAGGAGGAAACGCCATGAACGAGACGGACCTCGACTTCACCATCGAAACCCTCGGGGAGTGCTCGATCCCCTCCCCCGTGGTCGTCAACTACTACACCCCCGACGACCGGCGGGTCCTCTTCAACATCGACCCCCTGCACTTCGCCGACCGGAAGGGCCCCGACGGCTCGCCCCTCTCGGTGGAGGTCGCCGGGCCCCGGGAGCGCATCTTCTTCGACCCCTCGAAGACGAAGGCCGCCATTGTCACCTGCGGAGGCCTCTGCCCGGGCATCAACGACGTCATCCGGGCCATCGTGATGGAGCTCTACCACCGGTACGGAGTCGGGAACATCCTGGGGATCCGCTTCGGGTTCCAGGGCCTGATCCCGAAATTCGGCCATCCCGTCCTGGAACTGACCCCGGATGCGGTCAAGGACATCCACGGCCTGGGCGGGAGCTTCCTGTCCTCCTCCCGGGGCCGCCAGGACGTGGGGGAGATGGTGGAAGCCCTTCGGCGGATGAACGTGGACATTTTTTTCTGCATCGGCGGCGACGGGACCATGCGGGCCGCGGAGCACATCACCCGCGAGATCCAGCGACGGAAGCTGAGCATCGGGGTCATCGGCATCCCCAAGACGATCGACAACGACCTGAACCTGATCCAGAAAACCTTCGGGTACGACACGGCCATCTCGGAAGCGGTCCGGGTCATCCAGTGCGCCCACGTGGAGGCCAAGGGGGCCCCCCTGGGAATCGGCCTGGTGAAGCTCATGGGACGCCTCTCGGGGCACATCGCCGTCGGGGCCGCCCTGGCCCAGAGCGAGGCGAACTTCGTCCTGATCCCCGAGGTGCCCTTCGACCTCGACGGGCCCTGCGGGCTCCTCGAGGCCCTGGAGCAGCGCCTCCTGGCCCGGCAGCACTGTGTCATCCTTGTTGCCGAGGGGGCCGGGCAGAACCTGATCCCCCACGTTACCGGCGAGACCGCCACCGACGCCTCGGGCAACGTCCGCCTGATGGACATCGGCTTCTTCCTGAAGGAACGGATCGAGCACCACTTCCGCGGCCTGGGCCACGAGGTCAACCTCAAGTACATTGACCCCAGCTACACCCTCCGCAGCGTCCCCGCCAGCGCCAGCGACAGCATCTACTGCGGGGCCCTCGGCCAGTACGCGGTCCACGCCGGGATGGCGGGGAAGACGGGGATGCTGGTGGGCCTCCTGAAGGACGAGTTCGTCCACCTGCCCCTCCCGGTCGTCACGTCGGGAAAGCGGGTGGATCCCGCGGGCAACCTCTGGATGCGCGTCCTGGAATCCACGGGCCAGCCGCCGTCCATGAAGAACTGACCCCCCGCTTTTTCTCTTGCAATTTCAGCCCGGGTGTTTTAAGAGCGCGTTTCCATTCTTTCAGGAGGCAATGCAGACATGGCCAGGGTATGTGACATTTGCGGAAAAAGACCGGTGGTGGGAAACAACGTGAGCCACGCCAACAACAAGACCAAGCGGATCTGGTACCCGAACCTCAAGAAGATCCGCGCCGTGGAAAAGGGCACCGGTGCCGTGAAGCACGTGAAGATCTGCACGCGCTGCCTCCGCTCCGGCGTGGTCCAGAAAGCGTCCTGATCCGCCCTTTCACGGGGGCATCCGGAAGCCGGTCTCCCGGACGGCTTCCAGGACGGATTCCAGGAAGCCGTCGCTGTCCCTCGTGAACTCCAGCGCCAGCCCCATCAGTTCCCCGACCCCTTCCCAGGCATCCCGATCCCCGCGGTCCATGCGGAACTTGTCCATGAACAGGTTCGTGCGCCCCTCGGCGCTCATGAACCCTTCCATCCGCCGCCGGTCATAGGTGTCACGCCCCAGGACGACCGACCCGGAGACGACATCCTCCCGGATCCCCATCAGGCGCGACAGCGTCCCTGCGAAAGCGGCCCGCCCCTCCCCGGCCGTGTAATCCAGCGCCCCCAGGAAGAGGTCGAGCAGCGCGTCGTTGCCCCGGAGGTAGAGATTCAGGTCAAAGGCCATCTCGACCATCATGTGGGACCGGTAGAGGGCCTCGTCGGGTGAGATCGCCCCGCCGATCCGCTGGTGGAGTTCCTCCAGGGGAGCGGTCAGGGCCCGGCCCTGGCGGTACGAGTAGCCCCCCGCGCCGGGATCGAACTCGTCCGGCGAATCCAGCCCGATCCGGCCGTAATGGGCCATGTCGTCCACGAGGAGATGGAACTGGACATAGGCCCCCTTGGCGTCCGCCGCCGGCAGGGGGGCGAGGCGCGGGACACCGTGGGTCATGGCGGAGGTGATGTCCGGGTGAATCGTCAGGAGGTCCGGGGCGACGTTGTAGATGTAGACGTCCGGCTCCCCGGGGACCTTGCCGGAGCGGCGGAAGATTTCCCGGAGGATCCAGGTGTGGGTGAGCATCAGCATGGGCGGGAAGGCCGGACGGGGCGGCCGGCTACAGCTTCCGGAGGATCATCTTTTTCAGGTCCACGAGCTGGATCTGGAAGGTCCCGTACTCGGTCTGGCCGAAGGCCCGGTGCTTTTTGTCCACGACCACCTCCATCGTGTTTCCGTCGGCCAGCTTCACCGACGCGATGAGTTTGTCCGTGGTGAGCCGGAACAGGATGGACACGATGTTCTGAAACGGGATGGCGATGGTCCCGCCCCCGCGTTTCCCCTCGAGAAAGGTGATGCCCTCGATGCTGACCTCCCGGCATTCCGTGACGACGTCCAGGTGGTCCACGAAGGTGGCGGCAAATTTCTTGTCCGGCTTGGGGATCCGGCCCGGCGCCCCCCCCTGGGACCCCAGCCCCAGCAGGAACGGAAGGGCCAGCAGGATGATGAGGGTCGACAGGATGCGGTTCTTCATGGTTCCTCCCGCCGGCGGAATGGCCGGTCTTGGCGTGGTTGAGCAACCATAAGCCGTCGGCGCCCCCTTTGTCAATAGGACCGGCCCGTTTTCCCCGATGACGGACCCGGACACCCAGCCGTCCGCCCGGACCGGCAACACCGGGATCGGGAGGTCCCGCGAGAGCGGGCGTTTGACTTGCGCCGCCGCTTCCGGTATATGACGGCAATCATTCAGAATGGTTAACGAATCAAACGGATCCCCGACCCCGCTGCGAAAGGACCGCCCGCTCCGGCACACCCCATGACCGACACCCCTCTTTTCCCCCCGCAGAAGGCCGTCCGCGCCGTCGCCCTGTTTTCCGGCGGCCTCGACAGCGTGCTGGCCGTCCAGGTCGTCCGCCTCCAGGGCATCGACGTCCTGGGCATCGCCTTTGAAACCCCCTTCTTCGGCGCCCGCAAGGCCCGGGAAGCGGCCCGGCAGATCGACCTGCCCCTGCAGGTGGTGGATTTCACCGGGGAGCACCTGGAGATGGTCAAGGCCCCCCGGTACGGGTACGGCCGCAACATGAACCCCTGCATCGACTGCCACACCCTGATGCTTCGCAAGGCGGGTGAAATCATGGAAGAGACGGGGTCCGATTTCATCATCACGGGCGAGGTCCTGGGGCAGCGACCCATGTCACAGGGAAAGCAGTCCCTCCACGTGGTGGCGAAGAACTCGGGATACGCGGACCGGGTGGTCCGCCCCCTGAGCGCCCGCCTGCTGCCGGAAACGGCCCCGGAAAGGGAGAAGAAGGTCGACCGGGAGCGGCTCCTGGCCATCCAGGGGCGGGGACGAAAGAGCCAGATGCAGCTGGCGGCGGAACTGGGCATCACCGGCTACGAGACCCCCGCGGGGGGATGCCTGCTGACGGACGCCGCGTTTTCCCGGCGCCTCCGGGACCTCTTCGACCGGGCACCGGGCTGCGGCTCCGGGGATGTCGAGATGCTCAAGCACGGCCGGCATTTCCGGATCAGCGAACACGTCCGCGCCGCGGTGGGGCGGAACCACCGGGACAACCTGGCCATCGAGCGGGCCGGCGGCGACCGGTTCGCCCTGATCCGCCTGGCCGATCACCCGGGTCCCCTGACGGCGGTGTCTCCCGGGTGGACCGAGGAGGACCTCCTTCTGGCGGCGTCCCTGGGCGTCCTCTACAGCGACGCCCCGAAGGACGGGCCCGTGACGGTGATCATCCGGACAGGCGAGGAGACCCGGCCCCGCTCCGTCGCCGCCGCAACGCCCGACGAGGCGGCCGGCCGTCTCGTCTGAGGAACCGGCACCATGTGCGGACGATTCATTCTCCTGACCGACCTGTCCGCCCTCGCCGAACACTTCGGATTCGAGGCGCCGCCGGACTTTGCCCTCCCCGCGGGGGAGCGGTTCCCCGGCCAGGAGGTTGCGGCGGTCCTGTCCGACCCCCATCCCCGCCCGGCCCTGTTCCGCTGGGGGCTCATCCCCGCCTGGGCCCGGGATCCCTCCATGGGCCGGCGTCTCTTCAACGCCCGGTCGGAGACGGCCTCCTCCAAGCCGAGTTTCCGCGATGCCTTCCGGAGGCGGCGGTGCCTGGTCCCGGCGGACGGTTTTTTCGAGTGGGACCGGTCCGGCGGCAGGGCCCGGCCGGTCCTCTACCGCCTCCGGGCGGAGCAGCCCATGGCCCTGGCGGGGCTTTACGAGCACTGGAGGGCCGCCCCGGAGCAGGAGCCCGTCTCGACCTGCACGATCCTGACCACCGATGCCAACGACCTGATCCGGCCCGTCCACCCCCGGATGCCCGTCATCCTGGACCGGGAGAGCGCCCGCCGCTGGCTCGACCCCTCGCTTTTGATCCCCGCGGATCTCCAGCCGCTCCTCCGGCCCTGTCCG
>JBFYXW010000217.1:0-7607 GCA_041310335.1 Syntrophaceae bacterium | reverse complement strand
CGGAGCGCCATGAAGGACTGTCTCTCCCGGTTATTGGGTGACTGGCCATGACCTGCCACGAGATCGAAGAGCGCCTGTCGGCCTACCTGGAAGAAGCCCTCCCGGCGGAGGAGCGGAAGCGTCTCGAGGATCACCTCGCCGCGTGCCCGTCCTGCACCCGATCGCTGGCGGATCTGCGGAAGACCGTCGGCCTCGTCCGGGACCTCGAAGAGGTGGAGCCTCCCCCCTGGCTGAAGCAGAAGATCATGAGCCGGGTCCGGGAAGAGGCGGCGCCGAAGCGGGGGATCCTCCGAGCCCTTTTCTTCCCGCTGCACATCAAGGTCCCCGTCCAGGCCTTCGCCCTGGTCCTCGTCGCAGTCCTGGCCTTCCAGGTCTACCGCACCGGCGAGCCGGAGCGGAAGGCCCTGGACCTGCCGGTTCCCCCCGCCCGGGTCCTGGAGAAGACGGACGCCTCGGGAACGGCCCGTCAGGCCGTGGAGCCCGCACCGGCGCCGGAGCGGATGCGGGATGGCCTGCAGCCCGGGCAGTCCCCGCGGCCTGTCCCGCCGGAGGAGAGGGGTCCGTCACCGCTTTCGCCGGTCGCCAGGGAGAAGGGATCCGCCTTCGCGCCCCCGCCGGGCCGGACGACGGCAACGCTCCCGGGTGACGGGGCGGCGGTTCCGGGATCCGTGGCCAAGGCGGAGGGCGGCAGGAGCCCATTCGCAACCCCTCCCGGCCGGCGCGCCCCGGCGCGCCCGACGGTCGATGCGGCCCCTCCTGCCGGCGGCGCGGATTCCCGGGAAGCGGAGAAGGCCCCGCCGTCGGTCGCCTACGAGGCGAAACGGAAGGATCTCCGGGAGCCCTCCACCCTCGCGGCCAAGGAGGAGAAAGCGACCCTCCAGGCTGCACGGGAGGACGGGGCCGTCACGGGAGCAGCCCGGATGGCCGCTGCCCCGGCCCCCGTCGTGGAGATGGTGCTGCGGGTCCGGGACATCGCAACCGCGGCCGCCGTGGCGGAGAGGGAACTTCGCGCCTCCGGGGCCGGGAACATCCGGCGCCGGGACCGGTCGGAGGGAATCCTGCTCTCGGCGGACATTCCGGCGGGCTCGCTTCCGGGTCTCGTCAAGCGCCTCCGGCCCCTGGGGGAACTCCGGGCGCCGGACGCGCACGCCGACGCAACGGAGGCCGCCCGGGCCGTCCGGATCAGGATCGTGTCGGCAGGGGATTAACGGAAAAAGTGTCAACGGTGTCAACGGAAAAGGTGTCGGATTTATTTTTGCAGTGCACAAATAAATCCGACACCTTTTCCTAGAACAGGAACAGGTTCTTCGTGGCGAAGTTGGGCTCGCTGGTCAGGTTGACGCCGAGGCGCCGCAGGCCCGCCTCGTCGCCCGGCGTGGGCATGTGGGTCATGTGGACCTCGCAGCCCCGGAGTTCCTGGAGCTTCTCCACGGCGAGCTGGGCCGCCGGGTTGGTGGCGGCGCCGATCCCCAGGGCAACCAGCGTTTCCTGCAGGTCCAGGCTCACGGACTTCTCCCCCAGGGCCTCCGTCTTAAGGTTGCGCACCGCGTCGGTTATGTAGGCCGGCAGCAGCTTGATCTTGTCGGGGATTGCCGCCAGGCGCTTGACCGCGTGGAGAACCAGGCTGGAGGCGGCGTGCATCAGGGGCGAGTTGTTCCCCGTCACGATCGTCCCGTCGGCAAGCTCGATGGCCGCTCCGCAGTAGATCCCCTCGTTGCCCTTCTCCTCTTCCTGCGCCTGCCGGGCCGCCTCCCAGGAGGGCCCGACCACCCGCCGGTCCTCCGGCTTCAGGCCGAAGTCCTTCATGAACAGCTCCACCCGCTGCACCGTCTCCCGGTCGGCGAAGCCCATGACGTACTCGCAGCGGTACCGGAAGTAGCGCCGGAGGATCTCCTGCTTGGCCGCCTCCCGGGTCACCCCGTCGTCGGTGATGGCGAACCCGGCGCGGTTCACGCCCATGTCCGTGGGGGACCGGTAGAACGACTCCGTCCCGGTGATCTTCTCCAGGATCCGCCTGAGGACCGGGAAGACCTCCACGTCGCGGTTGTAGTTGACGGAGGTCTTGCCGTAGGCCTCCAGGTGGAAGGGGTCGATGAGGTTGAAGTCCCGGATGTCTGCCGTGGCCGCCTCGTAGGCCACGTTCACCGGGTGCTTCAGGGAGATGCTCCAGATGGGGAAGGTCTCGAACTTTGCGTACCCGGCCTTCACGCCCCGGTGGTACTCGTGGTAGAGCTGGGACAGGCAGGTGGCGAGCTTCCCGCTCCCCGGCCCGGGTCCCGTGACGATGACCAGCGGCTTCTCCGCGGGGATGTACTCGTTGGCCCCGTAGCCCTCGTCGCTGACGATGGACTCGACATCCGTCGGGTAGCCCTTCGTGAACCGGTGGGTGAAGACCCGGACTCCGCGCCGCTCCAGCTTGTTCTTGAAGAGGGCCGCCGCGGGCTGGCTGTCGTAGCGGGTGATGACCACGCCCAGGACCTCGATGTCCCAGCCCCTCAGGTCGTCGATCAGCTTCATGGCGTCGGAGTCGTAGGTGATGCCGAAGTCGGCCCGGATCTTCTTCCGCTCGATGTCGCCGGCGTAGATGCACAGGAGGATGTCGGCGCTGTCCTTCAGCTCCCGGATGAGGCGCATCTTGACGTTGGGGTCGTACCCCGGCAGGACCCGGGCGGCGTGGTAGTCGTACAGCAGCTTTCCCCCGAACTCGAGGTACAGCTTGTTGTCGAACCGCCGCACCCGCCCGAGGATCTCCTCCGTCTGCTCCCGGATGTACCGTTCGTTGTCGAACCCCTGCCGCTCCTGTTCCGTCATCCCCGCCTCCGTTCGAAGTTTCTCGCGATCGCCTCGGACCGCAATACCGGCACAATTTCGTCCCTGCGTCGGCACAATTTGGTGTCGCCGGGCCGTCACGAAATACCCCATTTCGGCGGGAAATGGAAGGGGACAGTGCGGGAGGAAGACAAGGCGGCCCGAAAGACCGGTTTGCAGCAGGATCCGGGAGCGGACGTCCTCGGCCGCCGCCCGCGTGGCCGCGCGTTGTGATCCGCCGCAGGCTCCGGGAGCGGCCGCGAGCGTGTCCGTCGTGGCACCCCCCCGCTCCGGGCCCGCAGCGGTGCGGCTATCGCGGCTCCCCCAACCCCTCGCGTCCGCCCTCGTTCAGACGCCGGACCAGGGCCTCCAGGTACCGCGACTTCATCTGCCGGCTCGCCATGGCCCGCTTCACCGGCGGGAGCCGGAGGACGGCCCCCAGGATCGCCGCCATGGCCCGGTGGCTGAAAAGGGCCCGGTTGTCGAAGATCAGATCCTGGAGCTTCCCCCGCTCGACGGCCATGACGACGGCCAGCTGCGCCGTGTCCAGGGGGGTGATGACCCGCTCCGGCCGGCTCACAAGCCGGACCTGGCCCTCCCGGCAGGCTCGGACGCACAGCCCGCAGCCCAGGCAGATTTCCTCCCGGAGCCGGGCAATTTGCCGCTTCGGCCGCCGGGGGTCGTTGGCCGAAACGAGGGTCATGGCCTCCACGGGGCAGGCCTGGACACAGCGCCCGCAGCCCGTGCAGCCCTCCTCCAGGACTTCCGGCAGGAAGTTCGTCGTGTGGACCGGCTTCAGGAGGGAAAACCGGCGGGCGGCGATCAGGGCCTCGCAGCAGCAGCCGCAGCAGTTGCAGATGAAGTTGACCCGCTCCCGGACGTTGGAGCCGAACTGGACGAGGTTCCGCTCCCAGGCCTCCCGGAGCAGGTCCAGGCCCTCCTCGACGCCGACGGCCCGGGCGTGGCCGTGCTTCACCAGGGAGGCCGCCGCGGCGTTGAAGGTCATGCAGATGTCGAGCGGCCCGTCGCAGGCCCGGCCGACGTGGCCCATCTTGTGGCGGCAATAGCAGGTGCTGATGCCCCGGACGGAGGCGCTCCGGATGACCTCCGTGGCCCGCTCGTAATCCAGGACGACGAGGCCCGGCTCGTCCGGCAGGGCCGGCTCGTGGACGAAGGCGCGGCCGAGGCGGGTCTCCCCGTCGCCGAAGAGCTCCCGGACGAAGTCTTCCTCCACGTTGAGGTACTGGTAAAAGAGTTCGCTCAGGACCTTCTGGTCGATGTCCCCCCGGGTCCGCATGAGGGAGAACTCGAAGAAGCCCGCCATGGGGGGCGGGAGAACATAGGTCTGCGCGCCGGTTTCGTCCTCCAGGTCGAGCAGGATCGCCCGTCCCGCCAGTTCGTCCAGAATCTTCCTCGCCTCGAAAACAGGCATCTTCCAGCGCCGGGCCGCCTGGGCCGCGTTGAAGGGCCGGATGGGAAGCAAGGCGACCCGTTCCGCCTCCTTCTCGCGGAAGAGAATCGAGAGGATTTTGTACAGAAGCTCCGAGGGAGGCGCTCCTTGGGGGAAGCGGTTCAGCCGTTCGACCAGGGCCGTATAGCCTGTTTTGACCAAGTGGTGGGTCATCCGCCCCTCCTTGCCCCGCCGCGTCACAAACTCAATCGTAACGCGCGCGAGTCCCTTCGTCGCTCATGGTCGGTGCAAGGAGCGGCTTCCACGCGTCGTCCTCCCACGTCCCGAGGGATGTGTGCATATCGAGGTACTTTTTCGGGATGGGGTGCGTTCCGGCAACGACCTTGACGTTGTAGCGCTTTTCCAGGAAAGCCATGAACGTGCCGATATGGGGACAGGGGGGGTAGCCGACCACGAGGCCGGTGGCCAGGTGAATGACCTCGGCCCCGTTCTTCACCATTTCCTCGCCGGCATACTCCATGTTGCCGCCGGGACAACCGTCACAGGTCGTGAAGCCGACCAATTCGACTTCCGTGTCCTTGTAAATGCTGAAGGCCCCCTCCCTGTTCCTCATCGCGCGGAAACACTTCCCGCCCGCACAGCGGCGGTAGCGGTCGCAGATGATGATTCCTACCTTTGTCCTGGAACTCATTTCCACTCCTTTCGCTTGGGAACCGGTGACGGTCTCCGCACACGGACGGGCGTCCGCCCGGTGCGCGCCCGCTTTCCTTGCCGCACGGCAGGACCCGGTTGTTCCCGGTTCTCCGGGCGGCTGACGGCCGGGCCTTACCGTTCTTGATTACCCCACAAAAGTACAACCGTCCAGCCCGGAATGGAGTCGCTGTCTTGAATGCAGGGTACCGCCAACAGCCCGCTATATCTGCAATTCGTCAATCCCTTGTTGACAAGCGGGAGTCGATTGGGTAGTCAATTATGTCATTGTCGACATAATCCATCGGGAAAGGAGCACTGTACGATGAAAAAGCGATCTTCTTGGCTGTACCTCTGCGTAATCGCCCTCTCCGTATTTCTGGCGACGTCGCTTTCCCATGCCGAGCCTTCCGGAAAGCTCGTCATGTTCCATGCGGGAAGCCTCTCGGTTCCCTTCGCCGCCATGGAGAAGGCCTTCGAGGCCAAGTATCCGAAAGTAGACCTGATGCGGGAAGCCAGCGGCAGCAACCAGGCCTGCCGGAAGATCTCGGAACTCAAGAAGCCCTGCGACATCATGGCTTCGGCGGATTACGAGGTCATCGACAAGTTGCTGATCCCCCATGCTGCCTCCTGGAACGTCCGCTTTGCGACCAATCAGCTCGTTCTCTGCTACACGGATAGAAGCAAGTTCGCCAAGACCATCGGCCCCGAAAACTGGTATGAGATACTCCAGAGCAAGGGCGTCATCTGGGGCCATTCCGATCCCAACCTGGACCCCTGCGGCTACCGTTCCCTGATGGTCCTGCAGCTGGCCGAACTGCATTACAAGAAGCCGGGCCTCTACAACCGGCTGCTGGCCAACCGCCCCAAAGAGAACATTCGACCCAAGTCGGTGGAGCTGGTGTCGCTTCTTCAGACCGGCAACATGGACTATGCATGGGAGTACCTGTCCGTCGCCGTACAGCACGGCTTGAAGTACGTCATCCTGCCGGATCCGATCAACCTCGGCAACTACAAGTACGACCCGTTCTACCAGAAGGCCGTGGTCAAGATTGCCGGGGAGAAGCCCGGGACGTTCATGGACATGAAGGGCGGGTCCGTCACCTACGGCGTGACCATGGTGAAGAACGCGCCGAACCCCGAGGCCGCCCAGGCATTCATGGAATACCTCCTCGATCCCAACGGGGGATCGAAAATCCTGAAGGACATGGGCCAGCCGCCCTTCGTCCCCGCCCGGGTTCCCACGAAGGAAATGAAAGCGGCGCTGCCCGACCGGCTCCAGAAGCTGGTCACGGTCAGCCAGTAACATCCGTCATGCGAAAGAAGGAGCCCTTCTTCTGGATCACGCTGTCCTGCGGAACCGTGGTTCTGGCGTTCGTCCTGCTGCCGCTGGTCCAGCTGATGACGGCTCCTTCTTTCGCCATGCTCGGGGAAACGCTCCAGGACGAGGATGTCCTGAAGTCGATCTGGCTGAGCATCTCCACGGCGGGCGCCGCCGCGCTCATCTCCTTCGTGTTCGGCACCCCGCTGGCCTATCTCCTCGCCCGGACCGAATTCCCGGGCAAGAAGCTCGTGGAAGCCATCGTCGATCTTCCCATCGTCATCCCCCACCCGGTGGTCGGCATCGCGATCCTCAGCATCGCCGGCCGGGAGCACTGGCTGGGCCAATTCATGCAGGAACTGGGAATCCGGGTCATGGGAAGCGTCACTGGGATCGTCACGGTCCTGACCTTTGTCGGCATCCCCTTCTACATCAACGCCGTGAAGAACGGCTTCGAGTCCGTGCCCGAGCGGCTGGAAAAGGTCTCCCGGAGCCTCGGCGCCACCATGACGGGAACCTTTTTCCGCATCACCTTTCCCCTGGCCTGGAGAAGCATTCTCGTGGGCCTGGTCATGTGCTCCGCCCGGGCGATCAGCGAGTTCGGCGCCGTGGTGATCGTCGCCTACCACCCCATGATCGCGCCGGTGCTGATCTACGAGCGGTTTGAAGGATACGGCCTGAAGTACTCGCAGCCCATCGCCGTCTGGCTCGTATTCATCTGCCTCCTTCTATTCCTGGTCCTCCGCATCCTCGCCGCCCCGAAGCGGGTGAACTCGTGATACGCATCGAAAGCCTGAGGATTGAATTTACCGGCTTCCAGGTCCAGGACGTCGATCTGACCATTGAAGACCGCGAGTTCTTTGCCCTGATGGGGCCGACCGGCGCCGGCAAGACGGTCCTCCTCGAGGCCATCGCCGGTCTTGTTCCCCCGGCGGGAGGGCGCATCCTCATCGGGGGAACCGATGTAACGGACCTTCCGCCCGAGAAGAGGGGCATCGGGATCGTGTACCAGGACTACTCCCTCTTCCCCCACCTGACGGTGGAACAGAACATCGCCTACGGCCTCCATTTTCACCGCATCGGCAAAGCCAGGGCACGCTCGCGCATGGAAGAGCTGGTGGAGGGACTGAACCTCTCCCACCTGCTCCACCGCCACCCGGGAACCTTGAGCGGCGGCGAAGCGCAGCGGGTCACCCTGGCCCGGGCGCTGGTCGTGGAACCCGGGATCCTGCTCCTCGACGAGCCCCTCTCCGCGCTGGATCCGAATTTTCGGGAGGACATGCGGCACCGGCTCGAAGAGCTTCACAAGACATCCCGCACCACCTTTCTCATGGTGACCCACAACTTTGCGGAAGCCCTCTCCCTGGCGGACCGCTG
>JBFYXW010000216.1:0-6737 GCA_041310335.1 Syntrophaceae bacterium | reverse complement strand
CAGGCCCGCGGCATCCTGAAGCGATCGACCCGGATCGACATGCCCCTCCGGTACCCGCCGTACCGGGGGAGGATCTCGCTCCTGAAGCGGCTTTTCCGGATCCTCGGGTGAACGGGGACGGATGACGTCGCCTGGCGGGCGAACGGCCTGCCGGCGGGAAAACAGGTTGCAGCCGCTTCCCCTCGGGGCGGGCGGATCCGAAAAAAAATCAAACTCCAAGGAGGTTATGGCATGGCAAAATCAGTGAAGGGAACCAAGACGGAAAAGAACCTGCTGGCGGCCTTCGCCGGCGAGTCCCAGGCGCGGAACCGCTACTCCTACTTCGCCAGTACCGCCCGGAAGGAAGGGTACGAGCAGATCGCCAACCTGTTCGCCGAGACGGCGGAGAACGAGAAGGAGCACGCGAAGGTCTTCTTCAAGCACCTGGAGGGGGGCGAGGTGGAGATCACTGCCATGTACCCCGCCGGCGTCATCGGCGACACGAAATCCAACCTGGAAGCGGCTGCCGCGGGGGAGAACCTGGAGTGGACCACCCTCTACCAGGATTTCGCGCAGGTCGCCAAGGACGAGGGGTTCCCTGAGATCGCCCGGTCCTTCGAGCAGATCGCCAAGGTGGAGCGCTTCCACGAGTCCCGCTACCGGAAGCTCATCAGCAACCTGGCCGGTGGCGAGGTCTTCAAGAAGAAGCAGCCCGTGAAGTGGCACTGCATCAACTGTGGCTATGTCCACGAAGGCGAGGAGCCGCCGAAGAGCTGCCCCGCCTGCCTGCATCCCCAGTCCTACTACGAGGTCCTGGCGGAGAACTTCTGATCCGGTGCCACCGGCCCCGCGACGGCCGGACCCGGCAGAGGAGATTCCCCGGACGTGGATCGGGCGGGAGGCCCCCAGCCTCCCGCCCTTCGGGAATCTGGGTGGACTCGCCGCATTTCCCCTGTTTCCCAAGACGCGGCCGCCCGGCATGGAAAGACGGATGATGCGCCTCTGGAGAACCTTCCTCAACGAGCGCCTCCACATCATTCTCAGTTCCCTGGCCCTCTTGTGGTGCTGGGACCGGGTCCTTTCCATGGGCGTCCGGCCCGTGGACTACTTCATCCTGCCCCTGACGGTGGCCTGCATCTGCCAGTGGAACCGCCTGACGGACCTCAGGGAAGACGCCGTCAACTGCCCGGAGGAGCTGGAGGAGGCCCTGAAGCGGCAGCGCCGGATCCGCCTCTTCTGCGGCATCGGGGGCGCCTCGGCCGTCACGCTCGCCCTGGCCACCGACCCGTCCTGGCCTGTCGTGGCCCTGGTGGCCGCCGGCGCCGCCATCGGTTTTTTCTACAACACCCCGTTCCGTCCTGGCCGGCCGGACCTGCGCATCAAGAACCTGTTCCTCGTCAAGACCCTCTCTTCCGGGATCGGCTGGAACCTGGGGCTCCTGTTCTATCCCGCCGTCCGGGCGGGACATCCCCTGGACGGACCCTTCTGGGTCGCCTCGGCCTACATGTTCCTGGCCGTCATGGCCCACGAGGTCATCTGGGACATCCGGGACGTGGCGGGAGACCGGGCGGGCGACGTGCGCACCCTTCCCGTCGTGGCCGGCATCGGGGTGACGAAGGCCCTCGTCCTCCTGTCCATGGCCCTCCTGGCGCTCCTTGTCGCGGCCGCCGTGTCGGGGCGCATCGTACCGGCCTGGTGGCTTCTGCTGATCCCCCATGCCGGCATCCTGGCCGTCGTGACCGCCCAGTTCGACGGGTGGTTTCATTCGAGCCGCCTGGTCACGCACCTCCTGGTGGTCATGACCACGGTTTTCTCTTTCGGCATGGGATTCCTGGCGACCCGCGTGTTTTGAGATTTTCCTTGTGACCCCCCGGCGGATCTGTTAGGAAACACGAGGAAAGTCCGCGCCGTTCCGGCATTTCCGGGGTTTCCCCGAAGCTCTCCCGCTTTCGATGCCCCGCCCGCCGGGGAGGCGTCATTTCACGACCGTTCAAGGAGGTGTTCATGTCGTCACTGGTGTACGAGAAGGAAGGCGCCATCGCCAAGGTCGGCCTCAACCGTCCCAAGGAAAAGAACGCCCTGGATCCGGGGATCCTGCTGGACCTGCACCGGACCTGGGAGGACGTCAACCAGGATCCCGCCATCCGCGTGGTCATCCTCTACTCCTGTCTCCAGGAGATCTTCTGCTCCGGCATGGACCTCCGGACGGCCATCCCCGTTCTCACGAAGGCCCGGGAACCGGAAAACGAGGCGGAGCGCTGGCTCGTCCAGGTGGGGCCCCACGTCGGCGAGTCCATGCTGAAGCCCAGCATCGTCAAGAAACCCGTCATCGCCGCCATCAACGGCTACTGCCTCACGGGAGGCTTCGAAATGATCATGGGGGCGGACCTGCGGGTCGCCTCGGAGGACGCCATCTTCCAGATGCGGGAGGCCAGCCTCGGCATCATGCCCACCGGCGGGTCGAACGTCTACCTTCCCCGGATGCTGACGCCCTGCCGCGGCCTGGAGATCCTGCTGACGGCCAACAACTTCAGCGCCCGGACCATGTATGAATGGGGTTTCCTGAACCGGGTCGCCCCCGACCGGGACGGCATGATGAAGTCCGCCATGGAGCTGGCGGAGCGCATTGCCGGGAACGGCCCCCTGGCCGTCCAGGGAATCATCCGCTGCTGGCGCGAGAGCCGCGACATCTCCTGGGCCGACGCCTTCAAGAAGGAGCTGGAGATCGGCATCCCCGTCTTCGGCAGCCAGGACGCCCGGGAGGGGATCCTGGCCCAGCGGGAGAAGCGGAAGCCCAACTTCCCCGGGAAGTACTGACAGGCCCCTCCGGCGGCGGACGCGAATCCCGCGCCGGACCGATGACCCCTCCCGGCGGCCGCAGGCACGACGGCCGCCGGGAGGACTTTCCCCGTCTTTCACAGGCTCCCGAAAGGGTGAAGGAAGGGTCGTCCCCGCGCGCATCCGTTTCCCATGAAAGACGTTCTCTTCCTGGCTGCCGGCCTCCTGCTCTTCCTCTACGGCATGCTGCGCCTGGGCGAGCAGGTGCAGCGCCTCTTCACGGTCCGGATCCGCCAGCTCATCCGCTACGCCGTCCGCCGGCCCCTGACGGGACTTCTCACGGGGATCGGGGCGACGGTCTTCTTCCAGAGCTCCTCCGCCGTCACGGTCATCACCATCGGGATGGTGAGCGCCGGCCTGGTCACCTTTTACCAGTCCCTGGCCATCATCCTCGGCGCCGATATCGGCACGGTCCTGACGGTCCAGCTCGTGGTCTGGAAGGTGACGGACCTGTCGCCGGCCCTCGTCGCCGTCGGCGGGACGCTGTGGTTCTCCGGCCGGGGGGCGTGGAAGACCGCGGGGGAGGCCATCCTCTACTTCGGCCTGATTTTCTTCGGTCTCCACCTGGCGGGCCTGGCGACGGCGCCGCTGAAACAGAACGGAGACGTGATCCGGTTTCTCCGGGAGGCGGGAAACCCGTTCCTGGGCTTCGCCGTCGGCCTCGTCTTCACCGCCCTGGTCCACGCTTCCCTGATCCCCATCAGCCTGCTGGTCATCCTGGCCCAGCAGGACCTGGTCATCCTCGAGAATGCGCTGCCCGTCGTATTCGGCGCCAACGTGGGGACCACCGCCACGGCCCTGCTCGCCGCCTGGGTGTCTTCCGTGAGCGGCCGCCGGACCGCCGCGGCCCACTTTCTTTTCAAGCTTGCCGGGGCCGTGCTCTGCATGGCCGGCCTCCCGTGGGTGACATCGTTCCTGAAGGCCGTGACGCCCATCGTGGGGCAGCAGATCGTCTTCGGCCACCTCCTCTTCAACGTCCTCATCGTGGCGGTCTTTCTCTTTTTCCTGAAGCCTTTCGCCGCCCTGGTGGAGCGGATCCTTCCCGGCAGGGAGGAGGCGCTGCCCCTCTGGCCGGAGTTCCTGGACGACCGGGACCTGGTCCGTCCCGAACAGGCGCTGGAGAACGTCCGCCGGGAGCTGGCCCGGGAGATCCTCCTCGTGGAGCGGATGGTGGAGCAGGCGGGCGGCCTCGTCTTCGCATACCGGGAAGGGGTCCGGCGGGACATCGCCTACCTGGACGTGGTGGTGGACAACCTGCGCCGGGAGATCGTCGAGTACCTCCGGAGGCTGGCGTGCCTGGACCTGGAGCCCGCCGCGTCGCGCCGCGTGTTCGTCTACACCTCCCTGGCGGACGACATCGAGCGGATGGGGAACCATGTCCTCGTCATGGCCGACCTGT
Organism: Syntrophaceae bacterium; assembly: GCA_041310335.1. Lineage (GTDB taxonomy): Bacteria > Desulfobacterota > Syntrophia > Syntrophales > PHBD01 > PHBD01. The sequence goes on along the minus strand of JBFYXW010000216.1, from coordinate 2,521 downwards.
CCCGGGAAAAGCAGCAGCGGGAGATCGCCTTCACGGACTTCGCCCGGCAGGAGCTGGACGAGATCGAGGCGCTGGTGCTGGAGAACCTGCGGGACGCGGCGTCCCTCATTGAGCAGTTCGACCGGCCGAAGATCCAGGTCATGAACCGCCGGGAGGCGGAGGTGGACCGGAAGGTGAAGATGGCCCGGATCCGCCACCTGGAGCGCTTTCACCGGGGGGTCTGCGTGGCCGAGGCGGGGCCGATCTACATCGAGATGCTGATCCGCCTGGAGCGCATCTCCGATCACTGCCAGAACATCGCCGAGTCCGTCCAGGACCTCGGGAATTTCGCTTCCTGAGCACTCATTGCCCACGGGGACCGGGAACGCAGCCATGGCGACACGCAGGGGAGAAAAAATCGGCTGGACCGCGGGCTGGCTCGGAGGATTTCTCTGGGTTGCCGCCTTGTCGTTCCTGTTCCTCTTTCAGGGGAAATTCCTCCCGGGCATCACGGGTCTTGCCCTCTTCGGTCTTGCCGCCGCCGCCATCGTAGCCCTTGCTCCCTGGAGACACCCGGCGACGCCCTACTGGAAGCTGATGCTCCTCCCCTACGCCCTCTTTCTCGCCTCCGCCGCCTGGGCTGTCTGGTCCTGGGGCGGACCCGGGGGAGCCGGGTTCCATGCCTGGAACGGGTTGTGGATCCTCCCTGCCCTGATTCCGCTGGGAAGCGCGGGCCGGAGGAAATGGGCGGACGGCGAAGTTGGTCCGGACAGGGAGGGAGCGAGGTAGCCCGGGCCCGTTCTCCTATTTCAGCCGGCCCGTGATGTCCGTGACGACCTCGATGTCGCCCGCCAGGGGGATCGTCTTCACTCCGCCTCCGCGGAAGTCCAGCCGCTTCAGGTCGATCTTCCGCAGGTTGTCGTTGTCGTAGGTCCGGAAATAGAAGACCCGGTTCGTGACGTCCCGGAAGGAGGCCCACTGGGTCGTTTCGCTGGCGGCGACCCGGCCGTCGGGTCCCCGGTCCACGGCCATGCCCCTGACGATGTGGAGGGAACTCACGATGTGCTGGGCCAGGTTCAGGGCCTGCCCGGCGTTGTCCGCCGGATCGGCGAAGCGCATCGTGACGGCCATGCGGACGAAGCGGCTCGGGGGCGTGAGGTCGCCGGGGAGGCCGAACATGCCCGACCCGTGGCCCGCTGCGGGGATCTCGACGCCGGCGTAGGCCTGCTTTCCCCGCTGTTCGTTGCTCATGCCGTTGTAGTTCCGGAGATTGGTCATCATCCACGGGAAGTTCGGCGCGTTCGTCATGACGCCCAGGGGGTTCTCGTAGATCCGGACCTCTCCCTGGTCATACTCGACGACGATGCAACCCCCCTTCGCGTCGTAGAGAATGAAGTGCCCCGGGGGCGCCATGCCCATCTGCGGCACGTGGAGGCCGAAGACCCGGACCTTCCGGATTGCTTCGGCGGCCTCGCCGACGGTGGCGAAATTTCCGAGGATCCAGGACCCGACCATCATGTGGGCCAGGGCCCGCTCTTGCTCCCGCGGGGCCACCGACTGGTAGCGGGTGTCGGGCTCGTACCACAGGGCGCTGAAGGTCAGGCCCGCCTCGTTCATCCCGTCCGTGACGACCGCTTCCATCCCGTAGATGTTGACCGCCACGTAGCCGTAAGCGGTTTTCCAGGCCAGCCCCCGCTTCGCCTCCGGAGCGGGGCTGGCGTATTCCCGGCCCCGGGGAACCGCGACGAGGCCGTACTTCATGTCGATGCCGAACTCCATGGTCCGGCCGCTCAGGATCGTCCCGTCCTTGGCGGTGACGCGGAAAACGGAGCACGCCTCCGCAATCGGGGCGCACAGGGCCGCCGCCAGCAGGATCAAGCCACAGAAAAGAACCGGTTTCGCAATGCCTCGCATGGATGCCTCCTTGTTCGGATGGGGGGATTTCGGTTTGGTTTCCTCTTGCCGTGTTTTCCTGCCCCGGGCCGCGGCTCCGTCACGGTCCCCACAGGGCGTCCCGGAGGCCCGAGGAACGGGCGATCCGGCGGCCGCAGGCGGCGACGAAGACCTCCTTCCGGCCGGCGATCTCCACCCGCTCCCGGGCCCGGGTGACGGCGGTGTAGAGCAGTTCCCGCGTCAGGACCGGTGAGTCCCGGTCCGGCAGGACCAGGAGGACCCGGTCGAACTCGGACCCCTGGCTCTTGTGGACCGTCGTGGCCCAGACGGTCTCGTGCTCCGGGAGCCGCGCCGGCGGAAGCGACCGGAGGGACCCGTCGGGGTTCCGGAAGAAGGCCCTCGGTTCCCCTCCCGCGTTCCGGTCCGGGAGGATCCTCCCCACGTCGCCGTTGAAGAGGCGCAGGGAGTAGTCGTTCCGGGTGATCATGACGGGCCGGCCGGAATACCAGCGGCCCTCCGGGCGGATGACGCCCCGGCGGCGGAGGATCCGCTCCACCAGGCCGTTGACCGCCGCCACGCCGAAGGGCCCCTCCCGGAGGGCGCAGAGAATCCGGAAGCGGTCCAGGAGCCGGAGCGCCGCCTCCGGGTC
>JBFYXW010000214.1:0-24610 GCA_041310335.1 Syntrophaceae bacterium | reverse complement strand
CGGCAGAAGGTCCTGGGGATCACGCTGCGCGATTCCGGAAGCGGCCTGCGCAAGGCCGTCGTCACGCTCACGCAGGGAGGGCGGGTCCAGATCGTTGCGGCCGAGGACTTCCCCCAGCGAGGCGTCCGGGAAAAGATCCTCTCGCTGCCCCTGGACCCCTGGCACTGGAAACTCCAGGAGGGCCCGGCGACACTGACCGTCACCGCCACCGACCACTCCCTCTGGACCAACAGGACAATCCTCGAGAAAGCCATCACCGTGGACATCACCCCGCCGCAGATCCTCCTCACCGGGTCCATGAACCACGTCAACCCCGGCGGAACGTGCCTCGTGGTCTACCGGATCTCCAAACCCGTGATCATGAGCGGGGTGATGGTGGACCAGCGGTTCTTCCCGTCCTTCCCGACGGAAACCAGCGGCAAGGCGACGCACGTCGTCTACTTCGCGCTTCCCATCGGGGCGGCCTCCGCCAAGCCCCGCATCCAGGTCGTGGCCCGGGACGCTGCCGGCAACGAGGGGGCGATCGGCCTGCCTGTCCTGATCCTGGAGAAGAAGTTCCGGAGCGACGAGATGTCCCTGGGTGACGCCTTCTTCCAGCAGAAAATGCCCGAGTTCCAGTCGGCCATCCCGGAACTCAGGGGCAAAACGCTCGTCGAGACCTTCGTTTACGTGAACTCGAAACTCCGCGAGGAAAACAACCGGACGATCTTCTCCGTCTGCCAGCGGTCCGCCCCGAAGCAGCTCTGGGAGGGAACCTTCCTCCGCATGAAGGACGCGGCGCCCATGGCCCTCTTCGGCGACCATCGGACCTACCGGAACAACGGCCAGACCTTGGGCGAGAGTACCCACCTGGGGGTGGACCTGGCCTCCACCGCCCAGGCCCCCATCGAGGCCTCCAACAACGGCATCGTCGTCTTCACGGGGCCACTGGGGATCTACGGGAACATGGTGATCCTCGACCACGGGCAGGGGCTGTTCAGCCTCTACGCCCACCTGACGGGCATCCAGGTGAAGAACGGCCAGGAGGTGAAGCGGGGGGCGACCATCGGCATAAGCGGGCTGACGGGACTGGCCGGCGGGGATCACCTGCACTTCTCCATCCTCGTGGCGGGGGAGTTCGTGAATCCCACGGAATGGTGGGACCCCCACTGGATCAAGGACAACGTGACGGCGAAACAGGCGCCGGCCCCGTAGGCAAAAGGGGGGGCCGCGGGACGACAGACGCGGCATTCCCGCCGACGGGGGTTCAGCCGCTCTTGTTGATGTCCCGGTGGGTCGTGCTGACCAGGTACCCCTGGTCGGAGAAATGGCATGCCAGCTCGTTGGCCATGACGACGGACCGATGGCGCCCGCCGGTGCACCCCATGGCGATGTTGATCCGGGGCTTCCCCTCCTTCTCGTACAAGGGGAGCAGGAAGGTCAGGAGGGGCAATAGGCGGTCGAGGAAGGCGCTCCCCTCCTCCGAGGAAAGCACGTACTGCCGCACCGCCGGATCATGGCCGTCCAGACGCTTGAGGGTCTCCACGAAGTAAGGGTTCTGCAGGAAGCGCACGTCCATGACGATGTCGGCGTCCGCCGGGAGGCCGTAGCGGTACCCGAAGGACTGGATGTGCAGGATGATCCGGCGGGTCGTCGTGGGCGGCAGATAGGCCCGCTGGACCGCGTCCTTGAGCTGGTGGACGTTGAGGAACGTCGAATCGATGACGGTGTCCGCCATGGCCTTCAGGGAGGCCATCTTCCGCCGCTCCTCCTGGATCCCCTCCATGACGGACCCCTTCCGCGCCAGGGGGTGCACCCGGCGGGTCTCGCTGAAGCGGTGCAGGAGGGCCTCGTCGCCGGCGTCCAGGAAGAGCACCTCGATCCGGTATCCCTTTTCCCTCAGCAGATCGAAAATCTCCAGGTACCGCTCCAGGAAGCCCGTTTCCCGCAGGTCCATCACAAGGGCGACCTGGGTGATGTCCTTCTCCTCGTCCGCCTGGATTGCCAGGAAATCCGGCAGGAGAACCACCGGCAGGTTGTCGACGCAGAAGAAGCCGATGTCCTCCAGGGCCCGCAGGGCCGTGCTCTTGCCCGAGCCGGACAGGCCCGTCACGATGACCACCCGGGGCCGTTTCATGGTTCCATCCTTTCCGAACCGAGCGAGGCCGCCCAAGCGGCGATCCGGTGCTCCACAGGTTCTCCTTCATCCACCCGAAAGACGCAACAGGGCCGCTCGACGCCCAGGATCCGGCAGGTTGCACCCGACGCTGCCATTCCGGGTCCACTGGCAATGCCCTCCTCGCGGGTCACCAGGCGGGCAACGCCGTCGACAGCCGTCTCCGGCCGGATCCGCAACGCAGGGAGCAACCCGGCGGTGCGGGTAATTCCGCGTCCCGGGACCGCTACGAGGCCGCGGATGCGAGCCGGGGCGCGGCCCCTGAGGGTCCCGTCCCGGTGGACCAGGTCGACCATGTCATCGGCCACCCAGGCGCCGCCGGGCTCACCCGCCAGGCGGAGCGCCGCCGTCGTCTTGCCCGTCCCGCTCTCTCCCGTGATCAGGATCCCTCTCCCCGCCGTCACGGCCAGGCACCCGTGGACCCGCGTCATCCCGTCCCGGTGCTCCCGGAGGAGGCCCGTGAGACGGCTCTCCAGATGGCGGGGGTCCAGCGAGGAGGCAAGGACCGGGAGGCGAAACCGGCGGGACAGGCGGCTGAGAAACGGGGGGATCGAAATCGCGGGGGCCAGGAGGAGACAGGGCGCCCCCGAGCGGACGAGGCCTTGTAACAGGGTTTCCCGGAGGTGTCGGGGCCGGTTTGCCAGCCTCGCCAGTCCCTCGGGGTCGAGAAAAGGGATCGCCGCCGGGCGGCGGGGGGCGGTCCGGGAGCGGGGATCGACTGCCATCAGGCGGCCCGTCCGGACGGGCCGTCTCCGGCAGCCTAGCGCGCAGGCGTCCCGGAGGCCCAAGCGGGCCCGGAAGCGCACTGTCAGGTCCTGTGAGGTCCATGCCGCCATGACCGTCCGACGCGCTGGCTGTGATGGGCTAGAGGATTTCGTCTTTCTCGGCGATGGCCGCGAGCATCTTCTCCCCGGAACGGGCCCCCAGGAGCCGCTTGCGGAACGCCGGGTCCTTGAGCATCCGGGATATCTTGGCCAGGGCCTTCAGGTGCAGGCCTGCGGAGTTTTCCGGGGCCATCAGGAGAAAAAACAGGTGGACGGGCTTGCCGTCCATGGCGTTGAAATCGATTCCCTTCGTGCTCCGTCCGAAGGCTACGACGAGGTCCTTCAGGGAACCCATTTTCCCGTGGGGGATTGCAATGCCGTCCCCGATGCCGGTGCTCCCCAGCTTTTCCCGCTCCAGGAGGATGGACACCATCTCTTCCGCGTCGGCATCGATATCCTGGAGAAAGACCGAGGACAACTCGGTCAGGACGTCGCGCTTCGTTTTCGCCTGGAGCTCCTCGATGACGTAGCCGGGCTTGATCATATCGGTGATCTTCATGCCGCCTTCCCCGGGCTAACTGTTCGTTTCGATCAGGACCAGGTTGCCGTCGTCCCGGCGATACAGGACGCAGACGCCTTCCGAAGCGGTGTCGCGGTAGATCAGGAACAGGTTTCTGACCGTTTCCATTTCCAGGATCGCGTCGTCCAGCGACATGGGACGGAGCACCAGTTTCCGGGTCTCCACGACCCGGGGATCGCGGGCCTCCTCCTCGTCGGGCGGCTCGATCCGCAGGGCTCTTTCCTCGCCGCGGCCGGCTCCGGACTTGCGGGCCCGGATCTTCTGCTTGTGCTTCTTGAGCTGACGCTCCACCTTCTCGACGGCGTTGTCGATGGCCGTGTTCATGTCCTTCGCCTCTTCCTTGGCGATCACGTTGGCCCCGTCACCGGACAGGCTGATCTCCGCAACGTGACGGAACTTCTCGACGGACAGAACCACGTGGGCCTCCGCCGGGTGGTCCAGGTATTTCTGGAGCTTTCCCAGCCGTTCGTCGACAACCTGCTTGAACCAGTCTTCCCCGCCCGTGTTCCTGAAGGTCAGCGAAATCTTCATGGTGTCATCCTCCTTCGATCCTGCTCAGGGGGTTCGCCCCCGGGGACAACGCCCCCCGGTCGGCAAAGATGCGCTTTATAGAAACGCGGTCCGGAATTGTCAATCTATTTTTCTGTCCCGATGAGCCTTTTCCGCCGGGATGACGGAAGGATGCCCATCATCTCCCGGTACTTGGCCACGGTGCGCCTGGCAATGGCGATTCCCCCGGCCTCCAGGCGCTGGACGATCTCCTGGTCGCTCAGGGGCCGGCGAGGGTCTTCCCCCTGGACGAGCTTCCGGATTTCTTCCTTGACGCTCTTGGAGGCGATGTTTTCGCCGGAGGTCCGGTGGATGCCGCTGGAAAAGAAGTACTTCAGAAGGAAGATCCCCCGGGGAGTGTGGACGTACTTGTTGGACACGACCCGGCTGATGGTGGATTCGTGCATGCCCACGTCGTCGGCCACGTCCCGGAGAACGAGGGGTTTCAGGAAGGACATCCCCTGCTCGAAAAAGTCGAACTGGAACCGGAGGATGCTCTCGGTCACCTTGTAGATCGTGTTCTGCCGCTGCTGGATGCTCTTGATGAGCCACGTGGCGGACTGGATCTTTTCCCGGATGTACCGGCGGCTCCCCTCGGAATTCGATCCGCCGCTGAGCCCCGCCATGACCTCCCGGTAGAAGTTGGAGATCCGGAGCCGGGGCAGCCCTTCGTCGTTCAGGACGATCTTGTACTCGTCCCCCGCCTTGAAGATGAACACGTCGGGGATGACCGGCTGGGCCTTTTCCTCGTTGTAGAGGCTGCCGGGCTTGGGGTTCATGTTCATGATGACCAGGATCGCCGTTTCCACGTCCTGGGCGGAGGCCTTCAGTTTCCGGCAGATCAGGCCGTAGTTCTTGATCTCCAGCTCCTTCAGATGGTCCCGGATGATCGCCTGCACCAGGCTGCCGGACCGCAGCACCCGGGCCTGGATCAGCAGGCACTCCTTCAGGTCCCGGGCGGCCACGCCGGTGGGATCCAGATCCTGGACCTTGCGGAGAACCCCTTCGACGAACGCCGGCTCCACGCCGCCCTGCGCGGCGATTTCCTCCAGCGTCGCGACCAGGTAGCCGTTCGTGTCCAGGTTGCAGATGATCTGCTCCGCCACGGTCATCTCGCCTTCGGACATCCGGGACAGCTTGACCTGCCACATCAGGTGATCCGTCAGCGAGGGCTGGGCGGTAAGGAAGTTGTCCCAGACGGGAGCGTCCTCGTGGGAACGGTCGTAGGTGACCCCGACGGTGCCGTAGTCCTCCAGGTAGTTGTCCCAGTCGAACTCGGACTTGCCGTCCCCTTCCCCGGTGAGCTCCTCCGTGTGCTCGGCCGGCTTGATCTCCTCGCCCTCGGCGGACTTCAGCTCGTCCGCCTCGGCGGGGGTTTCCGTCTCGGCGTATTCCTCTCCGCTCAACTCTTCCAGGAGGGGGTTCTCCTGCATCTCCTGGTTGATCGCGTCCACCAGCTCCAGCCTCGACACCTGCAGCAGCTTGATGGCCTGCTGCAACTGGGGCGTCATCACCAGTTGCTGGGTCAGTTTCAGGTTCTGCTTGAGTTCCAGCGCCATATTCGTTGTCCGTGGGCCCCCGCCGGTGGCTTTCCGCCTCCCCGCCGGGCCGGTCCTCCGTTAGAGGCTGAAGGTTTCCCCGAGATAGATCTTCCGGGCAATCTCGCAGCAGGCGATGGCATCCGGGTCCCCTTCCACCAGGACCGCCCCCTCGTTGATGATGTAGGCCCGATCGCAGACGGACAGGGTTTCCCGGACGTTGTGATCGGAGATGATCACCCCGATGCCCTTGTCTTTCAGTTGCCCGATGATCTTCTGGATGTCCGCCACCGCCAGGGGGTCGATCCCGGCGAAGGGCTCGTCCAGAAGGATGTACTGCGGGGACGTGACCAGGGCCCGCGTGATCTCCACCCGCCGCCGCTCTCCCCCGGAGAGGGAATAGGCGCGGTTGTTCCGGAGGGGCGTCAGGTCGAGCTCCGCCAGGAGGTCCCGGAGCCGCTCGAGGCGCTCCCCCTCCCCCAGGTCCAGGGTCTCCAGGATGGCCAGGATGTTCTCCTCCACGGTCAGTTTCCGGAAGACCGAGGGCTCCTGGGGCAGGTAGCTGATCCCCTTCCGGGCCCGGACGTACATGGGCAGGCCGGTCAGGTCCTCGCCGTCGAGGAGGATCCGGCCGCCGTCGGGGCGGATGAGCCCGACGATCATGTAAAAGGTCGTCGTCTTTCCCGCCCCGTTGGGCCCCAGGAGGCCCACCACCTCGCCGGGCCGGATCTCCAGGTGAATGCCGTCGACGACCCGCCGGCCGCCGTAGACCTTGACGAGCCCCTCCGCCGTCAGCCTCTCCATGTCAGGGCTTCTGCTTTCCCGGCCCGGGCCGGTCGGAGGGATAGATGGTTGCCGAGACCCGCTTGGACACTCCGCTCTCCACGAAACCCCGTCCCTGGTCCAGGAGCACCACGACCTTCTCGCCGTGGATCGTGCTGCGCCCCTCCCGGAGAACGGCGTTCCCGGTCATCTCGATTTTCTGCTCGTCCTGAAAATAGACGGCGAAGTCTCCCGTGACGGTCTTCGGACCCTGGCTGATGATCACGTGGCCCTTCGCCTCCACCCGCTCCAGGTCGCCCCCCGCATCGGGACCCTTGGGCGGCTGGGGCCGGGCGGGCTGATTGGCCTGCTTGTAGTACAGGGAGATGCTGTCGGCCCGGATGGACTTGTCTCCCTGGACGGCCACGGCGTTTCCGGAAAACACCACGAGTTTCTTCTCGTCGTAGGCCTCCAGGCGGTCCGACACGATCTGGATCGGCTCGCTCCTGCTCACCGGAAGCTTCTCCAGGCCCCAGGCGAGGCCGGCGCTCAGGCAGGCGGCCATGAGGACCGCCGCGGCAATCCGGAAACGGGATCGGTCAGCGCTTGCGGGCATCGGTTCCTCCTGTCGTCCCGGCAGGCTTGGTCTCCGCCTGAACCCGGGAAGAAAGCTTCAGGTCCCGGCTGTCCAGCCTCAGGGTGAGGCCGACTCCGCGGACCTTCAGCCGGTCGTTCTCCATGAAGACGGGATCGGTGGTGAAGATCTTCTTCTCCGCGTGGACGTATCGGAGCCGTTCCGTCGTGAACCGGTCGCCCCGGTCGGAAAGGATCACCACGTTGCCCGTGATGTCCATGTCTTTCAGGTCCGTCTTGAGCCGCCCCTGGTCCCCCGTCAGGTGGAAGGTCTGCCCGTCCGCCAGGATCAGTTTGACCGCCACCCGGTCAAAGAGGGCGATTTTTTCCCCCCGCATGTACCGGGCGCTGTCCGCCTTGACTTCCCACTTCTCCCCGGAACTGCCCACGTCGGTGTAGGTGACGTTCTGGACCTGGAGGTCCACGTTCTCAGCCATGATCTGCAGGGCCTGCTTCGGGATGGCATCGCGGTTGCGGACAAGCCACCAACCCCCGGCGGCGGCGAGAACCAGGAAACCGGCGGAGAAAAGGAGGACCCTCCTCCATTTCGTGGCGAGCAAACCCTTCATCATCCTACACGGGCGGTTGAGAGGCCGAACGAAGACGGAAATGGGGCGGCGACTCGTGGGAAATTTTATAGCATCCGGGGCAAGCCCTGTAAAGCCGAAACAAAATATCACCTATTATCCATATGTTGTGAGAATTCATACCGGCGGGCCACCTCGTCCCAGAATCCCCGCCCGCGGAGGATCCGTTCGCAGACTTCCCGCACGGCGCCCCGGCCTCCGGGCCGACTCGTCACGAAGTCCACGGAACGCCGGACCATCTCGTCGGCGTCCGCCGGGGCCGCGGAGAACCCGACCCGGCGCTGAAGGGGAATGTCGACCACGTCGTCCCCCATGAAAGCCACCTCGTCGGCCGTGAGGCCGCGCCGCTCCAGGATCCCCTCGAAGGCGGCGACCTTGTCCCAGATTTGCTGGTGCACCTCCTGGATCCCCAGGTCCCGGGCCCGGTGCTCCACCACGGAGGACTTGCGGCCCGTCAGGAGGACCACGTCGATGTCGAACCGCATGAGGATCTTGATGCCGTGCCCGTCCCGGACGTCGAAATGCTTGATCTCCCGGCCGTCGTCGTCCATGATGATCCGGCCGTCGGTCAGGACGCCGTCCACGTCCAGGATCAGGAGTTTCACCTTCGCCAGTTTTTCTTTCCAGGGCGTTTCCCCGTTCGTTTCCATCCCGTTTATCCAAGCTCCTTTTTCACGAGGCGGTCGATTTCCCGAAGCGTCAAGAGCAGGGGACGCAGGGTCCCCAGGGCGAGCGAATTGGGGCCGTCGCAGAGTGCACAGTCCGGATCGGGATGCACTTCCATGAAAATCCCGTCCACCCCGGCCCCGGCGGCGGCCCGGGCCAGGAACGGGACCATCTCCCGCTGCCCCCCCGAGGCGGTCCCCAGGCCTCCGGGGAGCTGGACGCTGTGGGTGGCATCGAAGACCACCGGGCACCCCATCGCCCGGATGACCGGCAATGCGCGGAAGTCCGCCACCAGGTTGTTGTATCCGAAGGTGGCCCCCCGCTCGGTGACGATGACGCGCCCGTTTCCCGCCGCCCGCACCTTCTCCACCACGTTGGCCACGTCCCAGGGCGCCAGGAACTGGCCCTTCTTGACATTCACCACCCGGGCCTTCCGGGCGACCTCCATGACGAAGTCGGTCTGCCGGCACAGGAAAGCCGGAATCTGCAGCACGTCCAGGACCGCCGCCGCCGGGTCGATCTCCTCGAAGCGGTGGACGTCCGAAAGGACGGGGCACCCGAAATCCCGGCGGATCTCCCCGAGAATCCGGAGTCCCTCCGTCATGCCCGGCCCGCGGAAGGAGTCGCCGGCGCTGCGGTTCGCCTTGTCGTAGGAGGCCTTGAAGAGGAACGGGATGCCCAGTTCGCCGGCCAGGTCCCGGAGAAGCCGGGCGATGTCGCGCGTTACCCCCTCCTCCTCGATGACGCAGGGGCCGGCAATGAGGACGAAGGGTGCTCCGCCGCCGAACCGGATTCCATTCACTTCCACCGGGTTCATTTCTTGATTTTCTCCCTTCCCCTCGCAGGGTCTCGCCCCCGGACGCTCATCCGGCATCGCCGGTCGCCGGGATGCCGTATCCCCGGCGGTCCGGCCCGGGGCCCAACACCGGGGGCCCGCTTCCTATGATCCCAGCTTCTTCTCCAGGAGGCGCACCCGGATCTCCCGGGCCTTTCTCGCCGCCTGGCTCAAATCCGGGTTGATTTCCCAGGCCCTCTGGTAGGCCTTCAGGGCCTCCTCGAGCATTCCCTTGCGCTCGTACACCGCACCCAGGCCCAGGTGGGCCGACGGCTCCTCCGGGTCCTGGCGGATCGCGTTCCGATAGGCGCCGATGGCGCCGTCCAGGTCCCCCTTGAGGGACAGGACCTCCCCGAGGGAGGCGTAGGAGGCGGACTTCCCCGGGAACCGGCGGATCATTTCCCGGTAGACGCCGGCGGCCCGGTCATACCGCTTCTCCTGGACGTGGAGGGCCGCCACCCGCGCCATGACCTCCCGGGAGGCCCCGGCGGCGGCGACCCTGTCGAACCAGGCCGCGGCCTCCTTGCTTTTCCCCATTTTCTGATAGGTCATGGCCATGCCCAACAGGACCTCCGGGTCCCGGACGCCGCTCCGGTAGGCCTTGTCGTAGTGTTCCACCGCTTTTCCGTACTGCTTCAGTTCCCCGTAGGCAGCGGCGGCGGCGGCGTGGACCGGACCCTTCCGGGACGCCCCCTTCAGGGCTGTCTCAAAGTAGGATGCCGCCTCCCGGTAGCGCTTCTCCCGGAGGGCCGCCTCGCCGAGGCGCACCGCCGCGTCGGGGTCCCCCGGGCGGACCTTCAGGACCCTGCGCCAGGCGTCGGCCGCTTCCCGGGGCTGCTTGGCCTTCTCGCAAGCCAGGGCCAGGTTGGCCAGGACAACGGCGTTCTTCGGGTCCAGCGCCAGGGACTTCTTGTAACTGTCGATTTCCTCCCGGCCCTGCCCCTTGCCGCCGTGGGCCAGCCCCAGGTTCGCCCAGGCGGCGGCGCTCTTCGGCTCCTGCTTCAGGTAGGACTTGTACCAGTAGATGGCCTCGTCGAACTCCCCCGCCTTCAGGTTGGTGAGGGCCAGGGAGAGGATGGCCTCCCGGTCCTGCGGCGACTTGGTCAGGACTTTTCGATACTGCTCCCCCGCCTTGCCGTGCTTTTTCATCCGCTCGTATACTTCCCCGAGGCGGAGCCGCACCGCCGTGTTGTCCGGGTCGAGCCGGAGGGCCGTTTCGTAGTGTCCCGCCGCCTGTTCCGGGTTCCCCTTCATCTGGTGGGCGAAGGCGAGGACCGCGTGGGCGGCGACGCCCTTCGGGTTCACCTTGACGGCCCGGGAGGCGGTCTCGATGACCCGGTCGTAGGCCTTGCGGGACAGGTGGATCTTGGCCAGGGCCATCAGGGCCCCCTCGTCGTCTGGCTTTTCCTTGAGGATCTCCGAGAGGGCCGCCGCCGCCTCGTCCATCTGGCCGGCCTTTTCGTACTCCGCCGCCAGGGCCCGCCGCACTTCGATGTCGGAAGGCGTCAGGGCCAGGGCCTGCCGGAGGAAGGCAATTCTCGCGGACCGGTCCCCGGCGGCGCGGGCAAACCGGAGGAAGTCCTGGGAGGTCAGCTGTACCCGGATGGGGAAGGAAGCCGCATCCTGTCCGCCGTAGCGGACCAGGATCCGGGCCGCGTCGCCCGACCGGAGGGCGGCGGGATCCTGCTGCCCCGCCGTATACCGATCCACGAAGGCAAGGCCCTTGAACGTCATGCCCAGGGCCGTGTCGCCCTCGAATCCCTCGATCCGGACCTCCATGCCCTTGCCCGTCACGGAATCGCTGGCGACCCCCCGGAGGATGAACTCGTCCCGATAGGTTACCTCCAGGGCGTCCCCTGTCCGGAGGGTGAAAAAGGCACCGTTCTTCTCCCCCTCCAGGGCATAGATCCGTGGAGGATGGCCCAGGAGGTAGAAGGAGACGATCCCGCGAAGGCGTTCCAGGGGGGACACGGGCCCCGTGGACGACACGGCCAGAGAAAGCGCCACCGTCAGCAGAACCCCCGCGGCGAGAATCACCGCCGCGGCCAGAACAATGCGCCGCCCCGTCAGGGGAAAACGGCTCCCTCCCCTCATTCCCGGTATCTTCATCCTTCATTTCCCCCGCGGGTGAAACCGGCTGTGCACGTCCTTCAGACGTTCCCGGGTCACGTGGGTGTAAATCTGCGTCGTGGATATGTCCGCATGCCCCAGCATCAGCTGAACCGAACGCAAATCGGCGCCGCCCTCCAGGAGGTGCGTCGCAAAGGAGTGCCGGAACGTGTGGGGATAGACTCTTTTCCCGATGCCTGCCCGGACTGCGTATTTCCGGACGATTTTCCAGACTCCCTGGCGGGTCAGGCCCCTCCCCCGGCGATTGAGGAAAACGATGTCCGTGTCCCCACCCTTCAGCAGGCCGGGCCGGACTTCCTCCACGTAGCGCCTCAGGACCGACAGGGCCGGGTGCCCGACGGGCACGACCCGCTCCTTGCCCCCCTTCCCCAGGGTGACCAGGTAGCCGACCTGCCAGTTGACGCCGCCCAGCGTCAGGGACGTCAGTTCGGAGACCCGAAGGCCCGAGGCGTAGAGCATCTCCAGCATGGCCGTGTCCCGGACGGATTCCGGCGACCCCAGGCCGGGCTGCCGGATCAGGAGTTCCATCTCCTGCTGGGACACCGTGTCGGGGAGGTTCATCCACACCTTCCCGTGGCGAATGTCCGCCAGGGGGTTCTCCTGCCGGTGTCCCTCCCGGAGGAGGAACCGGTAGAATCCCCGCAGGGCCGCCAGGACCCGGTTCGCGGAGCGGGGTTTCAGTCCCTCCTCGCGCAGGCGGCCCAGGAAGGCCAGGATGTCGTCCGCCGTGACATCCGCCCAGTCCAGCCTGCCGGCGCTCCGCAGGAAATCGGCATGGCGGTTCAAATCCCGGCTGTAGGCCTCCAGGGTGTGAAGGGAAACCCCCTTCTCGACCGACAGAAAGGCCATGTACCGATCCATCCAGACTTCCATGGCCCCCCTTCTAACGGAATTGCCCCGGAGACGCAACAAGGCTTTTCGCCGCGTCGGCGCTTTTCTGAATGCCTTAAACCGGTTGACATCGCGGGGGCCCTGTGGTAATCGGTCTTGACCCTTCGGGTAGGACCCAATTCTGCCGGTTATCGGAACCCTGTCCGCGGAAAAGGCACACCATCACAAGGAGAGCATCGTGACCCTGCGCGAAGTAAAAGACATCCTGGACGCCGAGGTGCTCGTCGGCCAGGAGCAAATGGACAAGGACGTCCGGACGGCTTTCGGGGCGGACCTGATGAGCGACGTCCTGGCCTTTGCCAAGGCCGGGAGCCTTCTCCTCACGGGCCTGACGAATCCCCAGGTGGTGCGGACTTCCGATGTGCTGGACATTGCGGCCATCATCCTCGTGCGAGGGAAGAAACCGTCCCCGGAGACCCTCACGCTGGCCGAAGAGTTGAAAATCCCCATCCTGACGACCAAATACATCCTCTTCGAGACGGCGGGCCGTCTCTATCAGAGGGGAATCGTCGGATGCATGGAAAGGGTAGACGAAGAACGTGCTCGCCCATGAGACGACCCTGTACGAAAACCAGTTCCCCGTGGAGGGCGGGAATTTCGACAAGGCAGGGCAGGTATCAAGCCAGATCAAGGCCATCCTGAAACGGATGAATCTCTCCAACGAGATCATCCGCCGGGTGGCGCTGGTATCCTACGAATCGGAAATCAACATCGTCTCCTACGCCCGGAAGGGGTACATTCACATTCAGGTGAAGCCGGATTATGTCCTGATCGAGGCCATCGACGAGGGGGACGGTATTCCGGACCTGGAACTGGCCATGCAGCAGGGCTGGTCCACGGCGAGCCAGCGGATCCGGGAGATGGGCTTCGGCGCCGGCATGGGCCTTTGCAACATCAAGAACTTCTCGGACTTCTTCCGCATCTCCTCCGACGTTGGAAAGGGCACGCAGCTCAAGATGGTCATCAAGATCGACAAGGTCTTCGACGGAATATGAATCGGAGCGGGATGCCATGGACCTGGCAACCATTGTAACGGCGCTGGACCTGAAAGTCTGCTGCGGCGCCGACAAGCTGAACAGGAAGGTGACGGGAGGCTTCACGGGGGACCTCCTGAGCGACGTCATGGCCCACAGCGGCGAAGGCGACCTCTGGATCACCCGTCAGATCCACCAGAACATCATCGCTGTCGCCAGCCTGAAGGACCACGCCGGCATCGTCCTGGTCCAGGGAAGCGAGCCCGCACGGGACACCCTGGAGAAGGCCGTCACGGAAGGCATTCCGATTCTCGTATCGGACCGGCCCGGTTTTGAAACCGCCGGCATGATTTACGACATTCTCAAGGTACGGGGAGGGTAATTCCCATCCAGGCCATGGCTTCCCATGGCCTTTTTTTTGCCGGGAATTCGGGGTTCCGGGAATGCTGAAGTCCTTCCGCTGCGACCTGCACGTTCACACCTGCCTGTCGCCCTGCGCGGAGTTGGACATGTATCCCCGGGCGCTGGTCGCGCGCTGCCTGGCCGTCGGGCTGGATGCCGTGGCCATCTGCGACCACAACGCCTCGGAAAACATCGCCTGGGTCCGGCGGTGCGCCGCGGGCACGCCCCTGACCGTACTGGCGGGCATGGAAATCGCGAGCCGGGAGGAGGTGCACCTCCTGGCCCTCTTTGACATCGAGGAAGAGCTTCTCCCCCTCCAGGAATGGGTCAGCCGGCACCTCCCCGGCCGGAACGACGAGCGGCTCTTCGGCTGCCAGGCCATCGTCAACGACCGGGACGAAGTGGAAGGGTTCTGCGACCGGCTGCTCATCGGGGCCACGGAACTGCCGCTCCAGGAAATCGCGGAAAAGATCCACGGCCTGGGAGGGTTGGCGGTGGCTTCCCACATCGACCGGGAGAGTTTCAGCATTCTCAGCCAGCTCGGCTTCGTGGACCCGGCTACACCCCTTGACGCCCTGGAAATCACGGCGGAGCTGGGAATCTCCGGGGGACGGCGGCGCTATCCGGAGCTGAAGGATTTCCCCTTCGTCACCTCGTCGGACGCCCACCGCATCCAGGAAATCGGGAGGACCTGGACGACCGTGAAGGTCGAAACCGTAACGATTCGGGAATTGTCGATGGCCTTCCGCAAGCAGGGCGGGCGGGCCGTCGAGGAATAGCCCCGATGCTGGAACTATCCCTGCACGTCCTGGACATCGCGGAAAATTCCACCCGGGCGGAGGCGAAGCACATCTTCATCACCCTGCGGGAGGACACGGGACAAGACCGGCTGACCCTGGAGGTCCGGGACGACGGGACCGGGATGACGGAAGACGCCGTCACCAGGGCCCTGGACCCGTTCTACACGACCAAGAAAGTCCGCCGGGTGGGCCTGGGCCTCCCCATGCTGGCCGAGGCGGCCGGGCGAACGGGGGGGGAACTCATCCTGGAGTCGCAGCCCGGGGCGGGAACGGAGGTCCGGGTGACCTTCGGGCTGTCTCACCTCGACCGCCAGCCCCTGGGCGACATAGCCGGCACGCTGGTGACCCTGCTGACGGGGCACCCGGAGACGGAGTTCATCTACCGCCACGAGCGGGACGGCCGGACGTTTCTCCTGGACACCCGGGAGATCCGGGAAGAGATCGGGGACATTCCCCTCAACCACCCGGAGATCCTGGCCTGGGTCCGCCTGCAGGTGGAGGAAGGCGTAACGGAAATCGAAGCAGGGGCGTGACCCTGCCGTCGGGAAGGAGGATAACGAATCGATGAAACTGGGTAACGAAGAACTGTTGAAGGAGTTTTCGCCGGACCAGATCGCCAGGCTCGACGCGATCGTCGAGAAGTTCAAGGGCAAGCCGGGGGGCCTGATTCCGGTCCTGGAAGAGGCCCAGATGGTCCTGGAATACCTGCCCATCGGGATCCAGAAGAGGATCGCCCAGGGCCTGGGCCTGCCGCTCAGCCGCGTGTACGGCGTCGTGACGTTCTACTCCTTCTTCACCATGACCCCCAAGGGCCGGCACACCATCCGGGTCTGCCTCGGCACCGCCTGCTACGTCCGGGGCGGCAAGGCCATCGCGGAGGCCATCGAGAAGGCCTTCCACGTGAAGGAGGGCGAGACCACCCCCGACCGGCGGTTCACCTATGAATCCGTCCGCTGCCTCGGCGCCTGCGGCCTGGGACCGGTGGTGGTGGTGGACGAGGACGTCCACGGGCGCGTCAAGCCCGGCAAGGTGAAGGAACTGCTCAACCATTACGAGTAAAAGACTCTTGCGAAAGCGAGGAACCGCACGATGGCAAAACTGAAGATCGAGGATCTCAAGAAGATTAAAGAGAGGGTGCACGCCGAGACGGCCCTCCGGGACGGAGAGCGCCGGGCGAAGATCACCGTGCACATGGGAACCTGCGGCATCGCGTCGGGGGCCCGGGACGTCATGGAGGCCCTGATGAAGGCCATCGAGGAGGCGGGGGTCACCGATGTCATCGTGACCACCTCGGGGTGCATGGGCCTCTGCAGCCGGGAACCCCTGGTCACGGTCGAGCGGGTCGGCGAGGAGCCCATCAAGTACGAATCCATGAACGCCAACAAGATGCGCCAGGTGTTCAAGAAACATGTCCTGGAGGGAGAGATCCAGACGCCTTTCGTCCTGGCACGAGGCGCGGAAATCGTGAAATAGCGGGACGGAATCTCTGACGTGAAGGAGGATGGAAACCCGATGAAAGTATTTCGTTCACATCTGTTGCTCTGCGGGGGCACAGGCTGCCACGCCTCGGGAAGCCTGTCGGTCAAGAAGGCCCTGGTGGCCGAGATGGCAAAGCGCAACCTGACCGAGGAGATCAAGCTGGTGGAGACGGGCTGCAACGGCTTCTGCGCCATGGGCCCCATCATGGTGGTCTACCCGGAGGGTGTTATCTATATGATGATCAAGCCGGAGGATGTGCCGGAACTGGTGGAGGAGCACCTGGTGAAGGGCCGCATCCTGGAGCGGCTCCTGTACCGGGAGCCCACCACGGAAGCGGTCATCCCGACAATGCAGGAGATCCCCTTCTTCGCCCTGCAGGAGCTCCGGGTCCTCCGGAACCGCGGCCTCATCGACCCGGAGCGGATCGAGGAGTACATCGCCCGGGACGGCTACGCCGGCATGGCGAAGGCCTTGACCGAGATGACCTCCGGGGAGATCGTTCAGGAAATGCTCGACTCGGGCCTCCGGGGCCGCGGCGGCGCCGGATTCCCCACGGGCCTGAAGTGGAAGTTCTGCTCTGCCTCCCCCGGCGACATCAAGTACGTCCTGTGCAACGCCGACGAGGGCGACCCCGGGGCCTTCATGGACCGCAGTGTCCTGGAGGCGGACCCCCACGCGGTCCTGGAGGGCATGGTCATCGCGGCCAAGGCCATCGGTGCCCATTTCGGATACATCTACTGCCGGGCCGAGTACCCCCTGGCCATCCACCGCCTGAACATCGCCATCGAGCAAGCCACGGAGATGGGCCTTCTGGGAAAGGACATCCTCGGGACGGGCTTCGACTTCAACCTGGAGATCTACCAGGGCGCCGGCGCCTTCGTCTGCGGCGAGGAGACGGCCCTGATGACCTCCATCGAGGGAAAGCGGGGCATGCCCCGTCCCCGGCCGCCCTTCCCCGCCATCGCGGGCCTGTGGCAGCGGCCGTCGGTCCTGAACAACGTGGAGACCTTCGCCAACGTTCCCCAGATCATCCTCAAGGGCGCCGCCTGGTACGCCGGCGTCGGCACCGAGAAGAGCAAGGGGACCAAGGTCTTCGCGCTCACGGGGGACGTGAACAACGTGGGCCTCGTGGAGGTCCCCATGGGGACGACCCTGGGCACCATCGTCTTCGACATCGGCGGCGGGATCCCCAAGAACAAGAAGTACAAGGCCGCCCAGCTGGGAGGTCCCTCCGGCGGCTGCATCCCCGTCCAGCACCTGAACGCCTCGGTGGACTACGAGAAGGTGGCCGAGTTGGGCGCCATCATGGGCTCCGGCGGACTGATCGTCATGAACGAGGACAACTGCGCCGTCGACATGGCCCGATTCTTCATGGACTTCTGCCAGGACGAGTCCTGCGGCAAGTGTACCCCCTGCCGCGAGGGGACCAAGCGGATGCTCCAGATCCTGACGAACATCACCCAGGGCAAGGGCAAGGAGGGCGACATCGAGCTCCTGGAGGAGATGGCCGGGATCATCAAGGACGCCTCCCTCTGCGGCCTCGGCCAGACGGCCCCGAACCCGGTGCTCAGCACCATCCGCTACTTCCGCCAGGAGTACGAGGAGCACATCCGGAACAAGTACTGCCGGGCGGGCGTCTGCTCGGCCCTCTTCAAGTCCCCCTGCCAGAACGCCTGCCCCGTCGGCATGGACGTCCCGGCCTACATCGGCCTGATCCGGGCGGAGCGGTTCGAGGACGCCTACAGGGTCCTCCTGAAGACGAACCCCTTCCCCTCCGTCTGCGGCCGGGTCTGCGACCACAAGTGCCAGTCCAAGTGCCGCCGCGGGAAGATGGACGAGCCTGTTGCCATCAAGTTCCTGAAGCGCTTCATCACCGACAGCGCCCCGCGGCCCAGGGTCGATCCCGTCCCGGTCACCCGGAAGGAGAGGATCGCCGTGGTCGGAGCCGGTCCCGCGGGCCTCACGGCGGCCCGGGACCTGGCGCTCCGGGGCTACTCCGTGACGGTCTTCGAAGAGCTTCCCAACCCGGGCGGCATGCTGCGCTGGGCCATCCCGTCCTACCGCCTGCCCCGGAATATCCTGGACGGCGAGATCGACGACATCCGCGGGCTCGGCGTCGAGATCCGCTGCAACGTCCGGGTGGGGAAAGACCTGCCCTTCGAGAAGCTGGCGAAGGACTACGACTGCGTCTACCTCGCCACGGGGGCCCACAAGAGCACGAAGATGGGCGTCCCCGGGGAGGAGCTTCAGGGCGTCTGGGGCGGGGTGGAGTTCCTGCGGGCCTTCAACATGGACGAGAACGCCTGGATGAAGGGCGCCCGGACCCTGGGATCGAAGGTGGCCGTCATCGGCGGCGGGAACTCGGCCATCGACGCCGCCCGCTGCGCCAAGCGGATGGGCGCCGACGTGACGATTCTCTACCGGCGCGAGCGGAAGGAAATGCCCGCCGCAGAGGAGGAAGTGACGGCGGCGCTGGACGAGGACATCAAGATCGAGTTCCTCGCGGCGCCCCTCAAGATCGAGGGGAAGGACGGCCAGGTGACCGGCATTACCTGCGAGCGCATGAAGCTCGGAGACTTTGACCGGAGCGGCCGCAAGCGTCCCGTCGCCATCCCGGGCTCCGAGTTCACCCTCGCGGTGGATGCCGTCGTGGCGGCCATCGGCCAGGTGCCGGACATGGCCTTCGTGCCCAAGGACAGCGGTGTCGTCATCAACAAGTGGGACTGCTACGACCTGGCCAAGGACAGCCAGTCCCGGACGACGAACCCGAAGTTCTACGCCGGAGGCGACGCCGTGACGGGGCCCGATACGGTCATCGGCGCCATCGCGGCGGGCCACCAGGCGGCGGCGGACATCGACTCCGACATCCGGAATGCCCTGGGCGAGCCCGCCTGGGAAGCCCCGGCGGAGGAAAAGATCGACGTGCCGCTCCTCATCGACGAGGAGACCCAGGAGCAGCCGCAGACGAAGATGCCGGAACTTCACGGGGCGGAGCGGACCACGTCCTTCGCCGAGGTCGAACTCGGGTTCACCCGGGAGCTGGCCATCGCCGAGTCGTGCCGCTGCCTGCGCTGCGACGCCGAGGTTTGAGCCGCGCAGCCTGAAACGGAAGCGGAAGGGAGCCGGCTCCGGCCGGCTCCGGCGAAGGGATGGGGGCTTGATCCTGCGGGATCAGGCCCCTTTTTTCGTCCGGAGGAGGACGAGGGCCAGCGCGAGGAAACAGCCGATCATGGCCCCCAGGGCAATGGGGCGGGTGAAGAAGATGGAGAAGTCGCCCCCGGAGATCAGCAGGGACCGCCGCAGGTTCACCTCCAGCATGGGTCCCAGGACGAAAGCCAGGATCAAGGGCGCCGCCTCGTAACCTCCCCGCTTCAGAAAGAAGCCGATGACGCCGAACACCACCATCACGCCGATGTCGAAGACGCTGTTGTGGATGGAGTAGGCGCCGACGGCGCAAAATAGAAGGATGAGTGGGTACAGGACCCGGTCGGGAATCCGGAGGACCTGGACCCACAGGGGGATGAGGGGCAGGTTCAAAACGAGAAGCATCGCGTTGCCGATGTACATGCTGCCCACGACGCCCCAGAAGATCTCCGGGTGGTCGCGGATCAGCAAGGGCCCCGGCTGGATGCCGTGGATCAGGAAGGCCCCGAAGAGGACCGCCAGGACGACGTTCGGCGGGATGCCCAGGGTGAACAGGGGAATGAAGGATGCCGACGCAGCGGCGTTGTTCGCCGCCTCCGGGGCCGCCACCCCTTCGATGGCCCCCCGGCCGAAGCGCTCCGGCTCCCGGGCAACCCGCTTCTCCACACCATACGAAAGAAAGGTGGCCAGGACGGGCCCCCCGCCGGGCAGGACGCCCAGGAAGAACCCGATCAGCGTTCCCCGCAGGATGGCCCACCGCGCCCGGAGCCAGTCCGCCCTGCCCGGAAAGAGGCTGCTGACCTTCACCCGCAGGATCTTCCCGAAGGACGCCCCCTCCAGCCGATTCAGCACCTCCGCCACGCCGAAGAGCCCCATGGCCAGGGGGGCCACCCCGATCCCCTCGAACAGGTGGAGGGCCCCGAAGGTCATCCGCTGCTCCGACGTGATCGGGTCCAGGCCGACGCAGCTCAGGATCAGGCCGCAGAGGGCCATGATCCCGGCCTTCAGCGAGGAGCCCGGAGCCAGGTAGGGGACGAAGGTGAACCCCAGGAGGATGATGGCGAAGTACTCCGGGGGGCCGAACTTCAGGGCGACGGAGGACAGGGGCTCGGCGATCAACTGCAGGCCCAGGAGGCCCACCGTGCCGGCGATGAAGGACCCGAATGCGGCGATCCCCAGGGCCGGTCCCGCCCGGCCCTGGCGGGCCATCTGGTAGCCGTCCAGGCAGGTCACGACGGACGCCGTCTCTCCCGGGACGTTCACCAAAATCGAGGTGGTGGACCCGCCGTACATGACCCCGTAGTAGATTCCCGCCAGCATGATGATCGCCCCCGCGGCGGGCAGCTGGAAGGTCAGGGGAAGAAGAATGGAGATCGCCCCCACGGGGCCGATGCCCGGGATGACGCCCACCAGCGTCCCCAGGAGGCAGCCGGCGAAGACCAGGGCCAGGTGTCCCGGCTGGAGAGCAATGGAGAAACCGTAGAGAAGGCCGCTTTCGATGTCCAATGAGGATGCTCCCGTGCCTGGCCGGTCAGAAGTCGAGAATCCCCCGGGGCAGCGGCACTTTCAGAACATGGTGAAACAGGACGTAACTCAGGAGGGCCGCCAGCAGGGAACCGGAAACGACCGTCCGGGACTTCATCCGCCCCAAGGCGAACAGGGCAAGCATCAACCCCGTCGTCGCAACCAGGTAGCCCAGCACCGGGAGGATCCAGCAATACAGGGAAAGGGCCAGGACGGCGGCGACGGCCGATCGCCCCGGCAGGAGGCTCGGCCGCTCTTCCCCCGGCGCGGCCCCGTTGCGGCCCAACCCTCTTGCCACGGGCAGGATGACCGCCAGGAGGCCCAGGGCAAGGCCGGATCCGAGGGGCAGAAAACCGGGTCCCGGGTCGCTGGGGGTTCCGATCCCGAGACGGACCGCCGAGGCCGTCACGAAAACGGCCATCCCGGCCCAGATCGCGCCGCTCCAAGAATCGCGGGTGTCCATGATCCCCTCCCTCCGCTCCCGTCCCGGTCTTCCGGCCGGCAATCGGGTCCCGGCCGTCCGCGCCGGCTGGCCGCCGCCGTTGTCCATCCCGGCCCGCCCATTCCGCACGGCGTCCCTATTCCGGAGGCGTGGCCGCCTCCCGGATGAGGCCCGTCGCCGTCAGGTGACGGTGGATGACCTTCCACTGGACCCGCAGGAAGGCGCCGAAGGCCTTCGCATCGTAGTGCACGGGGACCAGGTCGATCCGGTCCAGGATCGCCAGGTAGTCCCGGTCCCGGACGGCCCGGGCAAAGGCGTCCTCGAGCCGGGCCGCAACGTCCGGCGGCAGGTTTGCCGGGCCGACCACGGCGTAGACCGCGTCGTTCGTGAACGGATAGCCGACTTCCCGGAGCGTCGGCACACCCGGGAATTTCGGCGACCGCTTCTCCCCCATGGTGGCCAGCAGGCGGGCCTGGCGGGCGTTCACGAAGGGGATGAACTCGGAGGTGAGGGACGCGAAGTCCTCGTGCCCGCCCAGGAGGGCCGTCAGCGCCTCGATGCTCCCCTTGTAGGGTACGTGGACCATCCTCAGCTTCTCCCGGGTGGCAATCTCTTCCACCGCCGCGTGGGTCGTGCTCCCCACGCCGGTGGTGGCGTACTTGAGTCCGCCCGGATGCGCCCTGGCATAGGCAACCAGGTCCTTCAGGGATTTCCAGGGCGCGTCGTCCTTCACCACGATGCCCAGTTGCGGGGTGGCGAAGCCGATGATGGGCCGGAAGCTGGTCAAGGGCTTGAAGGGGACCCGCTGCATCTGGGACACGCGGATCAGGACCGAGCTGGGCGTGGCGCAGAGGGTGTAGCCGTCCGCCTTGTTGGACAGGAGCGCCGCCAGGGCCACCGTGCCCGTCCCGCCGGTCTTGTTCTCCACCACCACCGGCTGGCCCAGGACCTTTTCCAGCGACCGGGCGAGGGCCCGGGCGCTCAGGTCCATCGTCCCGCCCGGGGCGAAGCCCACCAGCAGGGTGACGGGCCTTTCCGGCCATGCCGCCAGGGCGGGTCCGGTCCCGGGAATCCAGGTCCACAGAACGACAAAAACGGCCATGGCCAGGATGAAACCGCATCTGCGCATCATCGCAATGGTTACCTCCCTTTCTTCACGGGAACCTGTCCCCGGACAGCGGCTTGCGGACCGCAGCAGACGGGTCGGTTGGCGGTTGGACGGTAAGAAATGGGGATCGCCCCTCAGCGGCTCAGGAAACGTGATGCGCCCTCCAGAGCGCCCCAACCGCACTCCTGGAGGATCTTCCGGCAGTCCGGCACCGTGAGCCCCCGGCCCTTTTCCGTCGCCTCCTCCGTGTCCCGGGGATTCGCACCCGCCTCGGCCCAAAAGAGGTTCGCCCCGGCCAGTCCCCCCAGCGTGCAGGGCTCGTGGGTGCAGTGGCCCGCAACGGACCGGGGCACGCCGAGCCTCGTCACGGCGACAATCTGGGCCATCCGGAGTTCCGTGATCATCCCCCGCCGGGCCATCTGCGTCCCCGGAATGGCGATGCGCCGCGCCGCGCCGCTGTATGCGGGCTCGAAGGAAGCGGTGTAGAGGATGGCCTCTGCCAGTTCCCCGCTTGTGTGCTCGGGTCCCACGGGCTCTACACAGGTCCCCACGGCGAGCCCCACCTCCCGGAACGCCCGGATGCCCCCCTTCCGCCGCTCCGGGGGAATCAGGGTGTCCCTCCCCTCCCGGAGCCGAAGGGCGTGATAGACCCCGGCGAATCCGGCCTCCCGGATCTGCCTCGCCCCCCCGGGGGGAGGGTCCCCCACGTTGGCCACCAGGACCGTCTCGGGCTTCAGGTTCCGGCGGATCTCCCGGGCCATCTCGAGAAAGAGCCCGAAGGGATACCGGGCCGTCGTCATGACGTACAGAGCGTTGGCCCCGTCGGCCTCGAATTGCCGCGCGTAGGCCACGGCCTCCTCGGCGGTGAGGCGGGTCTCCTCCGTGAAAACGCCGTTGACCCGGGCAAAGGAGCAGAAGAGGCAGTCGCAGGGGCAGGGACCCAGGTTCAGGGCCAGCTGGGCGTGCACTTCCGCCCGGTTGCCCGTCAAATCCTTCGAGATGCCGTTGGCCTCCGCGAGGACCCGGTAGGTCTCGGGGGCATCCGGCGGGAGCCCCAGGAGAAACACCAGTTCCTCCCTGGAAAGGGTTCC
The DNA here is from genome assembly GCA_041310335.1 of Syntrophaceae bacterium. GTDB lineage: Bacteria > Desulfobacterota > Syntrophia > Syntrophales > PHBD01 > PHBD01. The sequence goes on along the minus strand of JBFYXW010000214.1, from coordinate 1,556 downwards.
GCCGTCGCGGGATTTCCGGAGCAGATCGTCCACCACCATGGCACATCTCCTGTCGTCGTCCCGTCCGGGTCGGCGGGCCTTCTTCCCGGAAGGTCCTCGGAGGGCATCCTGCTTCAGGCCCCGGACCGTCCTTTCAGAGGCCGGCACCGATCTCCTTCACGGAGAGGGCCTTGCAGAAAATGCCGTGCAGCGAGGCCAGGCAGACGGCCTGGACCTGCTCCGCCGGGACCGTCGTTTTCCCGAAAGTCAGGGCCCTCGTCGCGCAGGCGTCGTGGGCCAGGGTGCAGGCGAAACCCAGGTCGAAGGCCGCCCGCACGGTGGAATCGACACACATGTGGGTCATCATTCCGGCAATGACGAGCTGCCTGACTTCGATCCGGCGCAGATGGTCCAGCAGGGGGGTCCCCCGGAAGCTGCTGGGATCATGCTTCTGAAAGAGCGCCTCTCCTTCGCGCGGACGGATGGAGGCATGGATCTGCACGCCTTCCGTATCGGGCAGGAAAAACGAGGATCCCGGGCGAATCGACACGTGCTGGATGTGGATCACCGGCAGGCCCCGGCTCCGGAACGCAGCGAGCAGGATCCCGGCCCTCTCTCCGGCTTCGACGCTCCCTGCCAGCTCCATCCGGCCGCCGGGAAAGTAATCGTTCTGAATGTCGATCAAGAGCAGGGCTCTTTCCATTCCCCCCCCCTTTTTGCTATAGTGGACTCCGCTTCGTTCGGAATCTCCGGGAAGCCAGCCGTCGTTTCGCCTTCGGGGGAACTGCATACCACGAATGGCGGTTCTTGTCTCTATCGACGCAGGATCATGCAACGTCAACGGCAAAGGAGGCGCACATGGCACAGAGCGGCAAGGAGCAGCGCAGGAAAAAGGTCATCGAGGTCCTGAACAAGGCGCGGTCCATGGAACTGATGGCCATTCACCAGTACATGAACCAGCACTACAACCTGGACGACATGGACTACGGGGAACTGGCGGCGAAGATCAAGCTCATCGCCATCGACGAGATGCGCCACGCCGAGATGTTCGCCGAGCGGCTCAAGGAACTGGGCGGAGAGCCGACGACGGACCTGGCGGCGAAGGTGCAGAAGGGCCAGAAGGTGGAGGCCGTGTTCGCCTTCGATGCAGCCCTGGAGGACGACACCATCGACGCCTACAACCAGTTCATCCTGGTGTGCCGGGAGAACGGCGACAGCATCAGCATGAAACTCTTCGAGACCATCAACGACGAGGAGCAGGCCCACTACAACTACTTCGACAACGTGGGCGACCACCTGAAGAAGCTGGGCGCCGCGTACCTGGCCCAGATCGCCGGGACGCCGGCCGACACGGGCCCCCCCTCCAAGGGCTTCGTCGGCGGCCCGGCGGCCTAGAACCTTCGCGACCGGCGGGACGCGGGCACCCCCGCTGAGGCGGGAAAGCGCCCCGCCCCCCGTTCCGCCTGGGAAAGCCGGAAATCCAAGGATCGGCGCGGCCGCTCCCGCGGACCGGACGCGTCATTCCATCACAGGGGAATGACCATCTGGGACTGGGAAACGAGGGCCAGCAGGTTTCC
>JBFYXW010000213.1:0-3121 GCA_041310335.1 Syntrophaceae bacterium | reverse complement strand
TGCTCTGGACAGAGGATGCACCGTGGTGGAGATCATTCATCGTAATGGAAGGGTCTTCACTTCGGAAGGGCACTTGGCCCCGGCGGTCATCGGGGATTCTTCACGTCTGGCTTTGAGCCCTGGCGACGTTGTCGTCATGTCCGGGGGCGCAACCGGGATCAGCGCCCACCTGGCCCGCTGCCTTGTGCCTTTCACGCCCCGCCTGGTCTTTCTTGGGAGAACCCCTCTCGACCCGGGCATCCATCCCGCAAAGCCGCGTCCCGAACATTCGTCTTCTGAGGCGTTCCCTTTCGACACTAGGGCATCGGAGATCGCTCGAACCCTGGCGGATTTGCACTCCGCAGGAATCGAGGCAACGTACCACACCTGCGATGTGACTGACCCTGAGGCGGTCCGCGCGATCATGGGCGAGGTGGCAAACCGTTATGGCAAGATCAACGGGATCATTCACGGCTCCGGAGTCCTCAGGGACGGTTTCTTAAGTCAAATGACCCCGGATGATTTCTCCGTGGTCACAGACGTCAAATTCCTCGGGGCTTGGAATTTATTCTCGGCTGGGGAGGGGGCCGGTTTGAGGTTTTTCGTGGGCCTCTCCTCGGCGGCTGCGATCCAGGGGAATCCAGGCCAGGCCAACTACGCCGCCGCCAACCGGATGATGTCTGCGCTACTCAGAACCCTCCGCCGGAAAAACGGCGCCATCCGATTCAAGGCGTTGATGCTTCCCCCTGTCGAGGGGGCGGGCATGGCCGAGGATCCGGAGGTCCGGGAGCTAATGAAGCGGAAGGGCGCAACGTACATCCATGTAAATGAGCTTGCAGGGCTCTTCTGCCGGGAGCTCTTTGTAGCCCCGGCCGACGACGATTGGGTGATGTTCATGAGGAGGCTGCCATCCGTGAGGACCGCACGGCTCAATGATACAACCCGTCCTTCACTCAGTGGAGAACTGGATGGAGGCAGCGTGGCATTGAGCCCCGAGGACTTTCCCATGATAGAAAGGATCTCTTGCCTGGACATCCGCCGGGAAGAACTGGATGCCTTCAGATCCTTCTCGCTGGAGAAGGATCTTTGGATCGCGGATCACCGGCCACTCAAGTCCCTCGCCCATCCTCTGGTCTCTGCCGCCATGATGCTCGAGACCTTCATGGAATCCGCCCGCATCCTCTATCCCCACCTCCAGGTGCGGGGCGTGCGCCAGGTGCGTTTCCTGGATATGATCTCCTGTCCTCCTGGGGTTCCCCGGCCTTCCGGAATCTCCTGCCGTCGAGCCGGCGCCGACCCTCGGGAGGTGGTATGCGATGCCTCTCTATCCGTAAAAGAGATCTCCCCCACAGGCGGGGTGACCGACCGCTTTATCCCGCACTGCACGGGACAGGTGCTCCTCGGTGGCGGGAATGGAGGACTCGCCGAGTGGTTCCCGGATTTTCCTGTCCGCCCGGATGAACTGCGGACTCCGCCCGTGAATCGTGAAAAGGTGCTCAAATGGTACGAAGAACGCACCGGACTCGACGGGAGGTATCGCGTGCTGGAGTTCATTGACGGTACCGGTCCGGGGGTTGTACGGGGCCGAACCATTTACCGGGAGACCGGTGATTTCGCGCATCTGCCCGCCGCCCGCTACCAATACTCTCCCTACCTGTTCGAAGCCCTTATGCAGTTGGCCGCCTTTCACATGCTGGCCATGGACCCACAGGATCGCCGGTTGATGCTGCCCACAGAGATCGGCGAGATGCGGTTTCTGCGCCAATGCCGGGTGGGCGAACCGATCACCTTGGAGGCCCGCTTGCGGGTCCAGGACCAGAAATCTCTATCCTGGGACGCCCGGGGACTTGACGAGCAAGGCCGCACGATAATGCAGGTTCGTACGATGCGCCTGCACCGGATATCGCCATGACGCGGTTCGAACCGATGGGGGCCGCCGTGGCACAGGATCGCCAGGAAGGAATCGTTCAGGCGGTGCGTCTTGTCCCTTGCGGAGGGGTCGTCTTTTATGCCTCCGTGCCAAGGAACTCCGCAACCTCCACCGGATGCGGAACGCGTCGGACGGAAAACCATCGCCGGCTCGTCACCATCCTCTGGGAACACCTTTTCTCCAACCGGCTCGCACTCCCGATCCGGCTGGTCCACGATCCGCTGGGCCGGCCCCATCTCCTATCGGGAGAACACCGCGGCCCGGCCATCTCCTTCAGCACGGCGGGCGATGAAATCTGGGCCGCCCTCTGTGGCGACGAGTCGGAGATCGGCATCGATGTGGCCGGAAGCGCCGAATTCCAGGAAGGCTACCCCGTGCACCGGGTCTTCCACGCACAAGAGCTTCACCAGACGTTGGAGTTGGCGGGCGGAGACTGGGCCCATGCCGCGGCGCTTCTCTGGTCGATCAAGGAAGCCGTCGCCAAGGCCTTGGGCTGCGCTTTTCATCTTGTGGACCCGCGGGACATCCATGTCGATCCACCGGTGGTAGAGGATGGCGGGCCGGCCTTTTCCGTGCGCTTATCGGGGAAAGCTTTGCTGCGCTTTCCCATGGCCGGCCGCCGGCCCATCATGGTGCGTTCGCTCCCCCAGGCCGGGACGTGGCTTTCCATCGCCGGCTTGAATTGGCCGCGGCATCGAGTCGCCGGGCGGAGAGGGCCGGTTCCGAATGTCCCCATCGCGGCCATGACTGGGAGCAGGGAAAGTCCTTGAAAACGAACTCGGCCGCATTTATAAACGAGTAGAGGCCCGCGCCAGTATTGGGCCAAGGTACCTGGGAGGAGACCCCGAACTGTGTCGGTTCACGGCCAAATCCACACTAGTCCGCATCTGCTTCCCGGCCACCTGGTCCGCGTGCTGCGCCGTCATGCCGACGAACGCTCGCGGCAACCGGCCTGCGCCCATCTGCTCAACCGCCAGGCCGAATACGCCAGTCTGACCTACGCCCAGCTCGACCGGCGAGCCCGAGCCATCGCGGCTGGCTTGCAGGACATGGGCTTTGCCGGCCAGTGCGTGCTGCTGGTCTATCCGCCCGGCCTCGATTTCATTACGGCTTTCTTCGGCTGCCTGTACGCCGGTTGCGTGGCAGTGCCGACCTACCCGCCGCATCGCCACCGCATGCTCGAGCGTTTCCAGGCCGTCGCCGCCGATGCCG
>JBFYXW010000212.1:0-11487 GCA_041310335.1 Syntrophaceae bacterium | reverse complement strand
CAGGTCCTCCCGGCCCGTCAGCTCTGGCGGGAAGGAGATGGTGCAGACGAACAGCTTTCCCGAGCAGCCGAAACCCGGGTAGAGGACGTTTCCGGGCTTGGGAAGCCCGAAGGTCACCGTCCAGTCTGCCTGCACGGCGGCGCCCATGATCTCGCCGCTGTCCCCGTTGACACCGGAGGGGATGTCGAGGCTCATGACCCTGCGACCGCTGTCGTTGAGAAGATCGACGGCCTCCCGGCAGAGGCCCGACAGCTCGCGATCCAGGCCGGTTCCCAGCAGGGCGTCCACGGCGACGTCGGCCTCGGCCAGGTATTTGCGGATCTCCACGAGATCGTCCGCCGTTCGCAGGTCCACGGGCAGGCGGCGCAGGATCCGGTAGTTCGTCGCCGATGCCCCCCGGAACCGGTCCGGATCGCCCAGGAGGAAGACCTTCGGGACGCCGCCCAGGGAGTGGATCTTCCGGGCCACGACGAGCCCGTCGCCGCCGTTGTTCCCGCTCCCGCAGAGGATCACGAACCGCTTTCCGGCGACCCCGACCTCGCGGTCCAAGAGTGCCGCCGCGGCCAGCCCGGCGTTCTCCATGAGGATTTCCTCGGGAACACCCCATTTCTCGATGGCCCAGCGGTCCATCGCCCGGATCTCTTCCACCCCGGCCACCTTCATCGCATCGTCCTCCTCAGCGGGCCCCCTGGCTGTATCCCTCTTCCCGGAAGGTCATCTTCAGTTCGTGGACGCCGCCGCCGCTGTGCCGCTCCATCTCGAAGCCGCCCTTCTCGAAGACGTGGAGCATCGGCTCGTTCCCCGTGACGACGGTGGCGGTGAAGCCCAGGAGCCCCTGGCGCTTTGCCAGGAACGTCAGGTACGAAAGGAGCTCCAGGCCGATCCCGCGGTTCTGGTGGTCGTCCCGGACGGCGAAGGCCACCTCCGCCGAGTGGGTGTCCGGCTCGATGTAGTATCGACCCACGCCGGCGATGCTCTCGTTTTCCTCGCCGCCGGTGACGGCCAGGATGGCCATCTCCTTCGTGTAGTCGATGACCACCAGGCGCTGCAGGATCTCGTGGGGCATGTCCTTCCGGGCGGAGATGAAGCGCCGGTACATGCTCTGCTCCGAGAGGGAGTAGATGAAGTCCTTCAGGCGCGGCTCGTCGCTCATCTTGATGGGCCGGAAGTAGATGTTGAACCCCTTCCGGGTGGTCCGGTAGGACTCCAGGTGCTCCGGGTACATCCCCCGCTCCCCGGGGATGAAGGCCTGGTCCCGGTAGACCAGGCCGGCCTTCTTCGCTTCCTCCATCAAGCGGGGGCGGAACTTCGGGTGGGCGATGCCGATGAGCTCCATGGCCCGCTCCCGGACGTTCTTCCCGTGGAGGTAGGCGATGCCGTACTCGGTCACCACGTACTGGATGTCCCCCCGGATGAGGGTGGCCCCCGCCCCCTCCCGGAGGTACGGGACGATCCGGGAGATCATGTCCGCCGAGGCGGTGGACTGGAGCGCCAGGATGGTCTTCCCGTTCCGGGCCAGGGAGGCGCCCCGCATGAAGTCCGCCTGTCCCCCGATGCCGCTGTAGAAGCGCCGGCCGATGGACTCCGCCGTGGACTGCCCCGTCAGGTCGATCTCCAGGGCGCTGTTGATGGCCACCATGTTGTCCTGCCGGGCGATGACGAGGGGGTTGTTCGTGTAGTCGATGGTCTTGAACTCCACGGCGGGGTTGTCGTGGATGTATTCGTAGGTGACCCGGTGTCCCATGCAGAAGGTGGCCACCGTCTTGCCCCGGTCGATGGTCTTCCGGGTGTTGTCCACCACGCCGCGGCGCATCAGGTCGGCGATCCCGTCGCCCAGGAGCTCCGTGTGGATCCCCAGGTGGCGCTTGTCACCCAGGTGGGTGAAGACGCCGTTGGGCAGGCTCCCGTGCCCCACCTGGATCGTGTCCCCGTCCTCGATGAGCTTCGACACGTAGCGGCCGATGCGCTGGATGATCTCCGTGTCAACCTCGGGGGCGTACTCCAGGAGCGGCTCGTCGTGGGGAACCAGGAAATCAATGTCGTCGAGATGAAGGAAGCCGTCCCCGTGGACCCGGGGCATTTCCCGGTTGATCTGGGCCACGATCAGATCCGCCTTCTCCACAGCGGCCTTGACGATGTCCACGCTGACCCCGAGGCTCACGTAGCCGTGGTCGTCGGGAAGGGAGACCTGGATCAGGGTGATGTCCACGTGGGCCAGGCCGCGGTAGAAAAGCTCCGGTACTTTGGAGAGGGAGATGGGGGTGTAGTCCGCCACGCCCTGATTCACGGCGTCCCGGGTGGTCTCGCCGATGAAGAAGGAGTTGTGACGGAAGTTCTGCTTGAACCGCTCGTAGGCGTAGGGCGCCACGCCGAGGGTGCGGATGTGGAGGACCTCGGCGTCGAAGAAGGCTTTCGGGTGGGCCTTGACGTAACGGATCAGGGAGTGGACCAGGTACTGGGGCTCCGCGCAGGCGGAGCCGATGAAGATCACGTCCCCCCGGTGGATGTGGCCGAAGATGGCCTCCTCCGAGGCGAATTTGCCGGGGTACCGTTCTTTCCAGAAGTCCAGGGGTCTCATGTCCGTTCCTTTTCCAGGGCCTGCCGGAACTCTTCCGGGTCCGTGAGCGGCGCAAGGCAGGTGAAATGGCGGCACAAATAGGCGGTGGCCTGGCCCCCGACCGGCTTCATCTCCTTCACGAAGGGGGCGAGATGCTCGATTTCCTTCCCGCTCCTGCCCCGGGGCCTGAGCAGGATCGTCACGCCGGGCAGGTACCGCTCCCGCACGACCCGGAGCAGGGCCGCCGTGTCGGCCGCCGCAGGGTCTCCGGCGATGACGATTTCATAGGACGGATTGGTGAGAAAGTCCAGCGCCACCATGAGCATGGTGTAGGCCGAGGACATCGGGACGACGGCGGAGGCGAAGCAGCGCAGGAGCCGGACGGCGCGCTCCTCGTGGGCGGCCTCGCCGGTGAGGCGACTCAGGCGGGCCAGGTTGAGGGCCGAGATGGAGTTCCCGGATGGAATGGCTCCATCGTAGATCTCCTTCTTCCGAATCAGAAGATCCCGATTTTCCGCGGAAGAGAAGAAGTATCCCCCGAGGCGGTCGTCCCAGAAAAGGCGGTCCTGCTCCTCCTGGAGACGGATGGCCTGGGCCAGCAGGGACGGTTCCAGGAAGGACTGATACCCTTCGATCAATCCCCAGATCAGGAAGGCGTAATCGTCCAGGTGGGCCCCGATGGCCGCCTCGCCGTCCCGCCAGCGGTGAAGCAGTTTCCCGTTTCGGATCGTCGTTTCCAGCAGAAAAGCCAGGCAGCGCCGGTAGGCCTTTCCGTAGCGGATGTCTCCGAAAACGGCTGCCGCCCGGGCCAGGGCGGCCAGCAGCAGGCCGTTCCAGTCGGTCAGGATCTTGTCGTCCCGGTGGGGGCGGGGCCTCTTTTCCCGCTCCGCGAACAGGGCCTGCCGGGCCCGTTCGATCCCGGGGGGCAGGACGGCGGGGGGATCCCCCTTCCAGTGGAGGACGTTTTCCCCTGTCGGGCGGCCCGTGGCCTCCTCGAGATAATTCCCCTCCTCCCGGACCTGGTAGGCGTCCAGGAAGCCCGCCGCGGCCTCCCGGCCCAGGATGCGGCGGATCGCTTCCGCCTCCCAGACGTAGAAGGCCCCCTCCTTCCCCTCGCTGTCGGCGTCCTCGGCGCTGTGGAACCCCCCCGAGGGGTCCGTCAAATCCCGCAGGACATAGGAGAGAATGTCTTCCGCCACGGAGCGGTACAGGGCCTTGCCCGTGGCCTGGAAGGTCTCCGTGTAGGCCAGGGCCTGCAGGGCCTGGTCGTAAAGCATCTTCTCGAAGTGGGGCAGGTGCCAGTGCTCATCGGTGCTGTAGCGGTGGAAGCCGAACCCCAGGTGATCCCAGATCCCGCCGGCCCGCATGGCCTGGAGCGTCCGCCCGGCCATTTCCAGGGCCGGTCCGGACCGGGCGGAGCGGGCATACCGGAGGAGAAAGAGGACCTGGTGGGGAATGGGGAATTTGGGACGTTCCCCGAAACCGCCCTCCTCGGCGTCGAACCGGTCGCGCAGCTCTCCGTAGCACTGGTCGAGGATGTTCCGGGGAAGGTCCTCCCCGGGACCGTCCTTTCCCGAGTCCTGGAGGACCTGGAGGATCCGCCCGGCGGACTGGAGGACGTCCGTCCGCCGGGTCCGCCAGACCTCGGCCAGTTTCGGAACGAGGTCCATCAGGCCCGTGCGGCCCAGGCGGGTTTCCCGGGGGAGGTAGGTGGCGGCGAAGAAGGGCCGTCCGTCCGGCGTCAGGACCACCGTCAGGGGCCAGCCGCCGGAGCCGGTGAGCATCTGGCAGACCGTCATGTAGATGTGGTCCAGGTCGGGCCGCTCCTCCCGGTCCACCTTGACGCAGACGAAGGCCCCGTTCAGGAGGGCTGCCGCCTCGGCATTCTCGAAGGACTCGTGGGCCATGACGTGGCACCAGTGGCAGGTGGAGTAGCCGATGGAAAGGAATACCGGGCGGTCTTCCCGCCGGGCCCGGGCGAAGGCCTCCTCCCCCCAGGGGTGCCAGTCCACGGGATTGTTGGCGTGCTGGAGGAGGTAGGGGCTCTTCTCGCCGGCAAGGCGGTTCTGGATGGTCATGGTTTCGTCCTCAGGCAAGGTTTCATGGTTCGCTTTCGGATATCTGTCTGCCCGGCTGCCCGATCCGGCGGGCCCTGTCCGGGTTGTGGATTCAGCTCTCCAGGGCTGCCGCGAGGGAGCAAAGACGGGCCGCCGGGTCGCCGGCCAGGTTCAGGAGAAAGACCTTCCGGCCGGCCCTTGCCAGGGCTGCCCGGTCGCCCGCCGCCTGGGCCGCCTTCAATGCGCCGAATGTCAGGGTCGATTCGTCGCGGTCCATGCCGTCGGGGATGGGCAGGTCCTCCCGGTCCGGGGCGGTGATCTGGACAAAGAGTCCCCGGCCGGCGTCGCCCTTGTGGAGTTGCCCCGTGGAATGGAGGTAGCGGGGTCCGAAACCCGCCGTGGCGGACCGCCGGGACAGGCGGGCCATTGCCTTCCGCAGTCTCTCGAGGGCGGCACGCACGGCCGGGTCGCAGGGCAGGAAGGCCTGGATGGCCACGTATGCGCCGGGGGCCGTCTCGAACAGGAAGGCCCGCAAGGCCCTCGCCGCCTCTTCCGTTTCGACGCTTTCGGGACCCGGCCCCGGCGTGCTTGCTCCGGCTGCTGCGCCGCCGGGAGGTCCCGCGCCCCGCCCGGGATCGCGCAGGAAACGCCGGGTCTCTTCCTTGGCGGACTCTACGTCGGGCTGGTCGAAGGGGTTCACTCCCAGCCGCCAGCAGGCGTAGGCCGTGGCGGACTCCCACAGAAACAGGAAGCCCCCGAGATCGCGGCGGGGGTTCGTATCCAGGGCGATCCAGGGGCAGCCCTGCCGTTCAGCCCGTTGCTTCCAGTCCGAAGGCACGGAGGTTTCCCCCGCTTGCAGGAAGGCGAAAACGCGGTCCTCGCCGGCACCCGTCGATTCGACGGGACCGCAAGCAGGGACGGGGAGAATTCCGGCACCTTCCTTGCCGGTGCTTTCCGCCACGAGCTGCTCGATCCAGTCTCCGATGGGCGCATATTCCGGTGGCATCCGGAGGACCAGCTTGTCCCGTCCCGCCCGGGCGGCCTCACCGAGAAAGACCCCCAGTTCCAGGCCGCCGACGCATCCCGGCTCCGTTTCCCGCTGCTCCCGCTCCACGGCAAGGGCGGCGTCCGCGAGGAGGCGGCGGGGGTCGGCCCCCGCCAGGGCGGCGGGAACGAGCCCGAAGAGGGACAGGGCGGAGAAGCGGCCGCCGATGTCCGGGTCGTTGAGGAAGGTCTTTCGGAAGCGGCCGGCCTCGGCGAGGGCCGCCAGGCCGCTTCCGGGGTCGGTGACGGCGGCAAAGCGCCCGCCCGCCTCTTCCTTTCCCAGCGAGCGGACGGCGAGGCGGTAAAAGTATTTCAGCAGGGACAGGGTCTCCACCGTCCCCCCGGACTTGGTCGAGACGAGGTAGAGGGTGTCCCCGGGGGGGAAGCGGTCCGTGAAGTCGCGGATGGTTGCCGGGTCCGTCGTGTCCAGGATCTCCAGGGGCAGGCCCTGCTTCGTTCCGAGAAATCGCGCAAAGAGTTCCGGGGCCAGGCTGGAGCCGCCCATGCCCAGGAGGAGCACCCGACGGAATCCTTCCTTCCGGACGGATTTGGCGAAGGCCTCCACCTCCGTCAGGAAAGGGGCCATGGACCGGGGGCAGTCGAGCCAGCCCAGGCGGTCGGCGATCTCCTCCGGAGAGGGCTTCCAGAGGGTGTGGTCCCTGTCCCAGAGGCGCCGGCGCACCCGGTCGCGCGCTGCCTGCTCCAGGGCCGCGCCGTATCGCTGTTCCAGGGGGCCGGGGTGAATCGTTCCGTTGCTCATGTGGCCTCGCCTCTGTGGCGATCGGGCGGTCGGGTCTCCAACCGCGGAAACGTCCCGTCGTGGCCCTCTCGCGGGGGGATCCGGTTTCCTCTCATCGAGCGGGCCAGCTCAACTCGACCTCGAACCGCATCCGGGCGACCCGGACCTTGTCGATGGAGTCGCCGTTCTCCAGGCGGAACTCGGTGATCCGCATCTCCCCCCGGCCCCAGCGGCCGATCTCCTCGATCTCCCCCGGCGTCGGCTTCCGGCGCGCGCCCGGCCCGTCAACGCTCCGACCCACCGCGGGGGAGAAGATGAATTTCCTCAGCATGCCCGGGGACGACAGGTCCCGCTCGTCCAGCCGGCGCTGGTCCACGAAGTGCCACCCCTCGATGATGCGGGGGTTGGGAACGAAGTGGAAGGGGGGCGTCAGGCGGGAGAGGTCGTCGGCCCCCTGGGCGTCCCCGATGCGGATGGTCCACCCCGCCGGGTCGGCCTCCAGGGAGAAGCGGAGCCCGGGACCGAACGCGCGGGTGAAGGACTGCCCGGCGGCGACCTCGCCGGCGAAGCGCTCCGTCCGCCGGGCGGGATCCGCCGGACCGGGACGGAGGGCGGAGGTCAGGCGGGTCCGGAATTCCGGGAGCGGCACGGACCGGTAGGCCTTCATGTCCCGCTGGTCATCGATGTTTCCCAGGACCCGGCCGTCTCTCACCTCCAGCCAGTGGGTGCCGCAGACGGAGAGGGCGATGCCATGGCCGCCGAAGGCCGGCTTGCTGCCGGGGCCATTGATGGCCAGGATCCACTCCGACCCCGGGGGGAACTGGCTGACCTGCGGACGGCACAGCATGCCGTTGTCCCCCCAGACCCGGAGCGGCCCCGGGAGGTAGGGGCCGGCCAGGACCTCCAGGACCTCCACGTCCATGGCCAGGTCGATCCCCCGCTCCCGCCCGTGGTAGCCCAGGACCTTCGCCTGGACGATGCCCTCCGCCAGCGGTGCCATGGAAAGGAACGGACCCCGCCAGACACAGCTGCATGCGGAGGTGTCCCGCGGGACCGCCGACAGGAGCAGGGGGAGCATTATCAAATAAACGAAGAGGAAGCTGTTTTTCCGATTCACGGTTCCCTCTCACGGTCCCAGGCGCTCGGGAAGAATCATGCCGTCCATGTAGACCCGGAGCCCGTATTCGCCTCCCATGGCCGGGGAGGTCCAGGCCCACTGGAAATGCCAGTACGGTCCCCTCCGCCTGCTTCCCTCGTCGTAGAGAAGGCGGGCGGAGCGGAGGTGCTGGCGGGAAAGGTCGACCCGGTTCGCCGCGACATATTGCTCCGCCAGGTCCAGGGCCCGGCGCAGGTCCAGGGGCGGGGGGGCGGCGAGGGGTCTTGCCGCCGGCTCCGCCGCTGCGGCGGCGAAGGTCGAGGATGCGGGTGCCAGCAACAGACAGAACAGGAGCAGCGGAATGATGCGGTTCACGGTTCCTCCTCCGGGTTTGCCCGACGTCGCGGGTGACGCCGGGAAGCCTTGCCCCCGGGCATCCCGAAACGGGGCACGCCGACAGACTATACCATTCCTTCCGGCGAATCAATTCCGGGAGGGGAGTTTCCTGATGGCCCGGATCTTCCGGGTTTCGGGTCGCATCTTCGCCCGGATGCTGCGGGAGAGGGGCCTCGGCCACATCACGCCCGAGCAGGGCCGGGTCCTCGTCGGGACCAATTACCCCATGATCACCGCGCGGAAATGCCTCGCCGAGCTGGATTCCCTCGGGCTGGACGAGGAAACGAAGGACTTGTTTCTCCATGGCAACGCCCGGCGGATCTTTCGGTTGTAACCGGAGGCGGATGGATACGCGGGAGAGGAGGGACGGCATTCCGTCGTTTCTCTCCGGGACGGAGATGGACGCCCATCGTGGATCCCGTTCCCGGTCCCCTATCTTCCTCCTATTTTTTACTTGAAATCACGGCCCGTCAAGGATATGTGATTTCCCGTATTCCCTTTCCCCCCGACAACACGGTAAGCGGTTCCAAGGACGGTTGCGGAGCCGTGACGTGTGTGCTTCCCGCTTTCGGCAGACCCATCGAACAGTGCGGATATGGCAATTATGCAGGGATCGGTACCCGGCCCCGCGTCGACGATCCGGACCGGGTGGCGTGATCCCATGTCGGGACCGCTCTGGACAACCTCCTTCAACAGGCCCCGCGGCGGGCATCCAGGAGTGTTGACATGCAGAAAAAGGAAAAGGAAACGGCAGCATCCGGAGCGGCGAAGGCCGGCCAGGACAGGTTCATGGAACTCATCAATCTCCTCCCCCAGGCGGTCATCGAGATCGGCCTGGACGGCATTCTCCTGTTCGCCAACTGGCACAGCAGGAAGCTGTTCGGTTACAGCCGGGAAGATGACGTCGTGGGGAGGGTGAACGTCTTCCAGCACATCAGCCCGGAAGACGGGGAGAGGATCGCGGAGAGCATGGGGATGCTCGTGGCGGGCCGGAAGGCCGGCCCCCCCGGGATGACCGCGATTCGCAAGGACGGGTCGACCTTTCCCGCCATCATTTACGCAAACCTCATCCTGGCGGCGGGCGAGCCCGCGGGCATCCGGATCATGATCGCCGACATGTCGGAGCAGCGGGCGCTGGAGGAGGCCTACAAGGCCCTGGTGGACCAATCCCTCCAGGGGCTCGTCATCATCCAGGACGAGCGCCTGGTCTTCGCCAACGACTTTGCCGTCCGCCAGTCGGGCTTCACGAGGGAAGAGCTCCTGTCGCTCTCCGCGGAGGACATGTGGCAGACGATTCATCCCGAAGACCGGGAGCGGGTCCGGAACATGCACCGGGACCTGCTGGCGGGTTCGCTGCGGCAGGACCCGGTGATCGAGTACCGGCTGTTCGTCCGGGGACCCGGGGGACTGGAAATGCGCTGGGTCAGCGACTACGGGGTGCGCATCGACTACCGGGGGCGCCCCGCCGTCCAGACGGCGCTGGTGGACATCACGGAGCGCAAGGTCTCGGAACTGGCCCTCCAGGAGAGCGAGCGGAGGTACCGGGACCTGGCGGAGCTGCTGCCGCTGGGCGTCTTCGAGGCGGATACGGCGGGCCGGATCACCTATGCGAACCGCAGCGCCCTGGACATGTTCGGGGAGCCGCCGGACGATGCCGGTGAAGACATGACCGTCGCCGACACGGTGGTGTCGAGGGACCGGGACCGGACGCTCCGGGGCGTCCAGAGGGTCCTGTCGGGCGAGAAGGTCATGGCGGGGGAATACACCTGCCTCCGCCGGGACGGGACCACCTTCCCGGCCATGATCATGGCCAACGCAATCGTCCGGGGCGGCAAGACGGACGGCATCCGGGGCGTCGTCGTGGACATCACCGTCCGGAAGGAAATGATCCGGAAACTGGAGGAATCGGAGACGCGGTACCGCACCCTGTTCAATTCCACGGGCACTGCAACGGTGCTCATCGACGAGGACATGAGCATCTCCCTGGCCAACGAGAAGTTTTTCCGCCTCAGCGGATACCCGCCCGACGCGCAATTGGCGTTTCCGTCGCTGGTCCATCCCGAGGACCTGTCTTTCATGATCGAATATCATCGCCGGAGGCGCGTCGATCCGGGATCCGTGCCGAGAAGTTATGAATTCAGGCACCTCCGGGCCGACGGATCGGTTCGCCACGCATACCTGACCGTGGGCATGATCCCGGGCACGAAGCGAAGCGTCGCGTCGATTATCGACATCACGGATCTGAAGCAGGCGCAGGAAGAGCTGAGGAAGAAGACGTTCAGCCTGGAAGAGGCCAACACGGCCTTGCGGGTCCTCCTCAAGCAGCGGGACGAGGACAAGGCCGACCTGGAAAAGAACATCCTGACGAACATGAAGGAAGTCGTCCTTCCCTTCCTGGACAAGCTCAAGGTCCAGAACTTGGACCCGTCGCAACAAAACATTCTTGCCGTGATCGAGGAGAACCTCAAGGAAATCATGTCCCCGTTCCTGAAAAACATCTCCTTAAACTACGCGAGGCTGACCCCCCGGGAGATCGAGATCCTGCTTCTCATCAAGGAAGGGCGCTCGACGAAGGATATATCGAGAATCATTCACACGTCGGAGCGGACCATCGATTTCCAGCGCAACAGCATCCGCAAGAAGTTGGGGATCAGCAACAGCAAGATCAATCTGCGGACGTTCATCTTGAACAAGGAGAGTTCGCCGTAGCCGGGGGCGGCGGCTCGCCTCCGTCCGAATCAGGGCAGCCCCGATCGCCGGGGCTGCCTTTTTTTTCGCATTCCACAGGACACGATCCCCTCCCGCCCGCCACGACGCCGGCAACGCTCCGGCGGGCAAGCCGCATCCCCGTGGGTCCGGGGGCGTCCGCGCGGACGGGGTCCGCGGGCTCCGCGGGGCTGGATGTCCCGGCCGCCGTGCAGGACATCGGCTCCCCGCGGCCGTTCGATCGCGAAGCGAGCGATATCCATATGACTGGGTGCAATACCTATTGTCCGTAGGCATTACCTATAAGATTATCAGGGATTGCCGAAACCCGTTTTTGCGTGAATCATCCTCCCCCAAGAGTGGATGACGTCCTGGCACGCGGTTCCTGTTCCCGACAAAGAGCCCGGTGATGTTCCGGTCCCGGGCGGGCCGATGGGGAAGCGGAGGGACGGCGACCGCAGGAGAAGGCCGGAGGGGGAAAGGAGTCTGATCACGATGGGTGTGAAACAGGGTGAACGGGCCAAGCAACCGCACGGTTTCGGCGTGGTCGAACGGATCGGTCCCGTTGAAGGGGGCGGCGGGAGTCGGGCCGAGCAGGCCTGGCGCGGGACGAAGGAAGAGGAGGCGGCAGGGGAGGAACCTGTCCGGATCGTCGTCTACATGGTCGATGGGACCGTGCGGCACGTCGTCGCCACGAAGCAGGTGGAGATCTATGTCGTCGAGCATGGCCTCCGCCACGATCATGGAAAGCACGGCGTCAACACGGAAATCTGCGGAATTCCCGTCATGCTGAGCAGGCGCGAGAACTTGGTTGCTCCTCAACTCGTCCGCCGGGTGGTGAAGGCCCACCGAAAGACGAGAGGCTGATCCGGCGCCTCCGGGCGCGGTTTCC
>JBFYXW010000209.1:0-6522 GCA_041310335.1 Syntrophaceae bacterium | reverse complement strand
AGCGCCTCCATGGGCTTCACCATCGGGACGAAGGCGCCGCTGTTCACGGACAAGTGCTACCTCTCCGCCTGGCGGGTGCCCGGCGTGGGGCTGCCCCTCCAGATCCTGGGGCACACGAACTTCGACGACACGATCGCCCCCCCGGGGCACATGATCGCCTTCATCGGGGCCTGCGGGACGCCGGCCCAGGTGGGGGACAAGGAGTTCCGCAAGAAGACCCTGGAGCAGTTCTGGGAGGTCGTCAAAAAGATGTTCCCCAACGTGGAGCGGGACCTGGTGTGGAGGCAGGACGGCTTCACCATCGGCATCGACGGCCTGAGCCGCTCGCCCGGGATGACAGGGCGCTACCGGCTGCCCGTATCGCTGCCCGAAGTTCCCGGTCTGTACTTCGCCGGGGACTGCTACACGGGGCGGGGGGTCGGGATGAACACCGCCGCCAGCTCCGCCATGATCTGCGCGGAGGAAATCATGGCCCGGCACGGCAAATAGCGTTGATCCATCACGGTTTCAAGAGGTGGCGGGGACGATTCAGTCGCGACACGTTCTCACGCACAATAGACATATATACAAATGGTTGCAGCAGAACATCAAACCGGTACTTGAAGGATGCCTGGAGCCGGTGGAGGAGAACATGGACGAAGGGTATGACGTCATCGTCGTCGGCGCCGGGGTCGGAGGACTGACCGTCGCCTCCCTGGCGGTGATGGAAGGGTTGAAGACGCTCCTGGTGGAGCAGTGCGACAGGGTCGGGGGAAGGGCGCTGACGATCCGGGGCGAGGAGATCCTTGCCAACGGGGCCTCCTGGTACAAGTCGCTCCTGGCAAAGCAGTACACGTGGATTCCTTACGCCGAGCCGTCGCTCGAGGAGATCATTTCCGGGCAGCAGCTGAAGGGCTACACGCTCGACGTCGGCTACCACGGCGTGGCCCTCAACGGGGACGGGTACTTCCTCGATCTCGACGAGAAGCTGGGGACCGGGGTCCCCATGGTGGGGACCCTGAACAGCACCTACATCGGCGACGAGTGGTACATGGATTTCCACGCCGGGAAGATGGACGAGCGCCTGCAAAAGCTGGCGGAAGCCGAGCGCATTCCTTTCGTCAAGTTCTATCTGGCCGCCCTGAAGCTCAAGGACGAGGACTTCGACCGCCTCGAGTCCGTCTCTGTCACCCAGTGGTGCAAGGACAACGGACTCTACGGGAACAAAACGGTCTTCGGCATGATCCACGCCGTCTCGACCCTTATCACTACCATCAACGACCCGGACGACATCTCCATCGGCGACATATTCCGCTACATGGGGACGGTCATCAACCCCCGCTTCAAGGCCGGCCGGGCGAAGTGGCCCTCGGGCTTCACCACCGGCGGGATCATGCGCTGGAGCCAGGCCGTGGCCAACCGTTTCCTGGAACTGGGCGGGAACCTGGCACTGAACACCCGCGTCCGGGAAATCCTCATCGAAAACGGAAACGCCGTCGGCGTCGCCGTGGAGGACGCTTCCGGGGCATCCCGGAAAATCAAGGCCGGCCGGGTGGTCAGCAACATCCCCATCCAGGACACCTTCAAGGTCGCCGACAAGGCGGCCTTCCCAGCGGAGTGGGCCGACCGGATGGAGGGCCTGTACGGCTACGGTTCCATCGCGCCCTACTTCGGGCTGAACAGGCTCGTCCTGCCGGAGCGGGAGTGGAAGGTGGGGGTGAAGGACACCCACGTCATTCCCAAGGAGGAGGGCTTCGAGTACGACGTCTACATGTGCTGGAACATCCAGTCCCAGACGGACCCGTCCTGCGCCCCCGGGGGGAAGCACCTGATGACGGCCTACGCCCCGGTGACGGAGAAGGAGGCGAAAGACCGGGAGCTGATGGTCAAGGCCTGCCGGCTCATCATCGACTACCTGGAGCGACGCTACCCCGGTTTCCGGAAGAGCGTGGACTGGGCCCTCTTCCCGACGGCCTGGAAACTGGAGGGAGTGGCGAAGTCCAAGACCCAGGCGGGGACGCTGAAAGCGCCCGTCGAGGCCCCCGGGGTGGCGGGGCTGTACTTCACCGGCGACACCGTGAAGGGCTACGGCGTGGCCATGGACTGTGCCGTGGCGGCGGGACTGATCTGCGCCTCCCGCATCACCGGGAAGGATTACGGGGTTTCCTGATCCAGCACCGCTGCAAGGAGCGGTTTCCGATCCCATCTTGCTGCGATACGTTCAAGAGGTTCACGATGGGAAGATCATAAGGTCTGTAGTATGAAGATCCACAAATAAAAAGGGGGGGAACCTATGGCCATCGAAGAATCGAAGAAGCAGATCGTCGCCGCGCTGGAGAACGTCATCCCGATCGTCGGGAAAATGGGGGTCCGCATCGAGAAGTTCGAGGAGGGGGACGTGCTGGTCCGCATGCCGAAGGAGCCGAACGTCAATCACATCGGTATCTTCTATGCCGGCTCACTCTTTTCCATGATGGATTACACGGCGGGCATCCTGTTCTGCTCCTGCTTCGACCTGAGCAAATACTACCCCATCCTGAAGGAGGCCACGATCACCTACAAGCGCCCGTCCACAACGGACATGACCGTGGAGGTTTCCCTCACGAAGGAGCAGATAGACGAGTTGAGGAGGCTCGCGGACACGGTGGGCAAGGCGGACATCGTCAAGGAGTTCGAGCTGAAAGACGAGAGCGGGACCGTCTGCTGCATTGGCCGGGGGATCTTCCAGGTGAGAAAGGCCTGATCCCGGCCTGATAGGGGAGGGAGAGGGGGATGATTCCACGCCTGGAAACGGGGGCGATTCAAGCCGATCCCCGTTTCCAGGCGTGTTCCCGTTTCCCCGTTCCGGCGCCAGGCTACTTCCGCCCGTCCACGATGATGTTTCTCAAAATATCCCAGGCCTTTTGCAACTTCTGGCGTTCCTGCTCGTTGTAATCGATCGTCTTTGATCGACCCGTCGAGTGGACCACCACGATGTTGCCGTCCTTGTCCCGGATCTCCCGGACTCCCATCTTGTCGCCGGGATTTTCCGTGGCCGCCCTTTCCTGCTCGATCATGAGCCGGATCGTTCTGTCGCTCACGCCGGCCTTTCTCAGTTGCAGGACCTGCTCCGTCGTCAGTCCCAGGCACGGGGAAGTCATCCATACCGGGACCAGGAATACGGTAAGCATGATTGCCAAGTAGACCTTCCTCATCCGTTTTCCTCCTTTGCTTTTCTTTCTCTATCATGGATCCGCCATTCTGAGAATGCCGGGAGCGCCGTTTGACGAGGGGGGGCGTTTCCGCTATAAGCAATCAAAGATCGGGGGATTCACATGATCGAGAAGAACTCTCCATCATTATTTCTGGATAAATATCAAAAGGATGCGATTTACCAGGAATTCTTCGAGAAGGCCGTCGAGGGGTTTTACCGGAGCACGCCCGAGGGGAGGTTTGTCCTTGCGAATCCCGCCCTGGCGAAAATACTGGGATATGCGTCGCCGAAGGAAATGACCGACGCGATCACAGACATCGCACAGCAGATCTTCTTCGAGTCTTCGGAGCGGGACCGGTTTCGGGAAATTCTGGAAGAGTGCGGCGAGATCCTCCACTTCGAATTCCGGATCCGTCGCAAGGACGGTACATCCGCCTGGGTGTCGAGCAACTCCCGCTGCGTCCGCGACGAAGGTGGAACCGTCCTGTATTATGAAGGCATGATATCGGACATCTCCGGGAGGAGACAGACCGAGGAGATGCTGAGGGCGGAGGTCCGGGAGAAAGGCATCATCCTGGATGCGATGTCGGAGATCGTCGTCTATGTGGACCGGGACATGAGGGTCATCTGGGCGAACCGGGCCATGTACGACGCGTTCCGGTTCGGTCCGGATGCATACGAGGGGACCTTTTGTTACGCCATGCACGGCCGCGAGGAATCCTGCCCCTTCTGCCCCGTCCGGAAGGCCATGGAAACGGGGAAGTTCCAGGAGTACAGGGACCTGTCGTCCTACGGGAAGAGCTGGATTCTGAGGGGATATCCCGTCCGCGACGACGAGGGGCGAATCATCGGCGGGGTCGAGATTGTCACGAACATCACGGAAAAGAAAGCCGCAGAGAAAGCATTGAAGCAGTCGGAGGAGGAGTACCGCCTCCTGGTGGAAAACGCCACGGATGCCATTCTCATTGCCCAGGACGGGATGCTGCGCTTCACAAACAAGGCCTTGTTGAACTTTGTGGGATACACGGCGGAGGAAATAGCCGGCCGGATGTTCACGGACTTCATCCATCCCGACGACCGCCACCTGGTGTACGAGCGCTATGCGAGGAGGCTGCAGGGCGAGGACGTCCCGGCCACCTACGAGTTCCGGGTGATCACCAAATCCGGTGAAGAGCTGCAGACCCAGATCAGTTCCGTCTTCATCACCTGGCGGGGACGTCCGGCGGTTCTCTCCTTCCTCAGGGACATCACGGATCGGAAGCGGCTCGAGAGCCGGCTCATCCACGCGCAGAAGATGGAGGCCATCGGCACCCTGGCGGGGGGCATCGCCCACGATTTCAACAACCTGCTCATGGGCATCCAGGGTTACGCATCCCTGATCCTCCACGAACTCGAGGCGGGAAACCCGGCGCGGGAGCGGGTGAGGGGGATCGAGGAGCAGGTGAAGAGCGGTGCCGACCTGACCAGGCAGCTCCTCGGCTTCGCCCGGGGGGGCAAACTCGACGTCCGCCCCACGGACCTGAACGAGATCATCCGGAAAACCTCCATCATGTTCGGGCGCACCAAGAAGGAGATCACCATCCACACCCGCCTGAACGACGACCTCTGGTCGGTCGACGTGGACCGGGGCCAGGTGGAGCAGGTTCTCCTGAATCTCTATGTCAACGCCTGGCAGGCAATGCCCGGCGGCGGGAGTCTATGCCTGCACACC
Source organism: Syntrophaceae bacterium (assembly GCA_041310335.1). GTDB lineage: Bacteria > Desulfobacterota > Syntrophia > Syntrophales > PHBD01 > PHBD01. The sequence goes on along the minus strand of JBFYXW010000209.1, from coordinate 1,639 downwards.
TACAACCTTGTCCTGGAAGAGGAGGAAGCCCGGTCCCACGGCATTCCGGCGGGACGCTACGTCCGGGTCGGCGTGACCGACACGGGTATGGGCATGGACGAGCGGACGAGGGAGAGGATCTTCGAGCCCTTCTTCACGACCAAGGAGATGGGGCGGGGAACGGGTCTCGGCCTGGCCACCGTCTACGGAATCGTCGCCAACCATGGCGGTGCCATCCAAGTCTACAGCGAAAAAGGCCACGGGACCAGTTTCCACATCTACTTTCCCGCTACCGCGGGCGTGGCGGAGAAGGAGACGGACGCTGGTGAGGAGCTGAAACGGGGCAGCGAGACGATCCTGATCGTGGACGACGAGGAGGTGATCGGGACGGTTGCGAAGGAGATGCTGGAACACCTGGGCTATCGCGTCCTGACGGCCGGGAGCGGCAAGGAGGCCCTGGAGATTTTCGCCGTCCGCCGGAACGAGATCGACCTGGTCCTCCTGGACATGGTCATGCCCAGGATGGGCGGCGGGCAGACCTTCGATGAAATGAAGGCCCTGGACCCGAACGTCCGGGTCATCCTCTCCAGCGGGTACAGCATCGACGGGGAGGCGCGGGAGATCCTGAACCGCGGCTGCCGGGGGTTCATCCACAAACCCTACAGCCTGCAGGCGCTGTCGAGCAAAATCCGCGAGGTTCTTTCCTGATGCGCTTCGAGGACTTCCGCATCGGGGACCGCTTCGAGTCCCCGGGCCTGACGATGACGGAAGGCGCCGTCATCGATTTTGCCCTCCAGTTCGACCCGCAGGCTTTTCACCTGGACGCGGAGGCCGCGAAAGACTCGATCTACGGGGGCCTCATCGCCAGCGGGATCCACACGATCGCGGCGACGTTCCGGCTCTGCCTCATGACGGGCGTCCTCACGAACAACCTGGGGTCCCCGGGGTTCGACGAACTGCGCTGGCTCCTGCCGGTCCGCCCCGGCGACACGATCCGGGCCGTGGCGGAGGTGCTGGAGACCCGGCCTCACCGCTCCCGCGCGGACCGCGGCATGGTCCGCATGAAGATCGCCACGCTGAACCAGCGGGACGAGACCGTTCAGACCATCGTCTGCAACCTGATGATCAAAAAGGAAGGGGCACGGATTTGAACTCCGTGCCCCCTTTTCCTAAAGCCGTGATCCGGCCCCACAACCGCGGGGCGCGGCCGGGGGTTTCCAGAGGAGCGATTAGGACGTTTTTCCATCCCCAAAGCGTAACGGTTCTTACACGACGGTCGGCGGAAAAACGTCCGCGACGGCGGAAGCCCCCGTGACAGCCCCACGCCCCGGTGCGCACAGTATTCCCCGGGAAAGCGGGCAACCGGAAAGGCACGGAGACCGGATTTCAAATCCGTCACCCCGTGTCGCGCTTCAGCCTTTCATCATCTCCTTGATTTCATCCTTCAATGCCAGTTTGTTCACCTTCCCGTTGGCCAGCAGTGGCAGGAGCGGCCGGATGATGAACTTCTTCGGAACCTTGAAGTTGGCCATCTTCCCTTTGCAGTGCTCCCGCAGTTCCTCTTCCGTCACCTCCTGGCCCGGCATCGGCATGACGAAGGCCCAGCCCACCTCCTGGTAGATCTCGTCGGGGACGCCGATGACGGCGGAGAAGAGGACTT
>JBFYXW010000208.1:0-7801 GCA_041310335.1 Syntrophaceae bacterium | reverse complement strand
CCTTTTTCTTTTCCCGGGAGCGTGGTAAGGGGCCGAAACATTGATCAGGATGGCATCATGAACGCGGAAAGCAAAATCGTCCCCGTCCTCCGGGAGGGGATCCACGTGATCAAGATGGTGGTCTACCGGGTGCTCAGGGACGGCATTTTCGAGAAGGATTCCCCGGCGGGAGAGGAGTATGCAAGCAGGCTGGCCGGTGCCGTCGTCAACGAGCTCTTCGGAACACCGAACCGGGAGGAGCCGTTCCTGTCCTTCTCCAGGGACAACCTCGATTCGATCCGGACAGAGATGGAGAGAGTCGCCGCCGACTACCCGGAAATGAGGATTCCGCTCACCGACGCACTCCGGATCCAGTTTCTCTGCGACAGCCGGGAAGGGTTGGACAACCCGCGACTCCTCGTCCAGGCCAGGGACCTGGGAATCCTGATCCTGGAGCGGGACCTCCCGCTGCCGGATGCCTTCATGTCCCTGGCCCGCCACCTCGGCGAGGAGTACCAGTTGACCCGCCAGGTCCGGATTCCCTCGGCCTGAAAAAGGTTCATGAAAAAGGTGCCCGATGTATTTTTGCACGGCACAAATCCATCGGACACCTTTTCCGCCTTTCCCTCTTACCGGCGCCGTTTGGCTCGCAGGGTCGCCAGGGAGGAGAGAAACGCCAGGGCGCAGACCAGGCCCCCGGCGAGGAAGGCCGCCCGGAACGAATCGAGGAGCGGCCCCGAAACCAGGCGAGCCGCCTCCGGCGTCAGGTGGCGGACGGAAACCCCCTCCGGCAGCGTCCCCGAGAAGACGCTCTCGAACAGGCAAATGCCCAGCACCATCCCCACGTTCATGACGGTACTGTAAATGCCCGAGGCGACGCCCTGGGAACCCCGGGGGGCGAGGCTCATGACGAGGTGGTTGTTCGACGCGAAGAAGAATCCGTAGGACACCGCCAGCAGGACCAGGAACCCGATCACCGGCCAGAGCCCCGGACCCGACAGGGTGAAGGCAAACAGCAGGCACGTCGCCGCGGAAAAGAGCGTCGCGGCCAGGCAGATCCGGGCCGGGTCAACGCGGTCCGAGAGGCGTCCCGAGTAGAGCCCGATGGGCATATAAACAATGGAATAGATCATGACGACGGCGCCCACGACCGCCGGCGTCAGTCCCCTCGACAGTTCCAGGTAGAAGGGGATCAGGAAGTTCCCCCCCGCCAGGAGCATCACGGCGAGAAAGGTCGTCAGGACCGCGAAGCCGAAGTCCCGCCGGCCCAGGAGGCCGAAATCGAGGACCGGGTCGGCCGATTCCCTCTCCCGCACGTAGAAGGCAAACGCCGACACGATGGCAATCGCCAGGGAACCGAGAATGAGCGGCGAATCCCAGCCCTCCTCCCTCCCCATGGTGATGCCGTAGACCAGCGTGGAGAAGAACACGAAACTCAGGACCGACCCGGAAACGTCGAAAGGCCGCCCCTTCCCGGCCCGCTCCACAGGCCCCGTCTCCGGCAGGACCTTCCTGGCAAAGAGCAGGGCCAGCAGGCCCACCGGAACGTTGATGAGAAAGATCCACTGCCAGGAGAAGAGCCCCGTGATGAGGCCTCCCAGGGGGGAACCCACCATGATGCCGAGGGAGTTCGCGAAGGAGCAGATGCCGAAGGCCCAGCCGGTGAGGTGTTCCGGCAGGAGCCTCGAAATCACGGCGAAGGCGCTGACGACCATCATGGCCCCGCCGATTCCCTGGATGCCCCGGGCGGCGTCGAGGAGGTGGATCGTCGGGGAAAGGCCGCAGAACAGCGACGCGGCGGTGAAGACGAGGTATCCGAGGAGAAAGATGCGCTTCAGGCCGAGGCGGTCGCCGAGCTTCCCGAACAGGAGCATGCAGCTCGTCATGACCAGCAGGTACGTGAGGACGACCCAGGACACTTCGCCCGTCCCCACGCGGAAGTGCCGGGCGATCGTCGGCAGGGAGATGTTGACGATGTAACTGTCCAGGCGCACCATGAACACGGCGGAGGCCACGCAGAGAACGATCGGGCGGTACTGGTTTCTTTCCGCTTTTTCGGGTACGCTCATGATCCGGTTTCCCGGGTCGGCTCCGGCCGGTCCGGCACCCCCGGAACGCCGTTCCCCCTGGAGGTCACAAAGGCCGTCATGGAATCCTGGATCGAGATCATCACAAAACGCGTCTCCTGCCGCTCCTACGACGGACGGCCGCTGGAACCCGCCGACGCCGAAGCGCTGCGGCTGTCCCTGTCCAATCCCCCGGCCGCACCCTTCGGAAACCGGGTCCGCTTCGCCCTCCTCGACTCCGGGAACGGCGCCCCCGCGGAGACCCGCGAGCTGGGAACCTACGGCGTCATCCGGGGCGCCCGGACCTTCCTCGCCGGGGCGGTGAGTGCGGGCGAGCGCGCCATGGAAGACTTCGGCCACGCCATGGAGACGATGATCCTCCACGCCACGGCGCGGGGCCTGGGAACCTGCTGGCTCGGCGGCACCTTCAGCCGGAGCGGCTTCGCCTCCGCCATGGCCCTCGCGGAGAGGGAGGTGCTCCCGGCGGTGTCGCCGGTGGGCTACCTGGCGGGGAAGCGCACCCTCACGGACCGATTCTTCCGCTACGCCGCCTCGTCGGACCGGCGGACGCCCTGGAGCGAGGTCTTCTTCCGCGAGACCTGGGACCGCCCCCTCGACCGTGACGGCGCGGGGGAGTGGGCCCGGGCCCTCGAATGCGTCCGCCTCGGCCCGTCGGCGTCGAACAAGCAGCCCTGGCGCATCCTCCGCCGGGGAGACGACCACCACTTCTTCCTGAAGCGCACGCCTCGCTACGGCGACTTCGCCGGCGGCATCCGCCTCCAGAACATCGACCTGGGCATCGCCCTGTGCCACTTCGAGGTGGCGGCCCGGGAACTGGGCCTGGGCGAGGGATGGTTCCAGGAACCGGACCCGCCGGGCGGAGCCGGGATGGAATACATCGCCACGTGGCGGTGCGGCGGCACCTGAACATCCCCGGTCCGGGGAGATATGCGGATCGCACGGTTCCGGCAGCGGGGACCCGGGCGCAACATCCGGCGGGGGTCATCCGCCTGGATCCGAGGACTCCCTCCGTCGCGAACGCGCGAGGGACCCGGACCCGGGACTTCCACCGTTGCCGCCGCCCGTCCGGAGCGATTCATCCCGGCCGTCCCGAGCCGCCGGGGCTCCGCTCCGGCAGCCCTCAGGCCGCCTCCACCCGGCAGGGGACGTAGCGGTGGAGGGGTGTCCCGGCGAGGCGGTCCCGGTGGGTGTTTTTCGTGATGCGGTTCACGTTCGCCCCGTGCTCGACGCCCTCGTAGACGAGGCCGAAGCCGTGGGGCATTGCCACGTGTCCCCTCCGGGCCGTGGCCGTCACCTCCAGCTCCACCTCCACCCGCCCGGCCTCCGTGACGACCCGGACCTGCTGCCCGTCCACGACACCGAGGCCCTCCGCGTCGGCGGGGTGCATCCGGAGCGTGCAGTCCCGCCTGCCCTTGTTCCAGGCGGGGTCCCGCATCAGGGTGTTGGCGTTGTTGTCGCAGTGCCGCCCGGCCATGAGGATGAGCGGCCATTCCTCCACTCCCCGGAGTTCCGCCTCCTCCCGCCCCGGTTCGATCTCTCGGACCCAGTCGGCCAGCTCGGGGATGAAAAGCTGGATCTTTCCGTCCTCCGTCCGGAGGCTCGATAGGTTCCGCTCCGGGTCCGCCTTCCCGATCCACAGCCCCTCGGGGTGCGCCAGGATCGCCTCGAAGATCTGCTCCGCCTGCTTCGGGCCCGGCTCGAAGCCCGCCCGGGCGGCGCATTCCCGGAACTCCTGCGGCGCCGCCTGGAGGAGGCCCCACAGGGCGGCCAGGTTGGCCGATCCCAGGGCCTTCCCCAGGGTCTTCCCGAGGACGAAGGGCATGGCCCGCATGGCCTCGGGCTTTTCCTGGAGGTAGGCGAACAGGGCCCTGCCGAATTCATTCCGTCCCGCATGGGCCGCCTGGACGAGGCTGTCGGGGATTTCCGGGACGAGTCCCATCCGGTCCGCCAGGCGGAGCAGGATCTCGCCCAGTTCCAGGGGGTCCCCCTCGGGCTCCACGACCGGTCGGCGCATCTGGAAGAAGATCCCCGGCCACGTCCAGGAGAAGAAGGCGCTGTCCCAGGACTCGTAGGCCGAACGGGCAGGCAGGACGTAGTGGGACAGGACCGCCGTCTCCGTCATGGCCAGTTCCAGGGTCACCAGAAGGTCCAGCTTCCCGAAGGCCTCCTCGTAGGCCGTCGTGTCGGCGTAGGAGCGCAGCGGGTTCGAGCCGCTCACCAGGACCGCCCGGACCCGGTCCGGCCCTGCCGCCAGGATCTCCTCCGGCAGGACGTTGGGGGGGTAGACCCCCATGATGGCGGGGAAGTCGGTGGCCACGGTCCGCCAGGCCTTCCCGCTCCGCTCGTCCGAGTGGGCCCCGATGGGCATCAGGTGCCCCGGGATGACCATGCCGCCGGGGACGCCGATGCGCCCGCAGACCGCCTGGAGGATCACCTCCAGGTAAGAGGTGGCGGTGCTGTGGCGGTTCATGAGGATTCCCAGGTCGCTCCGGAAGCAGGACTTCCGGGTGGCGAAGAGGCGGCAGACCTCCCGGACCCGCTCGTAGTCGAGTTCGCAGACCCCGACGGCGGCCCGGGCGTCGAAGCCCTCGAACCAGGGGCGGACCGTCTCGAAGCCGCTGGTGTGCGCCGCGATGTAGTCCCGGTTCTCCCACCCCTCCGCGAGGATCATGGCGATCATGGCCCGGAAGAGGAGGGCGTCCGTGCCGGGGCGGATGGCCAGGTGGATGTCGGCGATCTTCGCCGTCTCGGACACCCGGGGGTCGATCACGACGAGGAGTTTCTCCGGGTCCTTGGCGATGCGGTTCAAAAAACGCCGGGCCTGGGGCATCTGGTGGCTCTGCATGCCGTTCCAGCCCACGGCCAGCAGCATGTCCGTCTGCTCGATATCCGGGACGAGGTGGAAGTACTGCCTCCCGTAGGCCCGGCCGTTGACCCAGAAATGCCCCGTCAGCTCCTGCCCCAGCGCATTGTAGTGGTACTGGGAGCCCAGGCCGCGCAGCAGCCGGACGCCGAAGGCCGCCTCGAAGTGGCAGCCCTGGCCGCCGCCGCCCATGTAGACAAAGGAGCGGGGCCCGTGGGCCTTCAGGACGTCCCCAAGGCGGGTGCCGATTTCGTCGACGGCCTGCTCCCAGGTGATCTCCGTGAAATCGGAGCCGACCCGCTTCAGGGGGACCTTCAGCCGCTGGGCGTGGTGCTGGTGGAAGGCCACGTTCGTCCCCTTCCGGCAGATGTAGCCCTCGCTCCGGGCGTTGTCCCGGTCCGGCAGCACCCGGACGATCCGGTTGTTCTCCACCTCCACGGCGAGGCCGCAGTTCTGGGCGCACATCACGCACCCCGTCTTGTGAACCGTACCCATGGCTCCTCCCCTTCCCGGCGGATATATTTTGCGTACAAAACAGACTTGCGACGCCCCGTCCCGAAGGATCCTTCTGTCATCCCTCAAAATACGGAACGCCGCATCCTCCCGCACCGTCGCTCGACGCGATGGCAAATTTAGTTAGCATACTAAACAAAAGCGGTCAATCGGGAGCGTGTCCGATGGGGTCATCGCCTAAGGAACCCGGATTTCCAGCAGCATGTCTTCCCGCCCCCCCTTGTCGTCCCCGGCGCTCCCGCCTCTGAGCCGCAGGATCGTCCCGTCCCGGACCCCCGGCGGCACGGCCACCCGGATCAGCCGGTCCTTGAGGCCGCTCCGGACCGTCACCACCTTCCTGGCCCCCTCCCGGGCCTCCCGGGGGGTGATCTCCAGGACGCCCTGCAGGCTCCTCCCCCCTTCCCCCGCTACGGGCCGGGCCCTCTGGATCCGCGGGCTTCGCTCGCGGACCGTCGTCTCGCCCAGTTTCCGGGACAGCCCCGTTGCGGGGAGCCACAGAAGGATCTTCAGGAACGCAATGCCCACGGCGAACCCGCCGACGTGGGCCCACCAGGCCACGCCGGTCACCTGGCCCGACGTCAGGGTGGCGTTCAGGAACTGGATGAGGATCCAGAAGCCCAGGAACAGGGCGGCGGGGATCTCGACGAACCAGGGCAGGAAGAGGATCGGGATCAGGGTCAGGACCCGCGCCCGGGGATAGAGGACGAGGTAGGCCCCCATGACGCCGGCGATGGCCCCGCTGGCTCCCACGGTGGGCATTGCGGAGTGCGGGTCCGAGAAGAAATGGATGCCCCCGGAGGCGATCCCGCAGAGCAGGTAGAACGCGAGGTAGCGGAGATGGCCCAGCCGGTCCTCCACGTTGTCGCCGAAGATGTAGAGGAACCACATGTTCCCCAGGAGGTGCCAGAAGCCCCCGTGGAGGAACATGTAGGTGACGAAGGTGGAGGCCTGGTGGATCCAGGAGAAGAAGGCCGTCCCCGCGGGGTCCGTGAACCGGGCCGGAACCAGGCTCCAGGTCATGAGGAAGGGCTTCAGGTCCTCCCCCTGCATCCCCTCCACGAGAAAGAACAGGACGTTCAGGGCGATCAGGGCCGTGTTGACGGCGGGAAAGCGGCGGGAGCGGATGGAGTCGCGGATGGGGATCATGGGATCGGCCTGGTTCCTTCCTGCGGCGGGGACTTCGCGGTTTACACCGCAGGCAAAATAGATTACAGTTCCCGAAATTGCAACGGAAAACGGTTTTCCCCGTGGATCCCCATACCCTGAGAGAGACCATCGACCGGTTCCGACAGGACGCCGGCGCCGACCTGATGGGCATCGCCCCGGCGGACCGCTGGCGGACCGACGGCCGGGTGCCCCCGGACTTCCACCCCACGGCCCTGTGGGCCCCGGCCCGGAGCGTCATTGTCCTGGGCGTCGAGATGCCCTTGCCCATCGTGGAGACGACGCCGTCCATCGTCCACATGGAACTCTACCGCACGGCCAACCGGAAACTGGACTTGCTGGCCTACGACCTCACCCGGATGCTGAACCGCCTGGGCCAGGCCTCCTTCTTCTTTCCCCGGGACGGCTTCAGCAGCCTCAAGCCCCTCCGGGAACGCCCCATGGCCGCCTTCAGCCACGTCATGGCCGCCTGGTATGCCGGCCTGGGAACCATCGGGGCGAGCCACTGCCTCCTGACGCCGGCCTTCGGCCCCCGGGTCCGCCTCGTTTCCGTCTTCACCGCCGCCGAATTGCCGTACGACAAGCCCCTGGAGAAGGACCTCTGCATCCGCTGCGGGGCCTGCGCCGAGTCCTGCCCCAAGAACGCCATCGCCCTGCGGGAGGACCAGATCGTCGGCGACTACGACGGCCAGGCCTGCCTGGAGATGGCGGAGGAGCTCACGCGCCGCCGCTGCTATCCCTGCGGGATCTGCACGAAGGTGTGCCCCGTCGGAGCGGACCGCAAGCTCTACCCGGAGAAGGGGATCCTGAAAAAATACCGGAAGGAGGCGAAAGCGCTGGCGGCCGATCCGGCGGACCCGGCCTACCGCTCCTGGACCCACATCCGCCGGTACGGGACCCCGTGAGGGACCGAGGGTGACCGACTCCCGACACGGAAATGCCCGCCGGCCCGAAACCGATGCAATCGAGGTGACCATGCGATGAATCTGACCGAGTTCTCCTCCCTGTTTCAAAGCCTCCTGGAAGCGGAGCGGGACACCTCCCACATCCTGAGGGAGGGAAGGCTCCTGTTGACGGAACTCCTGGGCCGGCGGGACTGGTTCGCCGACTTCATCAACCGGCTCCTCACGGACCGGACGCTCCTCGCCCAGCAGAAGCCCTCCCTCTGGCCCAACGAGATCACCCTCCACCGCCA
>JBFYXW010000202.1:0-9057 GCA_041310335.1 Syntrophaceae bacterium | reverse complement strand
GACAAACAGGGCGATCCCCAGGATGAACAGGAAGACCGCCGTTCGTCTCTTCTTGAAATATTCCGGGATGATATCGGGAGTGAACGTTTCTTTCTTCCGGTACAGCGCCAGGAAGTCCGTCAGCAGGTACAGCAGGAGGACCGCTGGCCCTTTCTGGAGGATGAACCAGGCGATGGCCGCCCCCCGCCGGGTCGAGTCGTCGGGGATCCAGGCCGGAACGGCGAAGAGATAGGCCAGGACCAGGATCCAAAGGGCGGCGTAGATTCCGAGCAGCCGGGATCGCTTCATGGTTCAGACGGGTATCACGGATCGGCCGTTTCCTCAAGTCCCGGTGGATGTCGCAAAGGGGGCGGGTGTGTTCCGGGCGCGCCCTCGCTCTCTCGCGGACCGGACGCGACGAGTCGATTTTTCTTTGACACCCCGGCAACCGGACGATAGAAGGGGGAAAACGCAAGCGGAGACAGTCCACCCAACCGTTTTCCCGAGCATCCACAAAGAGGGACACCGGCCGAGGTTCCCGAAGCAGGCGGAAGAATCCGCACATCCTTCGAGGGAGGTTCCACCATGCACCGTCTGGCCATCCGGATCCTGTGCGCACTCCTGCTCACGCTCGCGGCGACGCCGGCGGGGGCGGAGAACATGACCGTCAAGGGCGACATGGACTCCACGATCCGCTATGTCCTGGAGGAGAAGGTCACCTCCGGCGACGGGATGCGCAAGATCGTCATGAGCTTCGTCATCCCCCAGAGTTTCGATTCTCCCACCTACCGCCAGGAAATCTCCGATTTCTCCCTGGACTTTCAACCGAAGCCCCAGGACCGACAGGAGACCACCGACGCCCGGGGTAACCGGATCGTCACGGCCACCTGGACCGAACCTCCCGCGGCGGTGGACGTGAAGCTCTCCTGCAATGCCGTGAACCGGACGAACCTGAAGCTCCTGGAGACGCGGACGCCCTTTCCGCTGGAAAAGGTCGACCCGGTCCTGAAGGACTACCTGAAGGCCACCGAGCAGGTCCAGGTGAACGACCCGAAGATCCGGGCCCTCGCGGCGGATTTGACCAAGGGCGTGAACACCGAGTTCGACGCCGTCCAGAGGGTCATCTCCTGGGTCGTGGACCACGTCCGCTACGTCACCCCCCCCGCCCAGTACGACGCCCTCTACTCCCTCCAGTCGGGCAAGGGGAACTGCCAGAACTACTCCCACCTGAGCGCGGCTATGCTCCGGTCCGTCGGCATCCCGGTCCGCATCATCAACGGCGTGACCCTCGACCGGGCCTACGACGTGACCTGGGACCGGGGGGTCATGACCTTCAAGATGGGGAAGGGCCGCCACTCCTGGATCGAGGTGTGGTTCCCCGACCTGGGCTGGGTCCCCTTCGATCCCCAGAGCACGGTCCTGTTCGTCTCCAACCGCTTCATCCGCGTCGAGGTCGGCGTGGACAACAACGAGACGAAGAACGACGGGCTGATGCGGTGGGCCCAGGTGGCGGGCGCCCGGACGAAGCCCACCCTGCAGGAAAACGTCGATGCCGCCTTCGCCGGCGATTCCGTGAAGATCCACGGCAACCGCGAAACCTACGGCCCGAAGAACCTGCTCTTGACCCCGGACGTGAAGGCCGAGTTCAAGCAGATCATCATCGAGCCGCCGCCCCCGCCGCCGGTCATCCCCGAGGAGGTGAAAAAGGAGCTTCGTTACGACGTTCCCTTCGTATACGGAAACCTGGATTATCCAGAGGGTGTGGATTTTGCCTTTCCCCGGGCGACAAAGAAATCCGGGACGGACCAGTTCGAAATGGCCAAGAGCTTTCTCGTGGAAACGGCGGAATACGTGACCACCAAGGCCACCCAGTACGCCCAGGTGGTGGTTCTTCAACGGCCCGTGAAACTCCAGAAGGTGGGCCTTGCCCTGCACAATTTCGGCGGCGATGGCCAGCTGTGGGTCGAGATCTACAAGGACAACGGCGGGAAACCGGGGGCGCCCCTGGCGGCGAGCAGCCTCGTTTCCCTCGACCAGCTCTCCATGAAGCCGGGCTACCGGTGGGCGGACTTCGATTTTACGAAGGACAGCCCGATCCTCATGCCCGGCTCCTACTGGATCGCCCTGGGCTTCACCGGGGATCCCATCGTGAACTGGTTCTACACCTACGGCAAGCCCGTGGGGCCCGTCGACGGCACCCGCTACAAGGGCATCTTCGACGAAGACTGGAGCGGCGCCCTGGCCTTCGAGTTCAACTACCGGGTGGCGGGCCTGACGACGAAGGACGGGGCGGCTGCCGCGGTCGCGCCCGTCCCCGTGAAAAAGGTGTCGGAGGCCCAGAAGCGGGCGAAGAAGGCGGCCTCGGCGAAAAAGACGAAGAAACGCTGAAGGGAATCCGGCCGGGTAAAGGGGAGACAGCCTGATGGAAGAGGAATCCTGGTCCGTCGCCGCCACCGCCTCGGGCATGGCGGAGGCGCAGGTCATGGCGGGACGCCTGGAGGTGGAGGGCGTCCCGGTGCGGCTCCGCTACGACGTGGCGGGGGCCCTCTACGCCGTGACGGTGAACCGCCTGGGGGCGGTCCGGCTCCTCGTCCCGGAGGAGTACCGCGAGCAGGCCCGGGCAATCCTGGAGAGGAACTACGAGGACGGGGACCTTCCCTGGCAGGATGAGGGGTAGGGCGTGGGCGGGTGGTTCCCGTCCGGATGGCCGCGGGCGGCCTCGGTTCTCCCCGTGGGGAGAGACGGAGCCGCGTTCCCGGGGGAACCCGTTTGACCCTTGCGGGGTCCGCCTTCTTGCGGGAATCCGTCAGAAGAGGCCGTCCGGTTTCGTGCCGCACCGCGGGCAGACGCCCTCCCGGAGGCGGTTTTCCGCGACCGTGAAGCCCCACCGCCGGATGAGTTCCTCCCCGCAGGAGGCGCAGGCGGTGTTTTCCCCCTCGTCCCCCGGCACGTTCCCGCTGTAGACGTACTTCAGCCCCGCCTCTTTCCCGATCCGCGCGGCCCGGTGAATGGTGCCCAGCGGCGTCACCGGCACCGCGGTCAGGCGGTACTGGGGGTGGAACCGGCTGATGTGCCAGGGCGTCTCGGGGCCCAGGGAGACGAGGAAGGAGGCGATTTCCTTCAGTTCCCCGTCGCCGTCGTTGAGTCCCGGGATGAGGAGCGTTGTCACCTCCACCCACACCCCCCGCCGCTTCATCTCCCGCAGGCTCGTGAGGACCGGTTCCAGCCTCGCCCCGCAGCGCTTCCGGTAGAATTCGTCGGAGAAGGACTTCAGGTCCACGTTGGCGCTGTGGAGGTCGTCCCCGATGGCGTCGAGGGCCTCCGGGGTCATGTAGCCGTTGGTGACGAAGACGTTCTTGAGCCCCTGCCGGGCCGCCAGCCGGGCGATGTCGAGGGCGTATTCGAAGAAGACCGTGGGCTCCGTGTAGGTGTAGGCGATGGTCCGGGAGCCGGAGCGGACGGCCCGCTCCACGACCTCCTCGGGAGGGGTCTCACGGCCCCGGATCAGGCCCGTCTCCCGGGGCATCTGGGAAATGTCGGCGTTCTGGCAGAAGGTGCAGGTGAAGTTGCAGCCCACCGTGGCGATGGAAAAGGACTTCGATCCCGGGTGGACGTGGAAGAGGGGCTTCTTCTCGATGGGGTCGATGTTCTGGGCGATAAGGGCCCCGTAGACGAGGGTGTGGAGGACCCCGTCCCGGTTCTCCCGGACCGCACAAATCCCGCGCTTCCCCGGGGCGATGGCGCACCGGTGGGCGCAGAGACCGCACCGGACCTTGCCGTCTTTCCCCTGTTCGTAGAGCATGGCCTCGCGGATCATGTCCCGTCCCCCGGTCTCACTTGATCACCCGGATGGCCCCGGCGATGGGCCGCTGCTCCCGGGCCTCCACGCCGAAGGAGATCCGCAGGGGCTCCTGGATGGCCCGGGAGGAGAACGTCACCGGAAAGGACAGCCCCAGGAAGGCCCCGAAGGGGTTCTTCGTCACCGGGAGCAGTTCCTCCAGGTCCGATGCGGACGGGTACCATCCGTAGGGAAGAAAGACGACGCTGCCCCACTGGATGTGGGACCCCGGCAGGAGCCGCCGGACGAGCCGCCGGAGCTCCCCGGCGGTGAAGAAGCGGGCGTGGCGGTAGATCGACGGGGCCCGGCGGTCCGCCAGGCGGCGGGCCGCGGCGATGAGGGACCAGCGGTTGAGGACCCCCAGGAAGACCCGGCCCCGGCAGACCCGGATCGCCTCGGCGACGGCCTGCTCCGGGTCGGCGGTGAACTCCAGGGACGTCACGAGGGCGACCACGTCGAACTCGTTGTCCGAGAAGGGGAGTTCCTCCGCCGTGCCGAGCCGGAGGTCCGCGTGGGGGCCCAGTTTCTCCCGGGCCCGGGCGAGCATGGCCGGTGACGGGTCGATGCCCGAGACGGCGCAGCCCTTCGCCCGGAAGAGGGCGAGGTGATCGCCGGTGCCGCATCCCACGTCCAGCAGGCGCTCCCCCTCGCGGGGGGCCAGGTGGCTCAGGATGAGGCTCTTCTCCCGCCGGTCCACGTAGGAGCCGGCCGGCGTCAGGAGCCACTCGTCGTAGGCCCGGGCGACATCCTCGTTGAACAGCATGTTCCTACCCCCCGATGGCGGACATCTGGCGGCTGCACTTCCGCGGGGACGGGTCCCCCGGCAGGGCGTTCTTCCGGGCCGGCTTGCTGGCGATGGCCTTCTGGATCATGGCCTTGAGCACCCCGTCGGAGCAGCCGCTTCGCAGTTCCGGCTTGAGGTCGATCTCGTCGTCGGAGAACAGGCAGCCCCGCAGGTGCCCGTCGGCTGTGAGGCGCAGGCGGTTGCAGTCGCTGCAGAATTCGTGGCTGATGGGACTGATGAAGCCGATCTCTCCCCGGGCGCCCTCGATCCGGTAGCGACGGGCGGGTCCGCGGTTCTCGGGATTGCCGTTCTCGCCCAGGTACTCCAGCCTGTACGCCTGGCCGATCCGTTCCCGGGCCACATCGTTGGAGAGGTACTCGGTGGCGGCCTCGGTGCTGTTGCGCCCGATGGGCATCAGTTCGATGAAGCGCACCTGGTAGGGCCAGCGGAGCGTGGCCCGGGCGAAGCGGAGGATTTCGTCGTCGTTGGTCCCCTTCATGAGGACGGTGTTGATCTTGATGGGGAAGAACCCGATTTCCTCGGCCTTCCGGACGCCCCGGAGCACCGCCTCCAGATCCCCGCCCCGGGTGATGGCCCGGTAGCGGTCCGGATCCAGGGAATCGACGCTGACGTTGATCCGCCGGATGCCGGCCCGGTAGATCTCCTCCGCCTGGTCTTCCAGCAGGATGCCGTTGGTGGTGAGGCTGACGTCCGCGAGGCCCTCGAGCCTCGTGAGGGTGGCGATGAAGTCCGCCAGTCCCCGCCGGACAAGGGGCTCGCCGCCGGTGAGCCGGACCTTCGTGATGCCTTCCGGGATGGCCGCCCGGATGACCCGCAGGAACTCTTCGTACCGCAGGATGTCGTTGTGCCCCAGGAGGGAGAGACCCTCCTTGGGCATGCAGTAGACGCAGCGGAGGTTGCAGCGGTCCGTGACGGACACGCGCAGGTAGTTGATCTGTTTCGGCGATGGTTTGGACATCAGGCAGCTCCGTCCCGGTTCCTTCCTGAAGGGACCCTTACCACACCCACACCCCCCTGACAAGGCGCAGGGTCTCAGAAATGCTTGACAATCTTTTCGCCGATCCTTTATAGGTGTCCTGCATCCGCAGGTGCCGGACCGGCCGTCTCACCAGGCCGGCATCCGGGCTTTCCAGGACAACCGGCCGACCCTTTTCCCGGATCCCGCCCTCGCCGGCGAGGGGAAGCGCGTTTCTCGGATCCGCCGGGGCCGTCAAACCGACAGAGGAGGATTCCCATGGCCAAGATCGATGCCTTTTTCCAGTTGTTGAACGAGCAGGGGGCCTCGGACCTGCACCTCGTGACGGGCCAGCAGCCGGCCCTCCGGATCCGGGGCGAGATCGAGCGGATCAAGTACGACCGCCTGGACAACGACGGGCTGAAGGCCATGCTCTACGAGATCGCCCCGGAGCACAAGATCAAGCAGTTCGAGGAGACCGGGGACGTCGACTTTGCCTACGAGATCCCCGGGCTGGCCCGCTACCGTGCCAACTTTTTCGAGCAGAAGTGGGGGTGCGCCGCCGTCTTCCGGGAGATCCCCAGCAAGATCCTGACCTGCAAGGACCTGGGCCTTCCGGACGTGATCGCGAAGCTGGCCCTCCTGCCCCGGGGACTCATCCTGGTCACGGGGCCCACCGGGAGCGGCAAGTCCACGACCCTGGCGGCCATCGTCGACGAGGCCAACCGGCTCCGGAAGGACCACATCATCACCGTCGAGGACCCCATCGAGTTCGTTCACCAGAGCCAGAGCTGCATCGTCAACCACCGGGAGGTGGGGCTCCACACGCGGAGCTTCTCGGCGGCCCTCCGGGGCGCCCTCCGCGAGGACCCGGACATCATCCTGGTGGGCGAAATGCGCGACCTGGAGACGATCAGCCTGGCCATCGAGGCGGCCTCCACAGGCCACCTGGTCTTCGGGACCCTGCACACCACCAGCGCCGCCAAGACGGTGGACCGCGTCATCGAGGTCTTCCCCTCCAGCGAGCAGGCGCAGATCCGCTCCACCCTGGCCGACGGCATCCGGGCGGTGATTTCCCAGACCCTCTTCAAGCGGGCCGACAAGAAGGGCCGCTGCGCCGCCCTGGAGATTCTCATCGCCAACTCGGCGGTGCGCAACCTGATCCGGGAATCCAAGACCTTCCAGATCCCGTCCATGATCCAGACGGGGAAGAAGTACGGCATGCAACTGCTGGACGACGCCATCCTGGACCTCCTCAACAAGGGGTGGATCACCGGCGACGACGCGTACCTCAAGTGCAACGACAAGGCCCGGTTCCGCCCGTTCCTGAAGAACCCGCCCACGGACTTCACCGAGGTATAACCGGCCGGCCGGTCCTGTCGGCCGGCGGCGAGGAGGCAAGGACATGAGAAAACAGGAGATCGACTACATCCTGGGGAAGATGCTGAACGCCCAGAAGAGCGTCTCGGACCTGAACATGACGGTGGGCAAGCCGTTCCAGGTGGAGACCTCCGGGCAGCTGGCAAAGGTGGACCTGGAGCCGGATTTCGAGAAGCTGACGCCCTTCCAGACGGAAATCTTCGCCATGAACCTCATCAACCGGGACCGCCGCCTGACGGATGACCTCCTGACGAGGGGCTCCTGCGACTCGGCTTACGAGCTTCCCGGCCGCGCCCGGTTCCGCGTGAACATCTTCTCCCAGAAGGGGAACTACTCCATCGTCATGCGGAAACTGGAGACGAAGATCCCCACCATCACCGAGATGAAGCTGCCGGAGGCCTTCCTGAAGATGGCCCAGGAGAAAAATGGCATCATCCTCGTCACCGGCGCCACCGGGAGCGGGAAATCCACCTCCCTGGCGGCGGTCCTCGACAAGGTCAACGACGAGCAGTCGGTCCACGTGGTCACCCTGGAGGACCCGGTGGAGTTCGTCCATCCCCAGAAGAAGGCCACGTTCAACCAGCGCGAGATGGGCCAGGACTTCGACGCCTTTGGAAGCGGTCTCCGGGCGGCCCTGCGCCAGGCCCCGAAGGTGATCCTCGTGGGGGAAATGCGCGACCGCGAGACCGTCGAGATCGGCCTCTCCGCGGCGGAGACGGGGCACCTGGTCCTGAGCACCCTCCACACCGTCGACGCGGGCCAGACCATCAACCGCATCCTCGGCATGTTCTCGACGGAGGAGGAAAAGCAGGTCCGCATCCGCCTGGCCGACACGGTCCGCTGGATCGCCTGCCAGCGCCTCCTGCCGAAGGTGGGCGGCGGCCGGGTGGCGGCCTTCGAGATCATGGGCTCGAACCTCCGGGTGAAGGACACGATCTTAAACGGCGAGTCGGAGGGCAAGAGTTACTACGACATCATATCCCAGAGCCGGGCCTTCGGCATGATCACCTTCGACGACTCCATCGTGGAGCTCTTTCAGCAGGGGCTCATCACGGAGGATACGGCGAAGGCCTATGCGTCCAACAAGAGCGTGGTGGGGCGGGGTATCGACTCCGTCAAGAGCGCCCGGGGCGAGAAGACGACGGACCTGGGGAAACTCCAGGTAGACTCGGATTACGGCAGGACCCCCAAGAAGCCGGGCTGGTAGGGATCGTTTCGAAAGCCGGTTTTCCGGCAAAGGGAGAGAGGCAATGGAAGAGGAAAAGAAACTGTTGGACGAGGTGGCGGCGGACACGTACGACGCCTCCGACCGACCCTTCGACTTCGTGCTCGACGAGGGGGAGACGGCCTTGGTGTGCACGGCCGACCAGGCTTCCCGGGACAAGGTCCTCCAGGCTCTCCAGGCCCTGGGTTTCCAGGTCAGCGAGACCGCCATGGCCAAGGACGCCCTGAAGAGCATGCGTTTCCACAGCTTCGACGTGGTGGTGGTGGACGAAGGATTCGAGCGGGAAGTCCTGGACTACCTGGAGAACCTGAGCATGACCACCCGTCGCCACATCTTCGTGGTCCTCCTGAGCGACGCCCTGCGGACCATGGACAACATGGCCGCCTTCCACCGGAGCGTGAACCTGGTGATCAACCGGAAGAACATCGACGACGCGGGGGGCATCATCCGACGGGGCATCAACGATAGCAAGAACTTCTACTCCGTCTTCATGGACGGGCTCCGGAAGATCGGGAAGATCTGAAATCCCGGGAATAACCCGCGCAAGAAGGAAAATCACGAGCAATGGGGGGCGGAAAGCCCCCTTTTTTTTCGCCTTCCCAAGGGAGGCGGCCGGCGAGGCTATTCGCCCTGCCTCAAGACATCCTTCGCCTCCTCCTCCCTCCCCAGGGCCAGGAGGCACTCGGCGAGGTGGAGGGGGTAAAGGGGATTTCCGGGCTCGGCGGCGGAGGCCCGGCGGAAGGCTTCGGCGGCTTCCTCGCGGAGATTGCGGCGGGCCAGGCTGTGGCCCAGGCGGTTCAGGTAGGCGCCGGCCTGCTCCGGGTTCAGGGCGGCGGCCCGGTCGTAGGCCTCCAGGGCCTCTGCGAGCCGGCCCA
>JBFYXW010000200.1:0-9838 GCA_041310335.1 Syntrophaceae bacterium | reverse complement strand
AGGATGTGGAGGCGGGAGCGGATGGAGTTGACGTTGTAGGTGGCGATCGTGAAGGGGGCCATTTTCCTCTTGTTCCGGGAAGATCCGGGATGGAAAAGTGGTGTTTTTATAGCACAGATTTTTCCCCGTTGACAATAGAACGTGCGTTCTATAGAAGGGGGCCATGGACGAGAGACGCTCTGTCGAGACCCCTGCCCCGGCCGTCGCCGCTCCCCTCCCGGGGAGCCGCCGCCCCTCTGCCCCCGCGGCGCTGCCGGGCCCGGGGAGTTGCGGCCGGGTGCTGCCCCTGGCGGGAGAGGTCCGGGCCGGCTTCCCCTCCCCGGCGGAG
This sequence comes from Syntrophaceae bacterium, assembly GCA_041310335.1. Taxonomy (GTDB): domain Bacteria; phylum Desulfobacterota; class Syntrophia; order Syntrophales; family PHBD01; genus PHBD01. The sequence continues at coordinate 9,510 of JBFYXW010000200.1, read as the reverse complement.
GAGGAACTCCGGGACCTCGTCTCCTTCGACGAGTACCTCCTGCCCCGCCGGGAGGCGTCCTTCCTCGCGCAGGCCAGGGACGACGCCATGCTCGGCGAGGGGATCCGGAAGGGGGACCTCGTCATTCTCGAGCGGGGACGGGAGCCGAGGCACGGAGACGTCGTCCTGGCGGAGGCGGACGGCGCCTGGGTCCTCCGGTACTTCTCCCGCGAGGGGGGGCGCGTCGTCCTCCGGGCGGCGGACCCGAAATCCCCTCCCCTTGCCCCCCGGACGGAACTGCGCCTCGGCGGTGTCGTGACCGCGGTGGTCCGCAAGTATCACCGGTAGGACAGAGGTGTGACCCGTGAAGCCCCCCGGCGCCCAAACCAGCGATATCCTCTTCCGCCTCTCCTCGTGGCCCCGGGCGATCCTCCACGTCGACGGGGACGCCTTCTTCACCTCCTGTGAGGAGGCCATCCACCCGGAACTCAAGGGGAAACCACTCATAACCGGGGGCGAGCGGGGCATCGTGGCCTGCGCCAGCTACGCCGCCAAGCGGATCGGAATCAAGCGGGGCGTCTCCCTCGGGGAAGCGAAGCGGATCTGCCCGGGGCTGATCGTCCTCCCCTCGGACTACGAGACCTACAGCCTCTTCTCCCGCCGCATGTTCGCCATCATCCGTCGCTACACCCCCGACGTGGAGGAGTACTCCATCGACGAGGCCTTCGCGGACCTCACGGGGATGCGCCGGGCCCTCCGGGCCTCCTACGAGACCATCGCCGGCCGGATCCGGACCGAGATCGGGAAGGAACTGGGGATCACCGCCTCGGCGGGGCTCAGCCTCACGAAGGTCCTCGCCAAGGCGGCCTCGAAGCACCGGAAGCCCGACGGGTTCACCGTCATCCCCGGCCGGGCCATCGCTCCCTTCCTCGCGGACCTGCCGGTGGAGAAGCTCTGGGGCATCGGTCCCGCCACCACGAGCTACCTGAACAAGATGGGGGTCCGAACGGCCCTGGAGTTCGCCCGCCTCCCCGAGGAGACGGTCCGGCGGCGCCTTACCAAGCCCGGGGTGGAGATCTGGCGGGAGATCCGGGGGGAGTCGGTCTACCCCGTCACGGTGGAGGAGAAGAGCGTCTACGCCTCCATCAGCAAGACGAAGACCTTCGCCCCCCCCTCGACGGATCCGGAGTATCTCTTCGCCCAGCTCCTCCGGAACCTCGAGTCGGCCTGCATCAAGGCGCGGCGCTACGACCTGGCCCCCCGGCGCCTCGTCCTCTTCCTGAAGCGGCAGAACTTCTCCCTCGCCGCCGCGGAGGTGCGCCTGACCCGCCCCTCCTCCTACCCCCTGGAGATGTCGGGCATCCTGCGCGACTCCTTCGACGGCCTCTGGGAGCGGCACGCCCTCTACCGGGCCACGGGGATCGTTCTCCTGGACCTCCTGCCGGAGGACCGGGTCCAGTACTCCCTTTTCGAGGACACCCTCCGGGCGGAGCGGGTCGAGCGGCTCTACGAGGCCGCCGACGCGATGGGGGCGAAGTACGGCAAGCACGCCCTCCACCTGGGGAGTTCACACCTCCTCGAGGAGCGGGGCAAGGGGAAGCGGGGCGTTCCCACCGTCCGGGAGCGGACGGTCCTCTACGGCGAGACCCGGCGGAGGCACCTGCCCCTGCCGATCTTCCACGACGGCGGGGACGGCGGGGCGGAGGGACCAGCGCCTCCTCCCGCGTCACCGCGTCGCCAGCAGCATCAGCCTCGAGAACAGCCAGATCCAGCCGAGGTGGAGGGGAATCATCAGGAGGGTTGAGGCGGAGAAGACCGCCGCCCGCCCTGCCGCGGGCAGGCGCAGGCGGTATACGGGAATGAAGAAGAGCAGGAAGAAGAGCGCCATCCCGGCGTAGCCCCAGAGGACCATGACGGGCGCGCCACCCCAGAGGGTCGCGGCGGGGGTGAACTTCCACAGGACCATGGGGAAGAGGCCCGCGTAGACCTCGTTGAAGCAGGCGTAGGCCGCCAGGAAGGCCATGGCGAGGAGGACGACGGCGCCCCGGCGCCGCCCGCCGACCAGGGACCCTCCCGCGATGACCTCCGAGAGGGAGAGGCCCATGTAAATCGTGTAGGACCAGAAGACTCCCAGGATCAGGGGCGCCTGGCCGATCCAGAGGTGGAACGTGGCGGGGTTGTAGGCGTACAGGGGCGTCCAGAGGGCGACGGCGTTCTCCCGGAGAACCCCCAGTAAGGCCCCACCGGTGAAGAAGATCGCCGTGAAGGCGGCGCCGCGGCAGCGGAGGCTGTGGTAAACGAGGAGCCCCGTCAGGGCCAGGGCCAGGATTTCGAGGAAGAGGAACCGGTCCACGGTGCCCCTCCTCTCAAGCGGCGCCGACGGAGAAGCGGCGGAGAACGTAGAGCAGGAGGAAGGCTCCCAGGGGCAGGAGGGACAAAAGCAGGTCCGGGCGGCCATAGGCGACCTCGAAGGCCCCGCCGACGGACATGAAGGCGAGGAGGACCCCGAGAGGGATTTCCACCGGCCAGAGATCCCGCGTCCGCCTCCCCTTCACGGCGCCCTCACTTCCGGCCCCCCGGGGCCGGCTCGTGGGCCCGGCGGCCGTGGACCCGCTCGTAGGCCTGGCAGAAGGGGCAGATGCCCGCCTCGATGGTCCTGACGAACTCGAAGACCGCCCCCCGCTGCGTTCTCCGGGCGTGGCGGCAGACCGGGCAGGAGCCGCAGATTTTTGCCAGGAAGCGATCCGTATCGGTGATCTCGCGCTTTTTGCTCATCGATCAGCCTATTTCCAGATTTTCTCCGTCGCGGATTTTCCGGTAGAATCAACGCCGGAGTCAAGGACAAACAGGAGGGACGCGGACATTTCGGAGCGCACCGGGATCCGCCGTCCCGTTTCAACCGCGCCCGGCAAAGGGCGCAGCCGCAACCGGGCCCGCGGTCCCGGGAGAAAGGAAAGGCCGGCCATGGCATACGACAAGGCGTTGGAGGAGCGGATCCGGGGCATCGTCGACGGGTGGGAGGACCTGGCGGCGAAGAAGATGTTCGGCGGCGTCTGCTACCTCCTCCAGGGCAACATGATGTGCGGCATCTGGCAGGATTCTCTGATCCTCCGGGTGGGCCTCGAGGGGTTCCAGGAGGCCCTGGACGCCCCCCACGCCCGGCCCTTCGACGTCACCGGCCGCCCCATGGCGGGCTGGGTCATGGTGGGACCCCGGGGTTTCGCAAAGGAGAGGGACCTGGAAGCCTGGCTGGCGAAGGCGCGCGCCTTCGCCCGGACGCTGCCGGCAAAGGAAAAGAAGAAGTCGGCTCCCCGGCCGCCCCGGAAACGCTGACCGGTCCTCCGCCAGCCAGGACGATTCCCCCTGGCAGCCTGCCGGAAGGAGGCCCGCCCCCCGGATAGGCTTGCCCTGCAATCGCACCGTTCGATGTTTGCTCCGGATGATCTTCCGGCCGTCGGCATCCTACCGGATGTTCAGCCGATGTCCGCCACCGCCTCGATGCGCTCCAGCATGCGCCGCACCAGGGTCTCCTCGTCCTCCAGGTCCAGCCGCAGGGCCCCCGTCGGGCAGGTCTCGACGCAGCGGCCGCAGCCCCGGCAGTCGTCCCCGATGGAGACGGTGCCGCCCTCGACCCGGGCGGCGCCGACGAAGCAGGCTTCGGCGCAGAGGCCGCAACCGGTGCAGGCCGTTGGGTCCACCGCGACGGAGATCCCCGGGAGCCGCCGGAATGCCCGGTCCAGGTTGGGGCCCCGCCTGCGCATGTCCGTCCGGTAGATGCAGCAGCAGTCGTCGCAGAAGCACACGAACATCAGGTGGCGGAAATCCGGCATGCCGAAGGCCACCGGATCGATCCAGGTGTGGGCCACGCTGGCGATGAGGCCCGCGGCGCCGGCCCTGCGGGCGTGGGCCACGGCCTCCTCCCGGGACACCCGCCGGCCATGGGAGGGATGGATCCGGCGGATCGCCCTGCCGAAGGCCATGCAGCCGATGTCGGCCGGCTTTTCCGTGCAGCGGAGGGAATGGCGGCAGATGCACCGGTCCAGGACGAAGATCTCCGAGGCGCGGCCGATGACGGCCATAAGGACGCGCAGCGGAACCGCCGCGCTCTCCGGCGCGTCCACGCGCACCTGGATCGGGATGGCCGTCACCTCGTTGTAGGGGTACGCAAAGAAGGGGTTGATGATCCACTTCAGGATCGGCCTGGAACTCCAGCGCTTCCCGGCTCTGATGACCGGCAGGGAGAGCCGGAAAGCCAGGTTGACGAGTGTCTTGTTCGGACCGTAGCGGATCATGACCGGCAATATCACCCCCCGAACGGGATCATCATCCCGGGATTGCAGCAGTTTCTTTCTTTACCCCGTTTGCCTCACCGGGTCAAAGGGCGATTTCGCGTTCCCCCGGCCCCGGCGGGACGCGGGGTTCCCGGCCCTGCCCGGACGGGCGATCGGCAGCGGCCCCGAAAAGGCCCTTGTCCCCCCCGGTCCGATCCGCTAGATAGAAATGCCTGCGGGCGGGCGCCCCGCGGACACGATCCCCCTCGAAAGGAGTCCCCCATGAACGTGATCTTCCACGAAGACTTCTACCAGGTCTACACCTCCGACCCCGCCTCCGCACCCGGGCGGATGGAGGCCATCGTCTCCGTCCTCGACGGCCGGGTGGACTTCCTCCCGGCGGAACCCGCGACGGAGGAGGACATTGCCGCCGTCCACACGGACACCCACATTCACCACGTCCGCGCCTACGGTCTCTACGACATCGCGGCCCTCGCCGCCGGCGGGACCATCCAGGCGGCCATGATGGGCCTGGAGGAGCCGGCCTTCGCCCTCGTCCGCCCGCCGGGGCACCACGCCTCGGCGGACCGCTCTTGGGGATTCTGCTACTTCAACAACATGGCCGTGGCGGTGTCGAAGCTCAAGCGGGAGGGGCGGATCGAGCGGGCCTTCATCCTGGACATGGACCTCCACTTCGGCGACGGGACGGTCAACATCCTCGGGTCCTCGGGCTACGTCACCATCGTCAACTCCTCGGCATCCCGGGCCTCCGACTTTCTCCGGCAGGTGGAGGAGGCCCTCCCCTCCGAGGGGGTGGACCTGATCGCCGTCTCCGCCGGGTTCGACTACGGGAAGGGGGACTGGGGCGGCGTTCTGGCCCCGGAGGACTATCGGGAGATCGGGCGGATGGTCCAGGAGGCGGCGCTGGACTGCGGCGCCGGGTGCTTCGCCGTCCTGGAGGGCGGGTACGGCCACCGCGTCCTGGGGGTCAACTGCCTGGCGTTTCTCGAGGGGCTGGGCGACCTGTCCTGGTGACCGCCGGGGCGCGGTTCACCGGGGCCCCGCCCCGCGGGAGGGCGGTGAGGAAGAGGCGGGGGCAAAGCCCCGGGAGTACGCCTGCCCGCTTTCCCGCCCTACCATCCCGACGGCTCCCAGCCCTCCGGGGGCGCCCAGCCCAGGAGGGCCTCCCGGTATTCCCCCCGGAGGAGGTCTCGGGAAACGCCATGGTCGATGAAGCCCCAGGGCAGGACCTCGTCGGCCCCCTTCCGGCGGTAGACGTAGAAGTCGGGGTTGACGTTGACCGCCTTCAGGGATTCCGTCCAGTTTCCGCCGGAGCGGTGGACCGCCCGGAGGATCTCCGCCACCCGGCGGTCCCCCAGGGACAGGAGGGCCTGCACGTAGTTCCACTTCGGCAGGTCCGCCAAAACCGTGACGGCCCGGTCCTTGCGGAAGGCCTGGGCGATGCGCCGGATCCGCCGCTGGACGGCCCGGATGTCATCCAGGGGGTGCCACTGGAAGGGCGTCGCCGGCTTGGGAATGAACTGGTTGAGGCTGAGCGTCAGGCGGCGGAGGCGCCGCTTCCCCGCCGACGCCTGGACGGCCCGGTGCTGCACCTTCCGGGTCAGCTCGATGACGGCCTCGGCGTCCTCGTCCGTCTCCGTGGGGAGGCCCGTCATGAAATAGAGCCGCAGGTTGGGGATCCCCCGGTCCACGAGAATCTCCGCGGCCCGCAGGACCTGTTCCTCGTCGACCCCCTTCCGGATCACGTCGCGCAGGCGCTGCGTCCCCGCCTCCGGCGCCAGGGAAACCGTCTCCACCCCCGACTCGGCCAGCAGCCCCGCCATCTCGTCGTCCAGGCGGTCCAGCCGTAGGGAGCCGATGGCCGCCCGGCCGCCCCGCTCCAGGACGGCCCGGCAGAGGGACTTCAGGTCCGGATGGTCCGAGACCGCCGTCCCCAGCAGGCCGATCTTTCTCCCCCCGGCGACGCCCCGCTCGATGGAGGGGAGCAGGACCGCGGGGGGGCGGAACCGCGGGGGGCGGTAGAGGAACCCGGCGGCGCAGAAGCGGCAGCCGCGGCCGCAGCCCCGGCTCACCTCCGTGAGGAACATCTCCCCGAACTCCGTGCCGGCGGTGGAGACGACCTGTTCCGTGGCGAACCCGCCGATGTCCCGGACGCGCCGCACCGTCACCACGCCGGGGAGGTCCGGCGAAAGCGGCTCCATCCCGGCGATCCGGGAGTCCGGACCGTAACGGACCCGCCAGAGGGAGGGGACGTACGCCCCGGGAACCTCCTCCTGGATCCGCCGGAGGGTCTCCTCCCGGGAGAACCGCTCCCGCCGGGCCGTCCCGTAGACGTCCATGAAGTCCTGCAGCATCTCCTCCCCCTCGCCGAGGAGGAAGCAGTCGAAGAACGGGGCCAGGGGCTCCGGGTTGAGGGTGAGGGCGACCCCGCCCCCGATGACGAGGGGATCCCGATCCCCCCGGCAGGAGGCGTCCAGGGGAATCCGGGCCATCTCGAGGATCTTGAGGATGTTGGGATAGTCGTTCTCGAAGGAGACGGAAAAGGCCAGGAGGTCAAAATCCGCAAGGGGGCGCTGCGACTCCAGGCTGAAAAGGGGGAGAGACCCCGGGGAGAAGAAAGCCTCGTCCCCGGGGTCGGGGAGAAATGTCCGCTCGCAAATCCAGTCCGGGCGGGCGTTCAACAGGGCATAGACAACCTGGAATCCCAGGTTCGACATGCCCGTCCGATAAACGCTGGGATAGGCCAGGCAGACGGTGGCCGCGTCCGTCCAGGCCTTTCGGATCGACCCTTCCTCGCCGTCCATCAGACGGGCGTATTTTTGCTTCAGCGTCCAGGAGTTCATACCGGGTCCGGTTCCCTTGTAGCAGATTGCACCGGGGAACTCAAAACCCGGAGGGGGAATGACCTCCCGTTTTTCAGTCCGCCTGGCGTCTCAGGAAGGCCGGCTTCTCCAGATCGTCGCTGTCGTCGATCAAGCCGAGCTTCACCACCTTCATGCCCTCCAGGGACACCTGCTTGCGCTTCCATGCCGGCTCCTTCAGGGGATCGTCGCCGGCCGAGGCGCCCAGGTTGATGCCATGGAGGGGAAGCCGCTTCTTTCCCAGGGACCCGTCGAAGCCCGTGGCGATGAGGGTGATCCGGATCTCGTCCCGGAGGCTCTCGTCGATGACGATCCCGAAGATGATGTTGGCGTCCTCGTGGGCCTCCGACTGGATGAGGGTGGACGCCTCGTTCACCTCGAAGAGGGTGATGTCGGGACTCCCCGTGATGTTCAGGAGCACACCCTGGGCCCCCTGGATCGTGTTGTCCTCCAGGAGCGGCGACGAGATGGCCTTCTGGGCCGCCTCCACCGCCCGGCTCTCCCCGCTGGCCGTCCCCGTCCCCATGAGGGCCATCCCCATGCCGGACATGATGTTCTTCACGTCGGCGAAGTCCAGGTTGATGAGGCCCGGGACGGTGATGAGGTCCGAGATGCCCTTCACGGCGTTGTAGAGGATCTCGTCGGCCTTCTTGAAGGCGTCGGGGATGCAGAGGCCCCGGCCGCCCAGGCTGAGGAGGCGCTGGTTCGGGACGACGATCAGAGTGTCCACGATCTTCCGGAGTTCCGCGATCCCGTCGTCCGCCTGGGCGCACCGTTTCTTCCCCTCGAACTGGAAGGGCTTGGTCACCACGGCGACGGTCAGGGCACCCATGTCCCGGGCGATTTCCGCCACGATGGGCGCGCCGCCCGTCCCCGTGCCGCCGCCGAGGCCGGCGGTGATAAAGACCATGTCCGCCCCCTCCAGGTACTGGTGAATCTCTTCCCGGGCCTCTTGCGTCGCCAGCCTGCCCACCTCGGGATCGGCCCCGGCGCCAAGGCCCCGGGTGGCCTCCGTCCCGAGCTGGACCTTGACGGGCGACGCGTTGGCCCGCAAGGCCTGGGCGTCCGTGTTGGCGGCGACGAAGTCGACCCCCTGCAGGTTGTAGGAGATCATCGTGTTGATGGCGTTTCCCCCGCCGCCACCCACGCCGACGACCTTGATCTTTGCCGCGGCCATGCTCAATGAATCGGTCATTTCGAACATTTCCTCCCCCTAAAAGAATTCAAGAATCCATCTCCTCATCCGGTCCACAGCCCGGTCGATCACCTGCCCTTTTCCCCGGAAAGGCTTCTGCCGCTCCGCCTCCAGGACGCTCCCGTACGTCACCAGCCCCACCCCCGTGGCGTACAGGGGGCTGTTGACGATGTCCGACAACCCCACCACGCCCTGGGGACACCCCCGGCGCACCGGGACGTTGAATACCCGCTCTGCCAGTTCCGTGATCCCCTCCAGGAGGGCGGTCCCCCCCGTGAGGACGATGCCCGCCGCCAGGCGGTCGTCGTAGCCGGACCGGGCGATCTCCTTCTGCGCCAGGAGGAGGATCTCATCCACCCGGGCCTCGATGATCCTTCCCAAAATCTGCCGGGAAACCTCCCGGGGCTCCCGGCCCCCGACGCTGGGCACTTCGATGGTCTCGTCCTTGGAAATCATGGGCGGAAAGGCGCACCCGTACTTGAGCTTGATCTTCTCCGCTTCCGCCGCCGGCGTCCGGAGGCCCGTGGCGATGTCGCTGGTGATGTAACTCCCCCCGACGGGCAGGACGGCGGTGTGGCGGATGCTTCCCTCGGTGAAGACGGCGATGTCGGTCGTTCCGCCGCCAATGTCCAGGAGGGCCACCCCCAGGTCCTTCTCGTCCTCTCCCAGGACGGCCAGGCAGGAGGCGAGCTGCTCCAGGACGATCCCCTGGATGTCCAGGCCCACGCGGTTCACGGACTTCATGACGTTCTGGATGGAGGCGACGGAACCGGTGACGATGTGCACCTTCGCCTCCAGCCGGACGCCGGACATCCCCACGGGCATGCGGACCCCCTCCTGCGTGTCCACGGTGTAGCTCTGGGGCAGGGTGTGGATGATCTGTCGGTCCAGGGGGATCGCCACCGCCTGCGCCGCCTCGATGGCCCGCTTCACGTCGTCCGGATCCACCTCGCGGCCCTTCACCGCCACGATCCCGAGGCTGTTCTGTCCCTGGATGTGAGCCCCGGCAACGCCGGCATAAACGGACCGGATCTCGCATCCGGAAATGCGCTCCGCCTCCTCGACAGCCCGGCGGATCCCCTCGACGGTGCTCTCGATGTTCACCACCACGCCCCTCCGGAGCCCCTCCGACGGGTGGGACCCGATGCCGATGATGCTCACCCCCTGGTCCGTCCATTCCCCG
>JBFYXW010000198.1:0-4616 GCA_041310335.1 Syntrophaceae bacterium | reverse complement strand
CGGGGGTAGTAGATCATCGTGGGGATGCCCTGCTCCTGGAGGCCCTTCTGGAGAAAGGCCCGATGGGTCTCGTCTTTCGCCATCAGCGAGTACTGGGCCCATGCGGAGCGGTACCCCTCGGGGACGAAGGGCGTCTCCACCCCCGGGATGCCCCGGATGGCCTCGGTGTAACGGCGTGCCACCTCCTGTCGCTTCTCCATCTCGTCCGGGAAGACCTCGAACTTCGCCAGGACGACGGCCGCCTGGAGGGTGTCCAGCCGCCCGTTGATGCCGATCCGGACGTTGTCGTACTTGTGGCTCCCCTTGCCGTGGGCCCGGATGGACTCCAGTTGCGATGCCAGGGCCGGATCGTCGGTGAAGAGCATCCCCCCGTCGCCGTAGCAGCCCAGGGGTTTGGCGGGGAAGAAGGAGGTGCAGGCGACGTCGCCGAAGGCGCAAGCCATGCGCCCCTTGTAGACCGCCCCGAAGGCCTGGGCGGCGTCCTCGATGACCGCGAGGCCGTGCCGGCGGGCGATCGCCCCGATGGCGTCATAGTCGGCTGTCAAACCGAGCATGTCGACGGGGATCACGGCCCGGGGCCTGAGCTTCGCGACACCTTCGATCCGCGGCAGGGGCGCCAGGTCGCGGTCCCCCGTCTTCAGGGCCGCGATGGTCTTCTCCAGCTTGTCCGGATCGATGTTGTAGGTCCGGGGATCGATGTCCACGTAGACCGGCGTCGCCCCCAGGAGGCTGATCACCTCCGCCGTGGAGATGAACGTGAAGGGCGTCGTGAAGACGGCATCGCCGGGGCCGACCCCCAGGGCCATCAGGGCCATGAGCAGCGCGTCCGTCCCGGAGGCGCACCCCACGGCGAACTTCCGCCCGGCGTAGGCCTTAAGTTTCCCTTCCAGTTCCTTCACCTCCGGCCCCAGGATGTACTGGCCGTGGGCCAGCACCTTCCTCATGTTCTCCTCCAGGCGTTCCCGGATCCCCGCCTGCTGCGCCTTCAGATCGATAAAGTCCATGGCTTCCCTTCCCTAAAAATCGGGGACACAAAAATCGGGGACACAATACCAATTTTTATCATCTTGTATTTATTCACTATTTTCATAGATACAGTATAGGCATTGATTCTCGCGTCAGCTTAATGGGCCCTTCCGAATATTTCCTTGAATTCTTCAACAATATCATGGACATAAAAAATGGTATTATGTCCCCGGTTTTTCCCGTACTTCGTCCTTGATCCGCTTCACGTGACCGCGCCCCAGCCCCTTCACCTCGCAGCCCAACTCGAAGTAGCGCCGGATGGCGGCGTCGTCCAGGATGCCGAAGCAGTCGATGACAGCCATGGGGCGGCCCGTCAGGGCCATCACCTCGTCGGGAGTCAGCTTCAGGTAGGGCTCGTGGCGGACGGCGAAGACCACCGCATCGGCGCCCCGGAGGGCTTCCTTCAGGTCCTTCTGGACCCGCAGATCCTTCAGCTTCTCCTGGTTCCGGAAGAAGCGAGCCCAGGAGTGGCCCGGCGCCGGGTAGGTGTCCTGCTTCTCGAACTCCCACCAGTGCTTCACGTAGGGGTCGTGGACGGCCACCTCGCCCCCCATCTCCGTGATCTTCCGGATCAGCATCTCCGAACCGCTGTAGCGGGTGTCCCCCACGTCCTCCCGGTAGGAGGCCCCCAGCACCGCGATCTGGGAGGCCGCCACGATCTTTCCCATGTTCCGGAGGGCGTCCCGCACCAGCTCTGCCGCGTGGAGGGACCGGGTGTCGTTGATGTCGATGGCCAGGGGCGTGATCTTGAAGATGTCGTCGTCGAAGCCCATGAGGGTGTGGTAGGCCCAGACCCCCAGGCCCCCGTCCTTGGGCAGGCAGTAGCCACCGATGCCGGGGCCCGGGAAGATCATGTTCGAGTGGGTGGGCCGGACCTTGATGGCCTGAATGACCTTCATGAGGTCCACACCGTTCCGTTCGGCGAAGAGGCTCCACTCGTCCAGGAAGGCCAAGAGCGTCGCCCGGAAGGAGTTCTCCACGATCTTGCAGGTCTCGCTTTCGATGGGCCGGTCCAGGACCGTCAGCGGATACTTGTCCACGTTCAGGACTTCCGAGAGGAACTTCTTGACCCGGCACCGGGCCTCCTCGCTCGTGCCGCTGCAGACCCGCCAGAAATCCCGGATGGAGGAGACGTACTCCCGCCCGGGCATGACCCGCTCGTAGGAATGGGAGAGGAGGGGCTCCGCGGTCAGCCCCCGCTTCTCGAAGGCCTTCTTCACGATGGGGTAGGCCACGTACTCCGTGGTCCCCGGGGGAACCGTCGTCTCGATGAGGACCAGGCACTCCGGCCGGATCCGCTCGCCGATGACCCGGAGGCTGTCCTCCAGGGCCGCGATCTCCGCGTGCCCCTGGCGGCAGTCCCCCAAGGTCTCCTTGAAGTAGTCGCACTGGACGTCCACCACCACCACGTCCGCCAGAGCCAGGGCCTCGTAGCTGTAGGTGGCAACCAGGGTCTGATTTTCCTTGACGCACCGGGCGATCATGGGCGCCACGTCCGGATCTTCCGACTCCACCGGCGCCACCCCCCGGTTCAGGTAGGGGATTTTCCAGTAGGACCGGGGCGAGGGCCGCTGCATGCCGATGACGAACTTGCCGGGCTTGCCCGTCGCCTTGTCCACCGAGTCGGCCACCACGCCGGCCATGACGGCCCCGACGAAGCCGACGCCCATGACCACGACGATCTCCCGGCCCAGGGCCCGCTGCTCCGCTTCCAGTTTCCGGAGCCGCTCGTTTTCCCGCTCAAAGTCCCCCGGACCGGGCAGGGGAAAGGTCTCACCGTTGGGGGACGCGCTCACATTGTTCTCTGAACCCATATCGCTCACCTCAGACAGAATGGATTTTCTGGAACACGGGCCAGGAAGTATCATGGGAAGTGGAGACCTCTGCCTCGCCTCTCCGGAAAATGCGCCGCGCATGTTTTGGAAGGCCAAGACAGCCTGCGGTTGCTGCTTCCTGGAAACAGGCGGATGGATAACGGTTTGTGCGATCTCCGTCAACCCAATTTATTGACAGGATACTATCAGCATCCCTCCCGCAACACACGGGCAGGCCCAGATTCATCGAGACGGGATTCCCGACAGAACGTGGCATGACCACCGGGACCCGGAACCCCCTGGAGGGGGGAAATCCCGGAACATCCGGCGGGCAAAGCTCCGCTCCCTGGATTCCATCCAGCACTGGTCGATGATGGGATATTTCGTCATATCAGATACTTGCAAATCCGTCCGCCCTGCCCGGTTTCGAGCACAACGATCGGTTCCTCCTGCCGCCGCGGCGAAACTCCGCTCCGCTTGGGAGCGGGAACGCCCCTACAGGGGCGCGTCCGGCGGGATGCCGCTCTCCCGCACTTCCTGCGCCAGCCGCTGAATCTCCGCCTGCAGGCGCTCGTATTCCTCCATCTTCTGCCTCAGGAAACGGTAGGTGGCACGGGCCTTGGCCTCCATCCCCTGGGGCGTCAAGACATACAAATAGGAGACTTTGTTGTTGGAATTCTTGAAATTGCTGGCCTTGACGAACCCCCGGCCAACCAGGGACTTGATGAGAAAGTTGGCCTTCCCGACGCTGATCCCCAGCCGGGCGGCGATCTCCCGCTGGGTCAGCTCCGGGCTGTCCTTGATTTCCCGGAGGACTTTCAGGAATTCTTCATTCTCAACATGGGAAAAGTGCGAGTCCGGCATCGCCTTCCTTTGTTCAAACGATGAACAGGTGCGAACCTACTCGATTTTTTATCGGAAAGTCAAGTCCTTTGTCAGCAGGCCGGCTTCCGAGGGAAAAACCCGGGGACACAATATCAATTTGTATCATCTTGTTATCACTCATTTTTTTCATAGGCAAAACGTAGGTATCGAAATGGGCACTCTGGCCTCGATATGATAATCAAAACCGTCCCATATTTACCAATAATTCCGGTCACATATAAATTTGTATTATGTCCCCTGTTTTCCCCAATAATTCCGGTCACATATAAATTTGTATTATGTCCCCTGTTTTCCCGGTTTTCCGGTTAGGGCAGCCCCCGCAGGTGCCAGGCCAGGAGCTCCTGGTACACGTCGGCCTTTCGGCGGAGGCTCGCGTTCCGCCCTAGGGTCAGGATCATGCCGGCGGTGCTGAGGAAGGCGTTGGCGGCGAGACGGGCGAAGAGGACGCAGCAGACGATGGCGTAGTAGGGCTTCCCGAACCACTTCCGGAAAAACGCGTATCGGGAACGATAGAAGGCCTTCCGGGATTCGATCCCCGTGCCCACGCTCTGGCCCTGGAGGTGGTAGATCCGGGCCGCCGGCACGTGGAAGACCTTCCAGCCCTTCCGGGACATGGCCCAGGCCCAGTCGGTCTCCTCGAAATAGAAGAAGTACCGCTCGTCCAGGAGACCCGCGTCGTTCATGGCCTCCCGGCGGACCAGCAGGCACGCCCCGACGCCGGAGTCCACCTCCACCGGTTCCGTGTGCCGGTACCGCTTGCTGGGGAACCGCCGGGGGAAGAGGATCTCCAGGAGGGGCATGTTGGCCGCCAGGGTGAGGAGCGTGGGAAAGGCAGCGATGGAGTTCTGGAGGCTCCCATCGCGGTTGAGGAGCTGGCCGCAGGCTATGGCG
>JBFYXW010000197.1:0-23972 GCA_041310335.1 Syntrophaceae bacterium | reverse complement strand
AGGCTCAGAGGATCTTTGACAAAATAAAAGGGGAAGTAGCGGAAGGGAAGTGGTTCGAGCACCTGGAGGGTGAGGACCGGACCTTCGACGAACTGATGGACCGGTATATGCGGGAACACTCGGCGGTCAACAAGGCTCCCCGGTCATACCAGAGGGACAAGACCCTGGAGAAGCATCTCCGGAAGGCCTTTGGCAAGATGATCCTGACCGAGATCCAGCCCAGGATGATTGCGGACTACAAGACGAAACGGAGGCACGAGGGGGTTTCGCCCAGGACCATCAACTACGAGCTCATCCTGATGGGACACGCATTCAACCTGGCCATGAAAGAGTGGCAGTGGGTAAACGACAATCCCGTCATGAGGGTCCGTAAGGAGCGGGTGAACAACACCATCGAGCGGTGGCTGACCCTGGAGGAGGAGGAAAAGCTGCTGGCAGTCTCACCCAAGTGGCTCCAAGAGATCATCGTCTTCGCCATCCACACGGGTTTTCGACAAGGCGAGATCCTGGACCTGAAATGGCCCCAGGTGGACCTTCAGAGGAGAACGGTCACTCTCTTGGAGCAGAAGAACCGGTCGGTGGACACGCTCCCGCTGAATGCGACGGCTCTGGGCGTGCTGCAGGAGAGGTTGAAGGTGCGATCAGGGAAGATGGATCATGTTTTCTATTCCAAGAATTATACACGAATTGACTGCTGTAACCTGATCAGATCTTTCAAGATTGCGGTTTGCAAGGCAGAGATTCAATCTCTCCGATTCCATGACCTGAGACACACCTTTGCCACCCGGTTGGTCCAGAACGGTGTCGATCTCTTTGCGGTCCAGAAGCTGGGGAGATGGAAGAGCACCGAGATGATCAAACGATATGCCCATCATAACCCGGAAAGCCTCAGGGCGAGGATCGAGGTGATGGATACCTTGAAGAAGCCGGTTATCACAATTTTATCACAATCACAAAAAAACAGGGGGTCAAGAGCCTCTCTACGACTCGTAACCCCCTGAAATGTCTGGTGGGACGTATCGGGATCGAACCGACGACCAACGGATTAAAAGTCCGCTGCTCTACCGTCTGAGCTAACGTCCCGTGCTTTCGATGGCGGAGAGGCGCCCTCTTAACAGGGGGGGAGCCCCCTGTCAAGAATTCTCAGGCGCCGAAGAACGGGTTTTTCAGGATGATGGTTTCGTTCCTTCCCGCCCCGACGGAGACGAGGACGATCTTCGTGTCGGACAGCGACTCGATCCGCTCCACGTATTTCCGGGCGTTCTTGGGGAGTTCCTGGATTTCCCGGGCGTTCCGGATGTCCTCCGTCCAGCCGTCCATTTCTTCGTAGACGGCTTCGCAGCGGGCCAGGACCCGCGGGTTCGCCGGAACGGCATCCTCGACGATTCCCTCTTCGGTCCGATAGCCGACGCAGATCTTCAGCTTCTCAATGCCCGTCAGGACGTCCAGTTTCGTCACCGCGAGGCCCGTGATCCCGGAGACCCGGACGGACTGGCGCACGAGCACCATGTCCAGCCAGCCGCAGCGGCGCTTCCGCCCCGTGGTGGCCCCGAATTCCTGTCCTTCCCGCTGGATCCGCTCGCCGATCTCGCAGGTCAGCTCGGTGAGAAAAGGGCCCTCGCCGACGCGGGTCGTGTAGGCCTTGCAGATCCCCACGACGGCGTCCACGGCCTTCGGGCCCACGCCGGTTCCGGAGCAGGCGTTGGCCGCCACGGTGTTCGAGGAGGTCACGAAGGGGTACGTTCCGTGGTCCACGTCCAGGTGGGCCCCCTGGGCCCCCTCGAAGAGGATTTTCTTGCCCTTCCGGATCTCCCGGTCCAGGAGCGTGGATGTGTCGGCGACGTAGGGCCGGAGCGCGTCCGCATAGACCTTGTATTCGGCGTGGATGTCCTGCTCCGAGACGGGTTCCTCCCCGAAGAGCTTCGTGAGGAGGAAGTTCTTCTCCGCCACGTTCGCCGCCAGCTTTTCCCGGAACACCTCGTCGTCCAGGAGGTCGCCCATGCGGATCCCCACCCGGGCCACCTTGTCCTCGTAGGCGGGCCCGATGCCCCGGCCGGTGGTGCCGATCTTCCTGCCCGCCTTGTGGGCCTCCCGGGCCATGTCGATACGCCGGTGGTAGGGCATGATGACGTGGGCCTTCTCGCTCACGAACAGGCCCGTGTGGGGCGGAAAATTGCCCCGGCTTTGGAGGGCCTCGATTTCCGCCAGGAGAACCTTCGGGTCCACCACGACGCCGTTGCCGATGATGCAGGTCTTCTGGTCGTGGAGGATGCCCGAGGGGATCAGGTGAAGGATCGTCTGCTCCCCCTTCACCACGAGGGTGTGGCCGGCGTTGTTCCCGCCCTGGAAGCGGGCGATGACGTCCGCGTCCTCGGCATAGAGGTCCACCACCTTGCCCTTGCCTTCATCCCCCCACTGGGTTCCCACGACGACGACATTTGCCATGATCCGCTTTCCTTTCCGCCCCGTCTCCTACATCTCCACCTGGGTGACCGAGATGACGTGGGGCAGCTCCCGGAGCTTCCTGAGGATGTCCGCCGTCACCATCGTGTCCGTCGTGAGGACCACCAGGGCCTGGCCGGTCTCCGCCTGCTCGCGGTTCAGGCTCAGGTGCAGGCGGGCGATGTTGACTTTGTTCTTCCCCATGGTGGTGCCGATGTTGCCGATGACGCCGGGCCGGTCGTTGTTGTAGACCACCAGCATGTGTCCCTCGGGGATGGCGTCCATGGCGAACTTGTTGATCCGGACGATCCGGGGATCCTGGCGGCCGAAGAGCGCCCCGGCGGTGTAGCTCGTCTCGTTCTGCGTCTTGACCGTGACGGAGATCATGCTCGTGTAGGCCTGGATCTCGCTGTTCTTTGACTCCACCACCTTGATGCCCCGTTCCTTGGCCACCACGGGGGCATTGATGTAGTTCACGTTCTCTTTGAGGATGGGCGTGAGGAGTCCCTTCATGAGCGAATTGATGAGGGGCGCCACGTTGTAGTTGAGGATCTCGCCGCTGTACTCCACCAGCACCTCCCTTATGCCGCCGGAGACGAGCTGGGCCTGGAACTGTCCCAGCTTTTCCGCCAGCTCCAGGTACGGCTGGATGACGTTGAGGAGCTCGCCGCTCACGGAGGGGAAGTTCACGGCGTTGCGGATCTCGCCCTTGGTGAGGTAGTCCGCCACCTGCTCGGCCACGGCGATGGCCACGTTGATCTGCGCCTCGTCCGTGGAGGCCCCCAGGTGGGGCGTGGAGATGACGTTGGGGTGCCCCACCAGTTCCTTGTTCTTCGTCGGCTCCTCCTCGAAGACGTCCAGGGCCGCCCCGGCCACCTGGCCGGAATGCAGCGCGTCCAGGAGGTCCTTCTCGCTGATGATGCCGCCCCGGGCGCAGTTGATGATGAAGACGCCCTTCCTCATCTTGGCGAAGGCCTGGGCGTTGATGATGCCGCGGGTCTCCTTCGTCATGGGGGTGTGGACGGAGATGAAGTCCGAGTTTTTCAGGAGCTCGTCGAAGGAAACGAGGGTGATGCCCTGCTTCTCCGCCGCCTCGGGGGAGATGAACGGATCGAAGGCGATGACCCGCATCCGCAGTCCCTGGGCCCGGTCGGCGACGATGCTGCCCACCCGGCCGATGCCGACGATGCCGAGGGTCTTGTTGTACACCTCGGCGCCCATGAACTTGTTCTTCTCCCACTTGCCGCCCTTCATGGAGGCGGTTGCCTGGGGGATCTCCCGGGCCAGGGAAAGCATCAGGGAGATGGCGTGCTCGCCGGTCGTGATCGTGTTTCCCCCGGGGGTGTTCATGACGACGATGCCCCGCTTGCTGGCCTCCGGGATGTCGACGTTGTCCAGGCCGATGCCGGCGCGGCCGACGACCTTCAGGCTGTCCGCCGCCGCAATGATCTCCTTGGTCACCTTCGTGGCGCTGCGGATGATCAGGCCGTCGTATTCCCTGATGACGCCCCTCAGTTCGTCCGGCGTGAGGTTGGTGATGACGTCCACTTCGAGACCGGGCGTATTCTTCAGGATCTCGATCCCCTGCTTCGACAGGGTGTCGCTGATCAGTACCTTCTTCATGGGAAAATCTCCTTCGGATGATCGTGTTGTCGGTTCCTACAGGGTGGCCACCTTCTCGCGGAAGGCCTTTTCCAGTTCCGCCAGGGCGGCGGCCAGGTCCTCGGGCTCGACGGTGGGACCGCACCAGAAGCGGTACCCCGGGGGGGCGTCCTTGTAGGAGTTGATGTCGTACGCAACGTTCTTCTTGGCCAGGTCACCGGCGATGTCCTTGAGGAACTTCGCCCGGGCGTCCTTGGGCAGGGCCTTCACCTTCTCGTGGACGACGGACAGGCAGACGGAGGTGTTCGAGCGGATGTCCTTTCGGGCGGCCAGGAAATCGACCCAGTCGTTTTTCGCCACCCAGTTCTCCACGGTCTTCAGGTTTTCCTCGCTCCGGGCGATCAGGCCGCCCAGACCGCAGGAAGAGGCCCACTGCAGGGCGTCCAGGTAGTCTTCCACGCACAGGAGGGACGGCGTGTTGATCGTGTCCCCTTCAAAGATGGAGCCATTGACCTTGCCGCCCTTCTTCATGCGGAAGATCTTCGGCATCGGCCAAGGCGGGTCGTAGGACTCGATCCGCGCCACGGCCCGGGGGCCGAGGACCAGCATGCCGTGGGCCGCCTCGCCGCCGAGGCACTTCTGCCAGGAGAAGGTCAAGACATCGATCTTGGACCAGTCGATGGGCATGGCGAAGGCGGCGCTCGTGGCGTCGCAGAAGGTCAGGCCCGGGCGGTCCGCGGGGATCCAGTCCCAGTTCGGGACCTTGACGCCGCTGGTGGTGCCGTTGGCGACAAAGACGACGTCGCTGTTCCAGTCGATGGCGGACAGGTCCGGGAGCTCTCCGTAGTCGGCCTTGATGACCGTCGGGCTCAGTTTCAGCTGCTTCTGGATGTCCGTGGCCCAGCCCTCGGAGAAGCTCTCCCAGACGAGGACGGTGATGGGCCGGGGTCCCAGGAGGCCCCACATGGCCGCCTCGAAGGCCCCCGTGTCGGAACCGGGCATGATGCCCACGAGGTAGTCCTCGGGGATGCCCAGGATACGCCTGGTTTCCTGGATGGCTTTCGCCAGCTTGTCCTTCCCCGCCGCAGAGCGGTGGGAGCGGCCGACCGACGCGCCCCTCAGGGCGTCCAGGCTCCATGCGGGCCGCTTGCTGCAGGGTCCGGAACTGAAATTGGGATTGTGCATGACGGGATACCTCTCTGTTTTTCTGACGAGCGGAATCCTATAACAATAATGGATCGATTGTGCAAGCCCTTTTATCATAGAAGGTGCTTGATTTGTTTACGGTTTTATGAGAGGCACGGGTTGCCGGGCCGGGATCGGCGGGCGGTCCGCGGTGGGACCGGCGCGACCCTGCGACCGCACGGGCAACGGTGCGGGCGAACGTCTCCGGCCGGACCAGAGGAGAGACCGGCGGAGCCGGCCGTCGCCACTTCGGGCTTGAAAGAAAGCCGGCTGAAAACTATAAGAACCCATGCCCTCCGACAGCCCGGCCACAGGCAGACCATGAAGCGAACACATTCCGAAGGCAGTGACGTGCTCCGGGACGAGGGGATCGACCTGAACCCCCGTTTCCTGGAGGCCCTGGAGTGGATGGAGCGGTCGAACCGGCACGTCTTCGTCACCGGCCGGGCGGGAACGGGAAAATCCACCCTCCTGCGGTACTTCCGCCGGCACTCCGCCAAGCCCGTCGTCGTCCTGGCCCCCACGGGGGTCGCCGCCGTCACCGCCGGCGGCCAGACGGTCCACTCCTTTTTCGGCTTCAAGCCCGACATCACCCCCTCGGCCATCCGCCGCCGGGTGAGGGGGGAGAAGGCCGACCTTTACCGGAAGCTGAACATCATCGTCATCGACGAGGTCTCCATGGTCCGGGCGGACCTGCTGGACTGCGTGGACCGGTTCCTGCGCCTCAACGGGCCCGTGGCGGACCGGCCCTTCGGCGGGGTGCAGATGGTCTTCATCGGCGATCTCTACCAGCTCCCTCCGGTGGTGACGAGCCGGGAGCGGGAGATCTTCCGGTCCCACTACAAGAGCCCGTTTTTCTTCAGCGCCCGGGCCTTCGAGGACCTCGACATGGCCTTCGTCGAACTGGAGACGGTCTACCGCCAGAAGGACCCGGAGTTCCTCCGGCTCCTCAATGCCATCCGCAACCGCTCCGTCACCGACGAGGACCTGGCCCTCCTCAACCGCCGCGTCCAGCCGGATTTCGAGGCCCCCGAGAAGGGGTTCTACATCCACCTGACCAGCACGAACGACCTGGCGGACCGCATCAACGGGGAGCAGCTGGCCCGGCTCCCCGGCGACCCCTGGACCGCCGTCGCCGCCGTGGACGGGGACTTCGAGGACCAGTATCTCCCGACGGCGGAGGTCCTGAAGCTGAAGAAGGGCGCCCAGATCATGCTCCTCAACAACGACTCGGCGGGGCGCTGGATCAACGGCACCGTCGGGAAGTTGACGGGGGTGAGGCCGCAGGAGGAAGGCATGCCGCTCCTCCTGGCCCGCCTGGACAACGGAAAGAAAGTGGAGATCGCGCCCTACACCTGGGAGATCTTCCGGTTCTTTCTCCAGGACGGGGAGATCGCCTCCGAGGCGGTGGGCTCCTTCATGCAGTACCCGGTGCGGCTCGCCTTCGCCGTGACGATCCACAAGAGCCAGGGGAAGACCTTCCGCAAGGCTGTCGTGGACGTGGGCCGCGGCACCTTCGCCCACGGCCAGATGTACGTGGCCCTCTCGCGGTGCACCGACCTGGAGGGCCTCGTCCTCCGGAAGCCCGTCCGGAAGAGCCACATCCTCCTGGACTGGGAGGTGGTCCGCTTCCTGACCCGGTTCCAGTACGGCGAGGCGGCCCGGCAGAGCCCCCGGGAGGAGCGGCTGGCCATCCTCGAGGAGGCCGTCCGGGAGCGGAAAAAGCTGGAGATCGTCTACCTGAAGGCGAAGGACGAGAAGTCCCGCCGGACCATCCGCCCCCTCTTCGTGGGGGAGATGACCTTCGCCGGGCGCCCCTTCCTGGGCCTGGAGGCCCACTGCCTGATGCGGGGGGAGAAGCGGACCTTCAACGTGGAGAAGATCCTGGAGATCCGGGAGGTGACGTGAAGAAGATCCGGAGCGCCTTTTTCTGCCGGGAGTGCGGCCACTCCTCGCCCAAGTGGCTGGGGAAGTGCCCGTCCTGCAACGCCTGGAACACCTTCGTGGAGGAGGAGATCCGGGAAGCCCCCGCGGGAAGCGGCCGCGACCTGCCCTTCGACAGCGTTCCTCAACCGCTCACGGCCATCGAGGGGGAGGACGGCGAGCGTCTCTCGACGGGCATGGCGGAGATGGACCGCGTCCTCGGTGGGGGTCTCGTGGCCGGCTCGGCGGTCCTCGTGGGCGGGGACCCGGGGATCGGGAAATCCACGCTCCTCCTCCAGGTCCTGGAGAAGATCGCCGCCCGGGGCGGCCGGGTCCTCTACGTCACCGGCGAGGAGTCGGCCCGCCAGATCCGCCTGCGGGGGAAGCGGGTGGGCGCCGTCTCGGCGAACCTGCTGGTCCTCGTGGAGATTGCCCTGGACAACATTCTCCGGCACATCCAGGAGGTCCGGCCGGCGGCGGTGGTCATCGACTCCATCCAGACGGTCTACTCGTCCGTCCTCTCGTCGGCGCCGGGGAGCGTCGGCCAGGTCCGGGAGGCCTCGGAACGCCTCATCCTCCTGTCTAAGAAAACGGGCGTTCCCGTGTTCCTGGTGGGCCACGTGACGAAGGACGGCTCCATCGCGGGTCCCCGGGTCCTGGAACACATGGTCGACACGGTCCTCTACTTCGAGGGGGACTCCAACTACGCCTACCGGATCGTCCGGAGCATCAAGAATCGTTTCGGGCCGACCAACGAGATCGGTGTCTTCGAGATGCGGGACAGCGGCCTCATGGAGGTGGCCAACCCGTCGGAGGTCTTCCTGGCGGAGCGACCCGTCGGGGCCGCCGGGTCCGCGGTGGTGCCCAGCGTCGAGGGGACGCGGCCCATCCTGGTTGAGATCCAGGCCCTCGTCAGCCCCACCTCCTTCGGCATGCCCCGGCGGACCGCCATCGGCGTGGATCCCAACCGGGTGTCCCTGCTGGTTGCGGTCCTCGACAAGATCGGGGGGATCCACCTGGGGAACTCGGACATCTTCGTGAAC
The DNA here is from genome assembly GCA_041310335.1 of Syntrophaceae bacterium. Lineage (GTDB taxonomy): Bacteria > Desulfobacterota > Syntrophia > Syntrophales > PHBD01 > PHBD01. Next base: position 15,777 of record JBFYXW010000197.1, on the reverse strand, counting down.
GTCACGGGGGGGCTCCGGGTGGCGGAGCCAGCGGTGGACCTGGGGATCGTTGCCGCCCTGGCCTCCAGTTTCCTGGACCGGCCGGTGGAGGCGGGGACCGTGGTGTTCGGGGAAGTGGGCCTCACCGGGGAGATCCGGGGGATCGCCCAGGCGGACGTGCGGATCCGCGAGGCCGCCCGCATGGGCTTCCGGCGCTGCATTCTCCCGAAGACCAGGGAGACCCGGAAGCGCTCCCGGGGGGACTTGGAGCTCCACCCCGTGGGCCACCTGCGGGAACTGTTCGAGCACCTGTTCTGATTCACAGGGCCAGGAAGAATTCCTGGGAGCGGACGGAGCCACCCCGGACGGCCGCCTCGGAGACGGCCTTTGCCACCTCTTCCTGGACCTTCCGGTTGAAGACGCCGGGGATGATGTGATCCTCGCTCAGTTCCCGAGGGGCGACGGAGCGGGCGATGGCGCCCGCCGCCGCCAGGAGCATCTCCCGGCTGATTTGCCGGGCCCGGCAGTCCAGGACGCCCCGGAAGAGACCGGGGAAGCACAGGACGTTGTTGACCTGGTTCGGATAGTCCGACCGGCCCGTGGCGATGACCCGGGCGAACTTGTGGATGGCTTCGGGAGCCACTTCCGGGACCGGGTTGGCCAGGGCGAAGACGATCGGGTCCGGCGCCATGTGCTTCACCGCCGACGGCGGCAGGACGTTTCCCTGGGAGACGCCGATGAAGACGTCGGCCCCCTCCAGGACGTGCCGCAGGCTACCCTTGTGCCGCTCCGGATTGGTGCGGGAGGCCATGTCCTCCTTGACGGGGTTCATGTTGTCTTTCCGGCCCCGGTACAGCGCGCCGGCGCGGTCGCAGCCGACGATGTTCTGGACCCCCGCCGCCAGGAGCAGCCGGATGGTGGCGACCCCGGCTGCGCCGAGGCCGTTGACGACGACCCGGACGTCCTCCAGGCTTTTCCCGACGATCGTGAGGGCGTTCTGCAGGCCCGCCAGGATGACCACCGCCGTGCCGTGCTGGTCGTCGTGAAAGACGGGGATGTCCAGTTCCGCCTTCAGGCGCTCCTCGATTTCGAAGCAGCGGGGCGCCGAGATGTCCTCCAGGTTTACGCCCCCGAACCCCGGGGCGATCCACTTCACCGCCCGGACGATCTCCTCCGGGTCCTTCGTGGCCAGGCAGATCGGGAAGGCGTCCACCCCGCCGAACTCCTTGAAGAGCATCGCCTTGCCTTCCATGACCGGCAGGGCCGCCCGGGGGCCGATGTCCCCGAGGCCGAGCACGGCGGTCCCGTCGGTCACGATGGCCACCATGTTTTTCTTCATCGTCAGGTCGTAGACCCGCTCGGGCTCCTCGTGGATGGCCATCGACACCCTCGCCACCCCGGGCGTGTAGGCCATGCTGAGGTCTTCCCTTGTCTTGAGGGGCAGCCGGGCTGTGACCTCGATCTTTCCCCCCGCGTGGAGCAGGAACGTCCGGTCCGTCACGTGGAGGAGGCGGATGTCCCGTACCTTCCGGACGGCCGCGGTGATCCGGTCCAGCATGTCGCTGTCCGCGGCGTTCACGACGATGTCCCGGACCATCGACTCGCGCCGGAAGCCGGCAATGTCCACGGAGCCGATGTTTCCCCCGGCCCGGCCGACGGCGGCCAGGACGCGGGCGAGCATGCCCGGCCGGTTCGGGATTTCCACGCGGAGGAGGATGCTGTAGCTGGGGCTGGTTGTCCGGATCATGATTCACCTCCGAAGGGGGCGGATCGCCCGTTGAAGCGGGATCCGGTCATCCCCGGCAGGCCGCGGGCAAGGAAGATGCACGCGTGCGCCTGCCGGGGGACGGGGGCGGGCTTTCCGTGTTCTCAGTGCTTGAAGTGGCGGCGCCCCGTGAAGATCATGGCCATGCCGTGCTCGTCCGCCGCCTGGATGGTCTCCTCGTCCCGCATGGAGCCGCCGGGCTGGACGATGGCGGTGACCCCCGCCTCCGCCGCCAGGTCCACGCCGTCCCGGAAGGGGAAGAAAGCGTCGGAGGCGAGGACGGTTCCCTGTGTGGGAAGGATCGCCTTCATCCGGGCGATCTTCACGGAGTCCACCCGGCTCATCTGGCCGGCGCCGACCCCCACGAGCTGGTCCTTCGTCGCCAGGACGATGGCGTTGGACTTGACGTGCTTCACCACCCGCCAAGCGAAGTCCAGGGCCTGGTACTCCTCCTCCGTGGGGGCGCGCTTCGTGACCACCTTGGCCTGCCGGAGATCGAACGCGTCGGTGTCCCGCTCCTGGAGGAGCAGCCCCCCCACGACGCGGCGGAAATCAAACCCGGGGGAGCCCGCCCCGCCGGAGGCCGGGATCTCCAGGAGGCGCACGTTCTTCTTGGGCTGGAGGATTTCCAGCGCCCGGGGATCGAAGCCCGGGGCGATGATGACCTCGAGGAAGATCTTCGCCAGTTCCTCCGCGATTTTCGGGTCCACGGGCCGGTTCAGGGCCACGATGCCCCCGAAGGCAGACACGGGGTCCGTCTCCAGGGCCCTCCGGTAGGCCTCCGCGAGGTCCCCGCCGGAGGTGGCGGCGCCGCAGGGATTGGCGTGCTTGATGACGATGGCGGCGGGGCGTTCGAAATCGGAGACCATCTGCCAGGCCGCGTCGGCATCCATGATGTTGTTGTAGGACAGCTCCTTGCCCTGGAGCTGCCGAGCCGTCGCCACGGCGGGGACGGTCGCCGCCGGCTCCCGGTAGAAGGCGGCCTTCTGGTGGGGGTTCTCGCCGTACCGGAGGCCCTGGGCCAGCTGGAACTGGACCGTGTAGGTGTCGGGGAACTCCTTCGGCTCGCCCTCCGGGAGGATGCGGCCGAGGTAATTCGAGATGGCGGCGTCGTACCGGGCCGTGAGCTGGAAGGTCTTCGTGGCCAGCCGGTAGTTCGTGGCCTCGGAGATCCGCCCGCCCGTCTCCTTCAATTCCCGGAGGATCCCGGGGTAGTCGGCGGGGTCTGTCACGACGCTGACGAACCGCCAGTTCTTGGCCGCCGCCCGGAGCATCGTCGGCCCCCCGATGTCGATGTTCTCCACGGCCTCCTCGAGGGTGCAGCCGGGCTTGGCGACGGTGTCCTCGAAGCGGTAGAGGTTGATGACCGCCATGTCGATCAGCTTGATCCCGTGCTGGTTCGCCGCGGCGAGGTGCTCGGGGTTGTCCCGGAGGGCCAGCAGGCCGCCGTGGATTTTCGGGTGGAGGGTCTTGAGCCGCCCGTCCATCATCTCCGGGAATCCGGTGTAGTCCGAGACGTCCACGACGGGGACGCCGCTCTTGCGAAGCTGGGCGGCGGTGCCGCCGGTGGAGAGGATCTCGATGCCCAGGGCGGCCAGGCCCTGCGCGAAGGCGACGATGCCGCCCTTGTCGGTGACGCTGACGAGGGCTCTCTTGACTGGGTTGGCGGTCATGCTATTGCTCCTTGATGTTGTTTGGGAATATTGGACTACTGTCCCCGGATCTGCTTCATGTGGGCCACGCGACGCCCCACCAGGGCCGCCGTACCGATGTCGGGCCGATGGTCCACGGGGCCCTTGACGGAACTGGCGGCGGCCTCGGCCACGGCCTCCGCCCCGGCGAGGGTCGCTGCGATGCCGACGATCCCGATGGCCCGGGAGGTGCTCATGTACAGGCCGTCGGGCCGCTGGTCCACGGAGGCGTAGTAGAGGCGGGCGGCCCCCGGGTCGCCCACGCTGATCCGGGCGGCGGTGGAGGAGGCGTCGGGGTGGTCCTTCGGGAGGCCGTATCCCTTCGGGACAATGTACTTGCACACCGTCGCCTTCTGCTCGAAGCAGACGGGGAAGCGGTCCAGGGTGCCCTCGATGATGGCGCGGCAGAGCTCCGCGAAATCGGACTTCAGCAGGGGGAGGATGTTCATGGCCTCCGGATCCCCCAGGCGGGCGTTGTACTCCAGGAGCTTCACGCCGCTTTTCGTGACGATGAAGCCGCCGTACATGATGCCCTTGTACGGTGCCCCCGTTTCCCGGTAAATCGCCTCCGCGACCTGCCGGGTGATGGCCAGGCCCTCCGCCACGTCCCGTTCCGTCAGGAAGGGGAGCAGGTGGTCCTCGCAGGAGTAGGAACCCATGCCGCCCGTGTTGAGCCCCCGGTCGCCGACGAAGCGCCGCTTGTGGTCCTGCACCGCCGGGGTGGCCACGACGGTCTTCCCGTCGCAGAGGCACTGGAGGGAGAATTCCTCCCCTTCCAGCTTTTCCTCCACGATCACCGGGGAGTGCTCCGCCAGGATCTGCCGGCAGTGGGCCAGGGCCTCCTCCCGGGTCTGGAAGTGGTCCCCCTGGACCAGGACGCCCTTGCCCCCCGTGAGGCCGTCGGGCTTGATCACGATGCCGTCCAGCTCCGCCAGGAACGGTTCCAGTCCCTTCTGCGCCGTGAAGACCCGGTACCGGGGGTTCCCGGGGATTCCGTACTTCTTGACGAGGTCCCGCGTGAAGGACTTGGAAGTCTCCAGGCGGGCCAGGTCCCTGGTGGGTCCCACGGACGGGATGCCCGCCTCCCGGAGGGCGTCCACCACTCCCTCGTTCAGGGGGTCCTCGGGGCCGACGACGGCGAACTCGACGCCGCTCGACCGGGCAAAGGCAATGATGGCGTTCAGATCCCCGTAGTTTCCCAGGTGGATTTCCCGCGAGAGGGTGGCGATGCCCGGATTGTTGGCTTTCATGCAGGAAAAGAGCCGGGGATGGGCGGCGGACCGGACGAGGGCCTCAGCCATGGCGTGCTCCCGCGCGCCATTTCCGATCAAGAGAACGCTGGCCATGATGTTCCTCCCATGGGACGGTGCGAGTGGTGCCGAACGGACGGCGATCCCCGGGGGGACCGCATCCGCAGGATAAGGAAAACCCTTTATCGAAAAAACGGTGGCCCGTCAAACAAATCCCTGCGCCGGGGCCGCCGGGAAATCCGTTTGTCCTTTTCCGTCCGAATCTGCTACATTTCCTGCCATTGAGAAGGCCGGTTTTCCGGCCCTGGACGAGAACTATTGGAAAATCCGATCTTCTTCAAACTGGGATTCATCGCCGTCCTGTTCCTGCTCTCGGGGTTCTTCTCCTGCTCCGAGGCGGCCCTGTTTTCCCTGACGCCCCTCCATCTCCACAAGATGGCCCAGGAGCGCGTGCCCTTTCTCCGGACCGTCCAGGGGCTGCTCAGGGACCGCCGCCGGCTCCTCGTGACGATCATCTTCAGCAATGAGTCGGTCAACATCGGTCTCTCCGTCCTGGCCACCTCGATTTTCGTCAGCCTCCTGGGGGCGGAAAAGGGGTGGCTCGCCATCGCCGTGACGACGCCGCTCCTCCTTGTTTTCGGAGAAACCGTGCCGAAGACCCTGGGCATGACGGACCCCATCCGCTTTTCCTCCCTCCTGTCGCCCGTGATGTCCCTTGTACAGGGCCTTGCCCGCCCCTTCGTGTGGATTCTGGAGGGCGTTTCCCGGGGGTTCGTCGCCCGGTTCGCCGGCCGGGAGGCGTCCCGCCGCCCTACCCTAACGGAGGACGAGTTCAAGACGCTCATTGATGAGGGCCACCGGGAGGGGGCCCTGGAGGAAACCCAGCGGGCCCTGATCCACGGGGTCTTCGAGATGGAGGACCGGCCGGTTTCGGAACTGATGGTGCCCCGGGTGGACGTCTTCTGCCTGCCCGTTTCCATGGGCGTCGAGGACATGAAGCGGGAGGTGATCCTGGCCCGGCACTCGCGGGTTCCCGTGTACGGACGGGACCGGGACGACATCCTGGGGCTCCTCCTGGCGGCGGATCTCCTGAAGATACCGGGGGGTGCGGAGCGGGCCTTCCCCGTCGAACGCTATTTCCGGAAGGTCTATTTCGTTCCGGAGTTCAAGACCGCGGGGGCGCTGCTCCGGGATTTCCAGAAGCGGCGCCTTCAGACCGCCGTGGTGGTGGACGAGTACGGCGGGGTCTCCGGGCTCATCACCCTGGAGGACATCCTCGAGCACCTCTTCCGGGACATCTACGACGAGCACGGGATCCGGAAGGAACTCTGGGAGAAGGAAGGCGACGACGCCTGGGTCATTTCGGGCCGGATGGAGACGGAAGACCTGAACGAATTGCTCGGCCTGTCCCTGTCGCCGGACGAATTCGAGACGGCGGGTGGTTTCGTGCTCCATCTCTTTGGAATGCTTCCCCAGCGCGGGGAGGCGGTGGTCTTCGCAGGGTACCGCTTCCTCGTGGTGAAGGTGGGGCCGGCCCGGATTCTCAGCATCCGGGTCACCCGGGAAGCGGCGGAAGCGGGGGAAGCGGAAGACCATGTCGTTTGAACAGGCGCTCATCCTGGTGATCGTCGTGGCCTGCGTCTTCCTCCAGGGATTTTTCTCCGGCGGGGAAATCGCCCTGGTGTCTTCGGACATCCACCGGCTCCGCCAGCGGGCACGCCGGGGCTCGCGGTCCGCTGCGAAAGCCCTGGAACTCCGGGAAAAGCCGCACCTGTTCCTGTCCACCGCCCCCATCGGGACGAATCTCTGCGAGGTCACGGCGAGCACCGGGGCGACCCTGCTGTTCATTTCCCTGTTCGGTCCCTTTCTCGGGGAGTGGCTGGCCGTGGGGGTCATGATCCCGGTTCTGCTGGTGTTCGCGGAGGTCATCCCCAAGAGCATCTGCCAGGCCCGCCCCGAGAACGCGGCTGCTCGCCTGGCCCCGTTTCTGCAGGCGGCTTCCTGGGTCCTGGCTCCGATCGTTTTCATCGTGTCCCGGGTGGCGCTTCGCGCGGTCCTGCTCCTGACGGGCAAGAAGGACCTGTCCTACTCTCCGTACATCACCCGGGAAGGCCTGGTCTCCCTCATCAGCGACGGCTCCGAGGGCGAGACGGACATCCTCCGCTCCGAAAAGGACATGGTGCGGCGGGTCTTCGATTTTTCCGAGACCACCGCCGGAGAGATCATGATTCCCCTGTCGGCCGTGACGGCCCTGCCGGTGACGGCGACGTTGGCGGATGCCACTCGCCTGGTGACGGAGCAGGGTTTTCTGCGAATCCCCGTTTACCGCGACCAAATCATTAATATCATTGGGGTCCTTGACACATTCGACTTGCTGGCCTGTGTCCGGCAGGAACCGGGTTGGCATGGGGAGATGCCCGGGTCAATCGACGCCTGTCTCAATACGGATGTCTTTTACGTGCCGGAGACCATGCCGGCGAAGGACCTGCTCCTGGAGATGAAAACCCGGGGGGAGCGGATGGCCGCGGTCGTGGACGAATACGGAGGGGCCGTCGGAATCGTGACCCTGGAGGACATCCTGGAGGAGGTGGTGGGCGAGATCCGGGACGAGTTCGATTCGGGAGAGAAGCTGCTCCGTCGCCTGGGGCCGGGCAAGTACCTGTTCAGCGCCCGGATCAGCATGGAGCGGATCCGGAAGGTCCTGCCGGTCGATCTTCCCGAGGGCGACTACGAGACCCTGGGCGGATTCGTCCTCTCCCGGACGGGCCGGATTCCCCGGAGGCGGGATGCGTTCACCGTCGGTCCGGCGACGTTCACCGTCGAAGACGCCGGGGAGCGGGCCGTCCGGGAAGTGATGGTTCAATTTCCACCGGAGCTGGACAGGCGGGTTGGTGAGCGGGGAGGCGTTGCATGACGAGCGGGGAGGAGATTTTGAGGCAGAAGGATGAGAGGAAGCTGCTGTGCCTGATCCTGGCGGCTGGGAAGGGGACCCGCATGAAGTCCGACCTGGCCAAGGTGCTCCACCCCCTCAGCGGGCGGTCCCTCCTGTCCTATGTGGTCGAGGCGGCCCGGCGGGCCGGGGCGGAGCGGACGGTGATCGTCGTTGGCCACCAGGCGGAAAAAGTTCGGGAGAATGTCGCCGGACGGGACCTGTCGTTCGTGGAACAGCGGGAACAGCTCGGGACGGGCCATGCCGCCCTGATCGCCCGGGAACACTTCCGGAATTGGGAAGGAGTTGTCCTGATCCTCTGCGGCGACGTGCCCCTGCTGACCCCGCGGACGCTGGAGGCGCTCCTGTTGCAGCACCGGGACAGCGGAGCCGCGGTGACGGTCTTGACGACCGTCCTGGAGGACCCCGGCAGCTACGGGCGGGTCATCAAGGAAGGGGACGGGGCGGTCCTGCGCATCGTGGAGGCCCGGGATGCCACGGACGAGGAGAAGCGGGTCCGGGAAATCAATGCGGGGATCTACTGCGTCGGGGGTGCCTTCCTGGCGGAAGCGGTCTGCGAAATTACGAATGATAACGCGCAGAAAGAATACTACCTGACGGACATCGTGGGGATCGCCCGGAAGCGGGGTCTCCGGGTCCGCGCCCTCGTGGCGCCCTTCCCGCCGGAGGTCATGGGCATCAACACGCCGGGGGACCTGGGGGAGGCGGAACGGCTCATCCGGGAAGGCTTTCTCGATCCGAGCGCCCCATGAGCCCGACCGATTCCGTCACCATCGGATCCCTGGCCGTCGGGAGCCGGGAGTGGATGGCCCCCATGGCGGGGGTCACGAACCTGCCTTTCCGAAGGATTGCGAGGGCCTGCGGCTGCGGGATGGCCTTCACGGAGATGGTGAGCGCCAACGGCCTGGTCCGATCGACCCGCAAGACCCTGCATTACCTGGACACCTGCCCGGAGGACCATCCCCTGGGGGTCCAGATCTTCGGCTCCGACCCGGAGGTCCTGGCCCGGGCGGCCCGGATCGTGACGGAAGCGGGGGCGGACCTGGTGGATGTCAACATGGGGTGCCCCGTCAAGAAGGTGGTCAAGACCGGCTCCGGGGCGGCCCTCATGAAGGACCCGCCCCGCGTCGAGGCCATCCTGAAGGAGATCCGGGGGGCCACGTCCCTCCCGCTGACGGTGAAGATCCGGGCCGGCTGGAACGCCCAAACCGTCAACGCGGTGGAAATTGCCCGGATTGCCGAGGGTTGCGGTATTGACGGCATCACGGTTCATCCCCGGACCGCCGTTCAGGGATACGGCGGCTCCGCAGACTGGTCCCTCATCGGCAGGGTCCGGGAAGCGGTCCGGGTCCCCGTCATCGGCAACGGGGACATCCGGTGTCCCGCCGACGCCTTGAAGATGGTTCGCCAGACGGGATGCGATGCCGTCCTGGTCGGCCGGGCATGTCTTGGAAATCCATGGATATTCGGTCGAATAACAGCCTTCCGGGAAGAGGGGCGGGATCCCGGCCCCCCGGGTCCGGAGGAAAGGATGCGGGTCATCCTCCACCACCTGGACCTGGAGATCGCCGCCATGGGGGAGGGGGCCGGGATCCGCTCCTTCCGCAAGCACGCCCTCTGGTACACCAAGGGAGACCGGGGGGGCGCCCAGGTCCGGAACATCGCCAGTCGGGTCGAGGACAGGGGGCAACTCCTGGAAATCCTCCGGTCCTTCTACGACCTGAAAGGGGAAAGTTCGCCTTGACTTCTCAGGGGTTCGTTGGCATACTCGCCACCAAAACGAACGACTCCGCCCGTCCGGAAATCCCGGTGGGTGGTGCGGAATGGGGGGTCCGGTGGAACTGACCAGTTTCGAGGAACTGGATAAGAAGATCCGGCTTGTTATCAGCGAATACGCGCTGTTGAAAAAGCAATACGGGGAACTGGAGGAACTGCTCAAGACAAGGTCGCTGGATTTGGAGGAAGCACGGAACCATATCAGGGGACTTACGGAGGAGAGGGATTTCATACGCACGAAGGTGGATTCGCTTCTTGAACTGCTCCGGGACATTCCGGTCCGACAGTAGCCATTCAAGGGGCAGGGGTTGAAAAAACAATTTCAGATCAAGATACTGGGTCAAGATTTTTCTGTTACCAGCGATGATGGGGAGGATCATGTAACGCGCGTGGTGGCATTGGTGAACGACCGGATCGATCAGATCGGCAGCCGGTCGCCCAAGATGCCGGCCCTCCACATCGCCATCCTGGCCGCGCTGAACATTGCCGACGAATACGTGAAACTTGAGGAAAAAAGCGAGACGTTCTCGACAAGCCTGAAGGAGCGGTCGGAAAAACTGATATCCCTGATTGACGAGGTAGATTGAGAAGCACAGGAGGCATCCTCTTTCATCGTGCGGGTGGTTGCCTTCCGTAAGTTGGCCATCCCTCTTTTCCCTGGTCCAGGAAGCCCGGGTCGTCCCTTCTGCCCGGCTTCTCCCGCCGGCCTTTTCGGCGGATCGGAAAGCCGTCCCCGGCTTTCCGAAGCAGGCGCTTCCTTCTTTCCCGAATTCCCCTGCAACTGATTTCGTTTCCGTTTGTGAAGTGTTGCCCCCGGCGGCGGACGACGCGATGTTGTTGCTGCCGGAGTATCCATATACAGGAGGTGAAGTTGTGCTGAACGGCATGAACATATTCATCATGGTCCTATCGATTGTCCTGGGGGTCGGGATCGGCTTCCTGGTGACGGTTTCCCTTTCCAGAAAAAAACTGAGCAATTCCGAAAGCCTCTCCAACCGGATCGTGGAAGAGGCGAAGAAAGAGGCGGACACCATCAAGAAGGAGGGGATTCTGCAGGCCCGGGAAACCCTTCTGAAGGCCAAGGCCGAATCCGAGAAAGAGGTCAAGGAGCGCAGGCAGGAACTGGACGGCATCGAGCGGAAGATCCGCTCCAAGGACGAACTCATCGACAAACGCTCCGACGCCCTGGCCCAGAAGGAAAGCCAGATTGAAAGCAGGGAGAAGTCGCTGGTCGGCAAAGAGAACCAGATCCAGGAAAAAACGGACAAATTGTGCCGGCTGATCGAGGAGGAGCACCAGAAGCTGGAGCGGATCGCCGGGATCTCCTCGGAGGAGGCCAGGGAGCAGCTCGTCCAGGCCATGGAATCGGAGGCGAAGCGGGACGCGGCGCTCCTGATCCGGAAAGTGGAAGAGGAGGCCAGGCGGAATGCCGAGAAGGTGAGCCGGGAGATCATGACGTACGCCATGCAGCGTTATGCCAGTGATTTCGTGGCGGAAAGCACGGTATCGGTGGTCAACCTCCCCAACGACGAAATGAAGGGCCGCATCATCGGCCGGGAGGGACGGAACATCCGGGCCATCGAGGCGGCCACCGGGATCGACCTCATCGTCGACGACACGCCCGAGGCCGTGGTCCTGTCCAGCTTCGACCCGATCCGCCGGGAGGTGGCCCGCATCTCGCTGGAGCGCCTCATCACCGACGGCCGGATCCATCCCGGCCGGATCGAGGAGATCGTGAAGAAGGCGACGCAGGAGGTGGACAAGGTGGTCCAGGAAACGGGGGAGCGCGTCTCCTTCGACGTGGGGGTTCACGACCTGCACCCCGAGATCATCACCCTCCTGGGAAGCCTGAAGTACCGGACGAGCTTTTCCCAGAATGTCCTCCAGCATTCCGTGGAAGTGGCCTACCTGACGGGCATGATGGCTTCGGAACTGAAGATGAACGTCAAGGAAGCCAAGCGGGCGGGGCTCCTCCACGACATCGGGAAGGCCATCGACCACAAGATCGAAGGCACCCACGCCGCCATCGGGGCCGATTACGCCCGGCGCTTCGGCGAGTCGGCGAGCATCGTGCAGGCCATCGCCACCCATCACGACGACAGCCGCACGACGACCCTGCTGGGGGCCCTGGTCCAGGTGGCGGATTCGCTGTCGGCGGCCCGGCCGGGCGCCCGGCGGGAGATGCTGGAGACCTACGTCAAGCGCCTCGAGGAGCTGGAGGGCATCGCCAACTCCTTCAGCGGCGTGGACCGGTGCTTCGCCATCCAGGCGGGCCGCGAGATCCGCATCCTGGTGGAGAACGAGAAGATTTCCGACAACGACGCGGTGATGCTCTGTCGCGACATCGTCAAGAAGATCGAGAAGGATTTGACCTACCCGGGCCAGATCAAGGTGACGGTCATCCGGGAGACCCGGGTGTCCGACTTTGCACGCTGAGGGCCCGCCATGAGGATCCTGTTCATCGGGGACATCGTCGGCAAGCCGGGCCGCCGGGCGGTCCGGGACCTGCTGCCGCAACTGGTGGCGGAGCGGTCGGTAGATTTCGTCATTGCCAACTGCGAGAACGCTGCCGCGGGCTTCGGGATCACCCGGGAGGTGGTGGAGGATCTGTACAGTTACCGGGTCGACGTCCTCACCTCCGGGAATCACGTCTGGGACAAGCGGGAGGTCCTGGATTTCATCGACGACTACGAGACGCTCCTGCGCCCGGCCAACTACCCCGAAGGGGTGCCCGGCCGCGGGTCCGTCGTCGTGCCCGCCCCCGGCGGGACTTACGTGGGCATCCTGAACCTGGCGGGGAGGGTCTTCATGCCCGCCGTGGACTGTCCCTTCCGGACGGCGGAGCGGGAGATCCAGAAGATGAAGCGCAAGGCCCCCGTCGTCATCGTCGATTTCCACGCCGAGGCCACGTCGGAGAAGCAGGCCCTGGGCTGGTTCCTGGACGGGAAGGTGACGGCAGTGGTGGGGACCCACACCCACGTGCAGACGGCGGATGAGGAAATCCGGCCGGGAGGGACGGCCTATCTCACCGATGCCGGCATGACGGGACCTTTCGATTCCGTCATCGGCATGCGGAAGGAGGCCATCCTGGAGCGCTTTCTCACACAGGTGCCGAACCGGTTCGACGTCGCCAAGGGCGATGTCCGGCTGCAGGGGGTGCTCATCGAGGCCGACCCGTCAAGCGGCCGGGCCTTGAAGATAGAGAGGATCAGCCTGCCCCTGGACGGCTGATCCGGTTGGGAGTCGGAGCATGGGGAACGTCTATGACGTATTCCGGGAGCGCGGGTTCCTGGAACAGGTGACGGACGAAGGGCAGGTGCGGGATCTGCTCGGCGGCGGTCCCGTCACGGGGTACATCGGGTTCGATCCCACGGCGACGAGCCTGCACGTGGGAAGCCTCGTGCCCATCATGGCCCTGGTGCACCTGCAGCGGCAGGGGCACCGGCCCATCGCGCTGGTGGGTGGCGGGACGGGCCTCATCGGGGATCCCAGCGGCAAGACGGAGCTGCGGCGGGTCCTCACGCGGGAGGAGATCGACCACAACGCCTCGTGCCTGCGGGCGCAGCTTTCCCGGTACCTGGACTTCGGGGAAGGCAAGGCCCTGCTCGTCAACAACGCGGACTGGCTGACGGAGCTCAATTACATCGCGTTTCTCCGGGACATCGGCCGCCACTTCAGCGTCAACAAGATGCTGGCGGCGGAGAGCTACCGGCTCCGCCTGGAGAAGGGGTTGAACTTCATCGAATTCAACTACATGCTGCTTCAGGCCTACGACTTCCTGTATCTTTTCCAGGAGTACGGCTGCGAGATCCAGTTCGGCGGGAACGACCAGTGGGGCAACATGCTGGCCGGCGTGGACCTGATCCGCCGCGTAGTCGGACGGCAGGCCCATAGCCTCACCTTTCCCCTCCTGACGACGGCGCAGGGACACAAGATGGGAAAGACGGAGAAGGGAACCGTCTGGCTGGACGGCGCCCTGACGTCTCCCTACGAGTACTTCCAGTACTGGATGAACGCCGACGACGCCGATGTCCCGCGCTTCCTCGCCCTCTTCACGTTCCTGCCCATGGAGGAAGTGCGCCGGGCCTCCGCCCTGTCGGACGCGGAGATCAACATGGCCAAGGCCGTCCTGGCCTTCGAAGCCACCCGGATCACCCATGGTCCCGGGGAAGCGCGGGCGGCCTGGAGCGCTTCCGCCTCCGCCTTCCGCCTCAAACCGGTGGATCCGTCCCTCTTTCCGTCCAGCGACATCCCGCGGACGGCCCCGGGAGAGGATCTGGCGGCCATCCCGACGATCGGGAAGGACCGGGCGGCCCTGGAGGCGGGCGTCAGCGCCTTCGACCTTTTCCACGAGGCGGGCCTCTGCGCGTCCAAGGGGGAAGCCAAGCGGGTCCTGTCCCAGGGAGGCGGCTATGTGAACGACCGCCCCGTGCGTTCGCCCGACGAAAAGATCGGCCTCGCGGATGCCAACGAACGTGGCGAAATCAGGCTGAGAAAGGGAAAGAAGAGCTACGCGGTGGTCCGGATTCTTTCGCCGTAGGCAAATTTTTCCTTGACGGATTGCACGGGAAAGAGTAGATTGCTTTTCCCTGTTCGCGGGGAAGGTTGGTGAAGGACCTCCGGTTTTTTTTCAAGCGTTCGGCCCCGGCCGGACTCATGAAGCAACCGCCAAACCGTTCTTCAAATCCAAGATCGCTCTGCGACACCAGCCGTTTTTGCGGCGGGGAAAAAAGTTTCAAAAAGTTCTTGACAGGAAACGGTCTCTAAAGTAAATAGCGTGGCTCGTTTCCAGTTCGTTCTTTCACAATTGAATAGTGGGGTAATTGATTTGCGGGTTCTTGTGCTTTGAGAAACAACACGGGAGAGCAATCTCCCGATAAGGATTCAAACTGGAGAGTTTGATCCTGGCTCAGAACTAACGCTGGCGGCGTGCCTAACACATGCAAGTCGAACGAGAAAGGGTCCTTCGGGACCTGAGTAGAGTGGCGCACGGGTGAGTAACGCGTGGGTAATCTACCCTTCAGTTGGGAATAACTCATCGAAAGGTGGGCTAATACCGAATAACACGACCGGACTGCGGTCCGGTCGTCAAAGATAGCCTCTGCTTGCAAGCTTTCGCTGAAGGATGAGCCCGCGTCCCATTAGCTGGTTGGTAGGGTAATGGCCTACCAAGGCGACGATGGGTAGCTGGTCTGAGAGGATGATCAGCCACACTGGAACTGAGATACGGTCCAGACTCCTACGGGAGGCAGCAGTGAGGAATTTTGCGCAATGGGGGAAACCCTGACGCAGCAACGCCGCGTGAGTGAGGAAGGCCTTCGGGTCGTAAAGCTCTGTCGGATGGAAAGAAATGGGTGCGGGTTAATAGCCTTCATCCTTGACGGTACCATCAGAGGAAGCACCGGCTAACTCCGTGCCAGCAGCCGCGGTAATACGGGGGGTGCAAGCGTTGTTCGGAATCATTGGGCGTAAAGCGCGTGTAGGCGGCTTGGTAAGTCAGGTGTGAAAGCCCTGGGCTCAACCCAGGAAGTGCACTTGAAACTGCCTTGCTTGAGTACGGGAGAGGAAAGCGGAATTCCTGGTGTAGAGGTGAAATTCGTAGATATCAGGAGGAACACCGGTGGCGAAGGCGGCTTTCTGGCCCGATACTGACGCTGAGACGCGAAAGCGTGGGGAGCAAACAGGATTAGATACCCTGGTAGTCCACGCTGTAAACGATGTTCACTAGGTGTTGGGGGTATTGACCCCCTCAGTGCCGAAGCTAACGCATTAAGTGAACCGCCTGGGGAGTACGGACGCAAGTTTAAAACTCAAAGGAATTGACGGGGGCCCGCACAAGCGGTGGAGCATGTGGTTTAATTCGATGCAACGCGAAGAACCTTACCTGGGCTTGACATCCCGAGAATCCCCTGGAAACAGGGGAGTGCCTTTCGGGGAACTCGGAGACAGGTGCTGCATGGCTGTCGTCAGCTCGTGTCGTGAGATGTTGGGTTAAGTCCCGCAACGAGCGCAACCCTCGCCATTAGTTGCCCTCCTTCAGTTGGGCACTCTAGAGAGACTGCCGGTGTCAAGCCGGAGGAAGGTGGGGATGACGTCAAGTCCTCATGGCCCTTATGTCCAGGGCTACACACGTGCTACAATGGCCGGTACAAAGAGCTGCGAACTCGCGAGAGTAAGCCAATCTCAAAAAGCCGGTCTCAGTACGGATTGGAGTCTGCAACTCGACTCCATGAAGGCGGAATCGCTAGTAATCGCGGATCAGCACGCCGCGGTGAATACGTTCCCGGGCCTTGTACACACCGCCCGTCACACCATGGGAGTCGATTACTCCAGAAGTCGCTGAGCTAACCGCAAGGAAGCAGGCGC
>JBFYXW010000195.1:0-8634 GCA_041310335.1 Syntrophaceae bacterium | reverse complement strand
GGACTTCAACCTGCCCCCGGGGAACTACAAGGTTCTCGGCCAGGCCGTCGACTCCGGCGGCAGCACCTCCCCGGAGAAGAGCGCCTGGTTCACCATCGGCACGCCCCAGGCCGCGGGTCCCCAGCCGCCGCAGCCTCCCGTGGAGGTGCCCACAGTGCTGACGGTGACGATCCTCCCCGCCGACGTCCTGGCGAAGGGTGCCCAGTGGCAGATCCCCGGCGGCGCCTGGCTGAACAGCGCCGACAGCGTCAAGGCGGGCCTCAAGGCGGGCTGGTACGACGTGACGTTCAAGGACGTGGCGGGCTGGAAGAAGCCCGACACCGTGAAGGTGAGCGTGGAGATCGGCAAGACCGCCACCGCCACGGGCACCTACACCCTCGACACGAGCTTCTCGAAAACTTGGACCACCAATGCCGACTTCGAGTCGGGAGGGATGGTGGGCGTCGAAGACAAGACGATTCCCGACCAGCTCCAGCTGAGCAAGAGCATCTCCACGCTTCCGTTCATCTGGGTGCCCAACTCCAACGAGGGGACCATCTCCAAGGTGGATTCGAAGACCGGTGCCGAGCTCGGCCGCTACCGCACGGGGCCCGGCACGAACGGCAGCCCGTCGCGGACCACCGTGGACCTGAAGGGCAACTGCTGGGTCGGCAACCGCGGAACCGGGACGGTCGTCAAGGTCGGCCTCAACGAGAACGGCCAGTGCGTGGACCGGAACAAGAACGGCACGATCGAGACCTCGACCGGGGCAACGTCCCTGGCCTGGGGCGCGGACGAGTGCGTCCTCTACGAGGTCGTCGTGATCCCGGGTAAGGAGGGCACGTACGCACCGGGTGAATACAAGGGCACCTACGACGGGAATCCCGGTCCCCGTGGCATCGGCATCGATGCCAACAACAACCTCTGGGCCGGCACCTACGGCACCCACAAGTACTACCACGTCGACGGGACAACCGGTAAGATCCTCAAAACCTACGACGTCCCGGGGCACAACCCCTATGGCGCCGTTGTGGACCCCCGGGGCATCGTGTGGTCCGCCGACCTGTCCTACAGCTATGTCGGGCGGCTCGACCCGGCCACCGGCGCCTTCACGAAGGTCAACACGGGCCAGGCCTACGGCATGGGGATGGACAAGAACAACCACCTGTTCATCGCCGGCTGGTGCTCCAACAAGCTGACCCGGATCAACACGGTTACCGGGGCCATCGAGTGGCAGAAGCCCACGGGGGACAGCTGCTCCCGCGGCGTCGCCCTGACCAACGACGGCGACGTGTGGGTCGCCAACTCCAGCTCCAACAACGTTTCCCGCTGGTCCAACGACGGCGTGAAGAAGACCACCATCGGCGGCTTCAACCACCCGACCGGCGTGGCCACCGATTCCGAAGGCAAGGTCTGGGTCGTCAATTACGGCGATGCCTTCGTCAAGCGGATCGACCCGGCGACGAACAGGGTGGACCTTGAGAAATCCATTGCCGGTCCTCACTACGGCTACAGCGACATGACCGGCATCGTGGCCCGCTCCGTGACCACCATGATCGGTACCTGGACGGTCGCCTACGACTCCCAGAAAGCTGCGGCCATGTGGAAGACCGTAACCTGGACCAGCACCGAGCCGGCGGGAACGTCGGTGAAGGTGAAAGCCCGCAGCTCCAAGGACGGCCAGACCTGGTCGGCCTGGGAAGACGCCGCCAAGGGTGCGGACCTCAAGGCGACGCCGCAGGGCCGGTACCTCCAGGTGGAGGCGACTTTGCAGATCCAGTCGGGTACGGCCTCGCCGGTCCTGAGCGACCTGACGGTCCGGGGGCTGTAAACTTGACAATGGGGATGACGGTCCCGTTCCGGCGGACAGACGGCCGGGACGGGGGCCGTCCCGAACGAAGCAGCATGGAGGAAGCGCTATGAAACGATTCTTCTTGGTGGTAGTGACGCTGGCGTTCCTGCTGACCGCCGGGCCGGCCCTGGCCCAGGGGATCGCTGCAGGGACCTACGTCATGAACGACGGGGTCATGCAGGTCACCATGGACGTCAGCGCCCTGCCGGACGGGAAATACTTCATCAACGCCAACGGCAGCGGCGGCGGGAAGAACTGCCGCATCGGGGACCTGGGAGAACTCAGGGGCGGAAGCCTCGTCCTGGGCGTCTGCGCAATGGAAATCCGCCTCGGCTCCGGCGGCTTCGAGCTCCAGGACGCCAAGGGCTGCGCCCAGTGTGATCCGGGGGCCTACGTCTCTGGAAAGTACGTGAAGAAATGACACGAACAATCTCAAGAAGCGGAGGTGGTCGATCCATGAAAAAGGTATGGTTAGCCGTCGGTCTGTCTTTCCTGGTGGCCCTCTTTCTCGTCCCGGCGGACCTGGTGGCCCAGGACACCGGGCGGGGAGAGATCAACTGGGTGGAGGGATATGTCAGCGCGGTGGGACACGGGGCCGCCGTCCGGGGGAGCATGGCCCAGGCCCGGCCCCTGGCGAGGCGCGCCGCCGTGAACGACGCCCAGCGCAACCTGCTGGAACTCATGAAGGGGGTGAAGATCGACTCGACCACCACGGTCGAGAATTTCGTCGTGTCCTCCGACGTCATCCGGGCCCACGTGGACGGGGTCGTCAAGGGGGCCCAAATCGTGAAGGGTTCGGAGAAATATGAGCCCCAGCCCGACGGGTCACTCCTGGTGAGCCTGGAGATGCGGGTCTGCATCGTAGGGCACTGCGGGGTATCCCGAACCTCCCTTGTCCAGGCCCTCGGGGCGGACCGGATCAAGCCGCCGGCCTACGTGCCGCCGCCGGCCCCGCCGCCCCCTCCCGCGCCGCCGGTCCCGCCCGTCGCGGCACCCGTCGCGCCTCCGCCGAAGGCGTATCCCTATGACAAGACCAAGCCCGTGACGGGCCTCGTGATCAACCTCGAGGGGCTTCTTTTCGAGCGGGTGCTGCTCCCGGTCGTCGTCGTGGAGGACGGGGAGCGCGGCCTCTTCACCGTCTATTCGGCCAAGAACGTCAAGCCGGCGGTGGTCCGCACCTTCGGTGTCGTGCGCTATGCCGACACGGTGGACCAGGCCCTGCAGGGGCACAAGCACATCGGCGCCAACGTCCTGGTCATCCCGGCGTCGTCCATCACGAAGGAAAACATGGTTGTCATCCAGGCCGACGGCCGCCGCCTCCTGTTCGAGACGACAAGCCACGGCAACGATTATCTGGCGGACGCCAAGGTGATCGTCGCCAGCCACTGATCTTTCCGCAACCCGGACCGGAGGGGCTCCCCCCAAGGAGCCCTCCGGCTTCCCCCTCCGCCGGCTCTCCCGTTTCCCCTCCTGAACGTCCTTGCAAGCACAATATATAGTGGTGTCTTTTCCGGGAAGCCCCTCTAATGGTATTTTCGCTTTACAAGCGGGGGGGCTTCTGCTAGATTCCCCTCCACCGGGAATACTCCCGGACCACGGGATGGGTATGAGACTTCAACGGCTTGAAATCACGGGCTTCAAATCTTTCCGGGACCGGATCGTTCTCGACTTTCCGGGCGGCATCAGCGGCATCGTCGGCCCCAACGGGTGCGGCAAGAGCAACGTCGTCGACGCCATCCGCTGGGTCATGGGCGAACAGCGGGTGAAGGCCCTCCGGGGCAGGAAGATGGACGACGTGATCTTCAACGGCAGTGAGGAGGCGGCCCCTGTCGGGCTGGCGGAGGTCACCCTCGTTTTGGCCGACGACGGCCGTCGCTTCCCCGAGCCCTACGAGGCCATGAGCGAGGTCAGCATCACCCGGCGGCTCATCCGCGACGGGGACAGCGAGTACCTGATCAACCAGGTGCCCTGCCGCCTGATGGACGTGCGGGAATTCTTCCTGGGCACCGGGGTCGGCGTCCGGGGCTATTCCCTCGTGGAGCAGGGCAGCGTTTCGAGCCTCGTGGAAGCCAGGCCGGAGGAGCGGCGGCAGTTCATCGAGGAAGCGGCGGGCATCTCCAAGTTCAAGAGCCGCAAGGAATCGGCCATGCGGAAGATGGAGACGACCCGGCAGAACCTCACCCGCATGAACGACATCACCCGGGAGGTGAAGACCCAGCTGAACGCCATCTCCCGGCAGGCGAAGCGGGCGGAGCAGTACAAGGCCCTGCGGAAGGAGATCCGGGAGGGCGAGATCCTCCAGATGCTCCAGGCCTACGCGGGCCTGACGGCCCGCAGCGGGGTCCTGGAGGAGGCCCGCAACGCCGCCCGGGAGAGGGAGGACGGCGTCCGGAGCAGGCTCGGAGTTTCCGAGGCGGCCTGGGAGAAGGCGAAAGCGGAGGCGCTCGCCCGGGAGGGTGGACTGACCCGCCTGCAGGAAACCCTCTACGGTGTCCGGAGCGCCATCACCGCCGGGGAGCAGTCCATCGCCTTCCAGCGACAGCAGGCAGAGGACCTGACCCGCCTGAAGGAGCGGGAGACGGGGGAGATTGGGCAGCTCGCGGAGCGGGCGGAGGAGTTCCGGCGGGAGGCCGCCGCGGGGGAAACCCTGGGAGAGGAGCTGGCGGACGAGATCCTGAAGGCCGAGGCGGACCTGCGGGACCTCCAGGAAACCCTGGAGGAGTGCCGCCGGCAGGACCGCGCTGTCCACGGCGAACTGGAGGAGCAGAAGGCCCGGTTCATCGAACTGATCAAGGAAAAGACAACCGCCAAGAACCGGCTTCAGTCCCTGCTGAAGAATCGCGAGGACCTGGAGCGCCGCGGGGCCCGGGACGACCGCGAGCTCGAGGAGCAGACCCGGCGCAAGGAGCAGCTCCGGGACACCCTGGCGGCCCTGGCCGCCGGTCTGGCGGAGGACGAAGAGAGCCTGGATGACCTGATCATCCGGCGGGGGGACGCCTCCGACGAAATGAAGCGGGTCCGGCAGGAACTGGAGGAGACGGACGAGCTCATGGCGGAGCGGAAGGAGGAGTTGGGTCGGCGGTCGGCCCGTCTCCAGTCCCTCCGGGAGTTTTACGAGGGATACGAGTGGTGCGGCGACGGGATCCGCGTCCTCCTGGGGGGGCGGCAGGGAAGCGCCCCGGACGGCCTGCCCCGGGAATCCTTTCTCGGCCTCGTGGCCGACCACATCGACGTGCCCCGGGACTACGAGGCCGCCGTGGAGGCCGTGCTGGGGGATAAGCTTCAGTACATCCTGGTGAAGAACCAGGTCGACGGCGTCAAGGCCGTGGATTACCTCAAGAGCGGCGCCTTCGGGCGGTGCAGCTTCGTTCCCGTCGAGGTCCGCCATTATGCCGACGGCGGGGATGCGGCGCTGGGCCATCTCCGGGAAACGGTGAAGCTGCTCGACGTGGTCCGGGTGAAGGACGATTTTCGCGACGTGGCCACCTGCCTGCTGGGGGACGTGCGGGTCATCCCCGACCTGTACCGCGGCGTGTCCCTGTGGAGGCAGAACGGCTTCCGCGGGACCTTTGTCACCCGGGACGGCGATCTCATCAGCCCCCACGGGGTCGTGACGGGCGGTGTCGCCTCGGGAGGGGAGCGGAGCCCCCTCCGGAACAAGCGGGAGATGGCGGAACTCGAGGTGGAGATATCCTCCCTGGAAGAGGCGGTGTCCGAAGCGGTGGAGCAGAAGAAGGCGCTCACCTCGCAGATCGCCCAGTGGGAAGAGGAACTCGTCCGGCTGCGGGGAGAGGTCCACCGCCTGGAGATCCAGATCAACGGACGTCGGAAGGACCTGGAACGCTACGAGGACGAGTCGCGGCGCATCGACCAGCGCCTCCGGGTCCTGGGGTTCGAGCGGGAGCGCCTCCAGGCGGAGCAGCAGGAGCTGGCCGCCCAGACGGAGGGCGTGCAGGCCGACCTGGCCTCCTGGGAAGCGCGCGAAAAGGCCATGAGCGAAGCGATGGCCGCCATCCAGGGCCGGTGGGACGGGATCCGGGCGGGCCTCGAGGAGCGGGAGTCGCTCTTGACGAACCGGAAAGTCGGCATGGCGTCCCTCCAGCAGCGGCGGGAGGCGAACGAGCGGACCCTGGAACGGCTGGGCCGCTCCCTCGATCAGGCCATCCGGGATCTCGAGGCCCGGCAGGCAGGCATCGCAGCGGCAGGGGGAAAACTCGCCGAGTGTGCCGCCCGGATTGAGGAGGGGCAGGCGGCCCTGACGGCTTCGTACCGGGAAATGGAGGTCCTGGAGGCGGACCTGGACGCCCGGAGGGACGTCCATCGGCAACAGGAGGAGGACCTGCGCGCCCTGGAGGAAACCATGCGGGTCCTCAAGGGGCGCCTCGAGGAGGCGGCCCGGGAGGCGAACGAATCCGATCTGGCGTGCCGGGAGATGGCGTTTCAGGTGGAAAACCTCCGGCAGAGCCTGCAGGCCCGGGACCCCGACGAGGTGGCCCGCCTGCTCGAGGGCTTCCATCCCCTCGAGGAGGAAGCCCTCCGGGAACTGCAGGAGAAGCTGGAGCGGAACCGCCGGACCCTGGAGGGATTCGGGGAGGTGAACCTGCTGGCCGACGAGGAGCACGCCCAGTTGAAGGAGCGCTTCGATTTCCTCACCGCCCAGGCGGAGGACCTCCAGAAGTCGCTGGACATCCTCCAGAAGACCATCACCCGGATCAACCGCATCTCCCGCCAGCGCTTCGCCGAGACCTTCGAGGCGGTGAACGCCTGCTTCCGCCAGGTCTTCTCCCGGCTCTTCCCGGGCGGCCGCGGGGAACTCCGCCTCACCGACGAGGAGGACATGCTCGAGACGGGGGTGGACATCGACATCCAGGTCCCGGGCAAGCGGACCCAGAACATCACGCTCCTGTCCGGCGGAGAGAAGTCCCTTGCCGCCATCGGCCTGATCTTCGCCATCATCCTGCACCGGCCGTCCCCCTTCGTGATCCTCGACGAGGTGGACGCCGCCCTCGACGACGCGAACATCTCCCTCTTCAACCAGCTGGTCCAGGAGATCGCCGCCTCGTCGCAGATCATCATGGTGACCCACAACAAGCGGAGCATGGAAGTGGCCGGGACCCTCTACGGCGTGACCATGCAGAAGCAGGGGATTTCCACCGTCGTTTCCGTGAACCTCAACTGAAAAGTGGCAAGACGGAATCGAGAAGGCAGCGGATTTGAAATCCGTATCTCCTCTTTTCTGACGGACCGATGACCCGGACGAGCCAACGTTCGCGGGGGCGCGGCCGGGGGTTCCCAGAGGAGCAATTAGGAAGCGTTTCCATTCCCCGGCTGACGGTTCGAAAACGACGGCCCGCGGAAACGCTTCCGCGACGGCGGGAACCCCCGTGACAGCCCCCGCGCCCCGGTACGAACAAACCTCCTCGGGCAAGCAGGTGACGGAAACGGTGCGGGGGAGCGGATTTCAAATCCGTGCCCCCTTTTCCTTTGTCCCCGTTCCCGGTTGTGTGGTAAGCCTCGCGTGACCGGCGGCACGCCGCCGGAATCCTCGTACGCGACAGGTTTCTAATGGGATTGTTTGACCAAAAAACCGGGCTTTTCGACAAATTGAAGGCGGGGCTGGAGAAGACAAAGAAACTCCTCCTCACCGATGTGGACGACCTGCTCCTGGGTGCGAAGGTCATCGACCAGAAGCTCTACGACGACATCGAGGAGGCCCTCGTCATGGCCGACGTGGGGCCCACCTTTGCCCGGGAGCTCATCGAGCGGATGCAGGAACAGGTGAAGCGCCGGGAACTGACGCAGCCGGAACTCCTCAAGAAGGTCCTCCGGGAGTCCATGGAGGAGATCCTCGTGGCCGGCGGTGCCCTCCCGGTTTCCGTCCCCGCCGGAAGCCCCCTCGTCATCATGGTCATCGGGGTCAACGGCACCGGGAAGACCACCACCATCGGCAAACTGGCCAGGTCCTACAAGGGCGAGGGGAAGGAGGTTCTCCTCGTGGCGGCGGACACCTTCCGGGCCGCCGCCATCGAGCAGCTCGAGGTCTGGGCGAAGCGGACCGGATCACCCCTGGTGAAGCAGCAGGCCGGGGCGGATCCTTCGGCGGTGGTTTTCGACGCCATCAAAACGGCCGCTTCGGGAAAGCAACCGGTGGTGATCGTCGACACGGCGGGAAGGCTCCACACGAAGGTCAACCTCATGGAGGAGCTCAAGAAAATGAAACGGATCATGGGGCGCGAGCTTTCCGGGGCGCCCCACGAGACGTATCTCGTCCTGGACGCCACGACGGGGCAGAACGCCGTCTCGCAGGCCCGGATGTTCCACGACGAGATCGGCGTCACCGGGATCATCCTGACGAAGCTGGACGGGACCGCCAAGGGCGGGGTCGTGATCCGCATCGCCCGGGAACTGAAGATCCCCATCCGGTACATCGGCATCGGCGAGGGGCTGGACGACCTGAGGCCCTTTGACGCCACCGAGTTCGTGGAGGCGCTGTTCGACTGAGGACCCCGGCGGCGGACCGCTCACAGCCGGGGTCCGGAGGAGGCTGGGGATGGAGCGCATCTTTGCCGTCGGGGACGTCCACGGCTGCCGGTCCCGGCTGGAGGAACTCCTGGGGCGCCTCGTTCTCGACCCCGAGACGGACTCCGTCGTCTTCGGGCAAACGCCCTTCCGAGAGCCCTTCGTGGACGGGATCAAGATCGGCATCGACACGGGGGCCGTCTACGGCGGTCTGCTGACCTGCCTGGAGTTGCCGGCGATGCGGTTCCACACGGCGTAGGCGGGAAACCACCCTCTGCGGACCG
>JBFYXW010000194.1:0-3344 GCA_041310335.1 Syntrophaceae bacterium | reverse complement strand
GATCCCTTCGTAGCTGGTGATTCGGCCGCCCTCGTCCCGAACGGCCCTGGCAATGACGGACATCCAGATTTCGGACCCGTCCCTGCGGCGGGCCTTGTATTCGAAATCGTGGACCGATCCTACCCCCTCCATCCGTTCCATGAAGCAGTGACGGTCCCGAAGGTCGACGTAATGCTGGGAAGCGATGTCGGTGATGGAAGAAAGCAGCTCCTTCGGGCTCCCGTAGCCGAGCATGGCGGCAAAGGCGGGATTCACATCCAGGAACCGTCCTTCCGGCTTGCTCCGGAAAAAGCCCTCCGAGGCGTTCTCGAAAAACCCGCGGTAGGTCTGCTCCTCGCCGGGCGGGGACATGGCAGCGGTTCCGCGATCGGGGGAAAGGTCCTCCAATCGGGCCGTCTTCTCCCTCAGGGCCACAAGTTCCTGGATCAGGTGCCGCTTGGTCTTTTTTGTGTCCTTCATGCAATCTCCTCCGCTACTCCTGAAAGGTTTTCCCGGCTTGCCGTGTCATGGACAACAAAGCGATCCAGGCCGTACCTTTTCCTCATCCGTTGCAGGTTGAACCCTTCGGAACAGATATGCTTGTGAGCGGTGTCTATATATATGCACAATCACCGGAAAAATCCAATGTCCACAATACAGGCGGGGGCGGGGAACAGCGGGAGTTCGGAATGGACCGAGGACCATGCCCGGGGGGCCTCCTGACCGTTCTGTTTTCCAGGGATATCGCAAGCTGCATGCCGTGCAAACATTTACTGGATGGGCTTGACTCCGAGGTCCCATTCAATTATAAAGCTTCAAATTTGCAGAGAAAGAGCCCGCATTCCCACCCCCGGCAACGAAAGCTGTAAGCCATTGAATCCATCGGGGATTGGCGGGAAGAGAGGGAACGGGCCCCCGGGAGTCCCGTCCCGTCACCGCATGCGAAGACAGGAGGTCGGTCATGAAAGCCGGTTCCAAGAAGTCCGCCAAGAAAATTGCCGAGAGCCTGGTGTCCATCAAGACGGTGGACGGATCCCTGCTGCGGGGAAAGATCAACCTGGGCGACGAGAAGCGAGTGTCCGACATCTTCGCCAAGTCCAGGAATTCGTTCGTGGTTCTATATGACGTAGCCTCCCAGAGCGCGGAGAGCAAGGTCATGATCATCAACAAGGAGCACATCGTCTGGGTCGAACCGGAAGAGGACGCCTCCTGCTGAAGTCCCGAGCGGCCGTTCCACGCATCGGATCGTCGAAAGCCGGGTAACCCGGCAGGGAAGGGGAGAGGGCATGCCTGACGAGGACGTTTATTCGAAGTTGTCCCAGAAGGTCGGAACCGGGCAGTCCGCCATCGTACCCGAGATCTGGAGGACCGTCTGCAACGGGGAGGAGGCGTTGCTGGTCGATTCGCTTCCCGCAACAGCGGAGGACTTGGCGGAGCGGTTCGGCAGGTCCCGGGAAGACATGGAGGCGGCGCTCCGGGTCCTGTTCCGGAAAGGCGTCGCCTTCGAGGCCGTCAAGGACGGGAAGGCGGTCTACCGGATGCCGCGCCACATCATCCAGTTCCATGACGCCACGACCCTCTGGGCGGAGGCACCGCCGGAGCTCCTGGACCTCTGGCGCCGCTACACCGAGGAGGAGTATCCCCAGGTCCCGGCCCTCTTGAAGGCCATCAATGCCCCCCCGTTTTTCCGGGTCATCCCCATCCACGAGAAGATCGAGCCCCAGAGCCAGGTCCTGGCCTACGAGGACGCCTCGCGGATCGTCGAGGGCGCAGCGGTCCTGGCGGTGACGAAATGCCCCTGCCGGATGATCATGCGCAAGTGCGACAAGCCGCTGGAGGTCTGCCTCCAGATGAACCGGGGGGCCGAGTACGCCATCAAGAGGGGAACGGGGCGCCGCATCGACGCGGAGGAGGCGAAGGCCATCCTCCGCCGGGCGGAGGAGGCGGGCCTGGTCCACCTGACGGAGAACAAGGCCGGCATCGGCACGGTGATCTGCAACTGCTGCGACTGCTGCTGCGTCGGCCTTCCCTATGCCCGGAACGTCGAGACGAACGGGCTGCTCGTCCCGAGCCGCTATCGGGCCGCCGTGGAGGCGGATGCCTGCACGGGCTGCGGGGTCTGCCTGGACGACTGTCCCATGGAGGCCCTGTCCCTGGACCAGGCCGCCGTGGCTGTGGTGAATGCCGAGGCTTGCATCGGCTGCGGGGTCTGCGCCCAGGTCTGCGCACCCGGTGCGATCCGGCTGGTGGCCGTGCGAAACCCCGATTTCATCCCTTCCTAGGCGCCGGATGCAGAAAATCCTCGTCCAGATATACGAGGTCCAGGAACCCCGGGAAGCAGGGCCGCTCATCGAACTCGGCGTGGATCACATCGGCGGCGTGATCCACTCGCGCCAGAACCTGCAGATGCCGCTGCTCCATGAGTCCGTGCGACTGATCAACGAGTCCCCGTCCGCCAGCAGCATCATCCCCCTCCTGACCGACACGGACGAAATTCTCGGAGCCATCGCCTATTACGAGCCGGCCCTGGTCCATTTCTGCGACGACATCCCCCTTTCGACCGGCGCCACCGGGGATGCCTGCGAGCGGATCATCCGGCTCCACGAACGGATCCGGCGGGAATTCCCGGGCGTCCGGATCATCCGCTCCCTCCCCATTCCGGAATCGGGTCCGCCGGGATCCGAGGGTGCCGGTCAAGCCGTGTTGCAGATTGCGTCCCTGCTGGAAGCGTCCTGCGACTTCTTCATGACCGACACCCTCCTGGGATGGGCCCCGGGGCAGCCTGCAGGCCCGCAACCCGTGGAAGGGTTCGTCGGCATCACCGGACGGCGCTGCGACTGGGGGATCGCATCCGCCCTGTGCCGGCAGACGCGGATCCCGGTGATCCTGGCGGGGGGGATCTCGCCGGACAACGTGCGGGAGGCCATCCTGGCCGTTCGGCCGTCCGGCGTGGACAGTTGCACGCTCACCAACCTCACGTACCGCCAGGGGCTTCCCGTCCGCTTCCGGAAAGACCCGGTCAAGGTGCGCCGCCTGCTGGAAGAGGTGAGGCACGCCGAGTCCATGGTGGGGAATTGACCTAGGAGGCAACACGATGAAGGAAAGGGAAGGGGTCCGGCTGCTGCCGAACATGGAGGGCCACCGGTGTTTCGGCTGCGGTCCCGCCAATGAGCACGGACTCAAAATGGAATTCTACGGCAACGGCGATTCTGTCTGCTCCTGGGTCAGGGTCCCGGAGCACCTCTCTGGATGGGACAACCTGGTCCACGGGGGCGTGCTGTCGACCATCCTGGATGAGATCATGGGCCGTTCCATCATTTATCTCTTGCAATCCCTGGGGCTGACCCGCAACATGTCCATCGATT
>JBFYXW010000191.1:0-13386 GCA_041310335.1 Syntrophaceae bacterium | reverse complement strand
CGGGCAGCGGAGAATACCACGCCCGCGTCTGGGGAATGGGCGGATCCATGAAAAAGGAGTGGCTGGACCTTATCGTGGAGCACCCATGGCGGTTCCTGGCAGCCTTCGACCTGGGTGGCGATCGGCAGGATCAACTTCCCGAATACAATCGAAAGTTGAGGACATTCCTCACCCAGATCCCGGAGCCCGCCAGAGAGATTGTCGCCTACAAGGCAGCGTGGAAACTCCTGTTCGGGGAAGAACTTCCGTAGCTGGCAAAACCTGGCTAACCTAACCCCAAAACGGGCACGTCTTCCATTCCGATGATCTGCCAAGAGGAAAGGAGGGATGGGACTGTGCGATGATGTCCCCGGCGACGGCTCCGATCAGGGTGGGCTTCCACGTTTAGAGATATGCGGAATTAGAGCGTTCAATGTGTTACAGGATCCATGTGTTGTCAGCGAAAAGCCATCCGCATAATGGCTTGTGTTGACTGGAACGAACCATAAGGAGGCGCCAGTGGGGACTTTGATCGCGCGATCCTTGCTGCTTTTCGCCTTTGTCCTGCTTCTTTTGCCGGCGATTCCGACCCGTGCGGCCGGGGAACAACGGCTGGCCCTTGTCATCGGCAACAACCAGTACGACACCGGCCGCCTGAAGAACCCCGTCAACGACGCGACCGACATGGCCGCCGCCCTCCAGCGTCTGGGCTTCACTGTCGTCCTGAAAAAGAACGCCCGGCAGCGGGAGATGGAGGAGGCCATCCAGGACTTCGGGAATCGGCTCAAGCGGGGCGGCGTTGGCCTGTTCTATTACGCCGGCCATGGGATCCAGGTGAACGGCGTCAACTATCTCATCCCCATCAAGGCGGCGATCAACAAGGAATCCGACGTCAAGTACGAGGCCGTGGATGCCAACCGGGTGCTCGACGAGATGGGGAACGCCAACAACGGCCTCAACATCGTGATCCTGGATGCCTGCCGGGACAACCCGTTCGCCCGCAGTTTCCGCAATGCCGGTCGCGGGCTGGCCATCGTGAGCACAGCCCCGGCGGGGACCTTCATCTCTTACTCGACGGGACCGGGTCAGGTCGCCAGGGACGGCGCGGGGCGGAACAGCCCATACACCGCCGCGCTGCTCCAGTACATGAGGGAACCCGGCCTGCCTATCGAGGATGTCTTCAAAGGGGTCCGCCAGAAGCTGCGCAAGGAGACGGGCCAGGTCCCGTGGGAGTTGTCGTCGCTGGAGGGCAGGTTCTATTTTCGTTCCGGCACAGCCACCGTTGCGTCTCCCGCAGCCGGCCCCGGTTCTGACTCTTTTGCCGAGCAGAAAGATGCCGACGAGGGGAAGGAATTGCTGCGGCAGAAGGCGGCCCTGGAGGAGGAAAGACGGAAGCTTGAGGAAGAGAAGAAGCAACTGGCAATGGCGAGGCCACCCGCTTCCCCTGTTGCCAAGGAAATCGGCCGCGATGGGAGGTTTATCGCCTATTCCGATGGTACCGTGCTTGATACCAAGACGAACCTGATGTGGGCGGCAAAAGACAATGGCAAGGGTGTCGGTTGGCATGAAGCCAAGGCTTACTGCGAGCATTATCGTGGAGGCGGTCACACCGACTGGCGATTGCCAAACGGCCGGGAACTGGCGAGCCTTTATGATCCCGGTAAGAAGGACATTCCCGGGGCTCGGGTGAGTGATTTGATCAAGATCTCCACAACCCATGGATGGACATGGGAAGTATCCGATGAGGGTGATCGAGCCGCGGCTTTCAATTTCAGCGAAGGCCGCTTTGGTACGGGAATTCCCAAGTCCTATGACCAATACCGGGCTCTCCCCGTGCGTTCCGCCAAATAGCCCATCCGATCACCGACCCCGTCCGATGTTTCTACAGCCTGACCCCTGTTTCATGGGAAACGAAAAAATATTTAAATATGTTCTCGTTTTCGCCTTACTGTTTCCTTTCTTCCTCCAGAAGGATCTTCCGCAGGGTCATCTTCTCCAGTTTTCCCGTGACCGTCTTCGGCAGGGTCTCGAAGAAGCGGATGTGCTTCGGCACTTTGTATGAGGCCATGTTCTTCCGGCAGAACAGGATGACATCCTCTGCGGTAGTCGTATTGCCCGGCTTCAGGGCCAGGCAGGCCACGACCTCCTCTCCCTTGACCAGATCGGGAATGCCGACCACCTGGGCCTCTGCAACGGCCGGATGGGTGTAGAGGACGTCTTCGAGTTCCTTCGGATAGATGTTGAAGGCCGCGCGGTTGATCATGTCATTCTTGCGGTCCCGAATATAGTAGTAACCGTCCTCGTCAAAGCTGACCATGTCCCCCGTGTAGAGCCACCCGTCCCGGAGGCTTTTGGCCGTCGCCTCCGGTTTGTTCCAGTACCCCTTCATCACGTTTGGCCCCTGGATGATCAGCTCGCCCACCTCTCCGACAGCCACGGGCTTGCCGTCGTCGTTGACAACGCCCACTTTGATTTCCGGAACAATGGGAACACCGCAGGACATGGTCTTCTGCACGCCCTTTCCGGGAAGCGGGTTCATGAACACCACGGGCGCCGCCTCGGTGAGGCCGTACCCCTCGCTCAGGGGCGTGAACTTTGCGTTCCAGGCCTGGAGGATCGGCTCGGGCGTCACCGCCGCGCCGGTCACGCAGTACCGCAGGCGGATCTTCCGGGCATATTCATCCACTTCGGGGTGGTTCACCAGCGCGTAGTACATCGTGGCGACGCAATGGCAGGCGGTTGCCCGATGACGGGCCATGGCATCCAGGAAGGACGTGGGCTCGAAGCGCTTCAGCCAGGCCACGGCCCCGCCCACGACGAAGAGTTCGCCCACAACGTGGGTGAGGGCATAGGAATGGAAAAGCGGGAGGGCGCAGACGGTGAGGTCGTTGTACGTTGTCTCCGCCCAGTCGGCGCAATGCCGGGCGTTGGTCCAGAGGTTCAAATGGGTCAGCATGACGCCCTTCGGCTGTCCCGTCGTTCCGGATGTGTAGAGGATGGCGGCGAGATCGTCCTGCTCGACGGAAGTCGTATTGAAGATCCGGGGATATCGCTTCACCCACGTTTCGTTGGCCAGGATCCCGTCTTCGTCTTTCCCGTTGACCACGATCATCTTCTTGATTCCAATCCCGGGCAGTCCGTAAACGTGACGCGGAACTGCCGCCAGTTCTTCCGCGGTGACAAGGACCTTCGGCTCGCAGTCCCGAATCACGTATTCCAGCTCCCTCTCCTTCAGCATCGTATTGATCGGATTGACGACGGCCCCCATCTTCAGGGCGCCGAAATACCAGAAGAGGAACTCCGGGCAGTTCGGCAGAAAGAGCGACACCCGGTCCCCCTTTTCCACGCCCAGTTCCACAAGACCGTTGGCGATCCGGTTGGCCTCCGCGTCGAGCTCCCGGAACGTCCAGCGCTCCTCCTCGAAGATCAAAGCCACTTTCCCTGGGTGGGCATGCACGGAATGCTCCAGACAACTCGCCAGATTGACTCCCCTCATGATCGTCTCCTCCTTTTTCCGCTCTATGAATGCCGACTCGCCCCCTGATGGGGTGCCCTTACGTAACAGAAATCCAGCTCTGAGTGATATATGAATGTGGAGCGAACCGGGTGAGGATAGCATGCAAAGGAGACAGTTCCCGCGTTCGAGTCGAGAATGGCCCACCATGCGACTCAGGGGGTCAGGTACGCTGCCTGACCCCCTGAGTCGTTTCAGGCTGACATTTCTGGTGTTCTACGTGATTCAGGACAACTCAGAAGGTGAGCAGATCGACACCGCCAGTCACCGGGATAACGGCCCCCGTGATGTAGGATGCGGCATCCGAAGCCAGGAAGGCGACCAGCGGAGCCACTTCTTCAGGACGGCCCAATCGCCGGAGAGGGGTTTTCTTTTCGATTCGTTCCTTCATCCGGCCATCATAGAGTTGCAACGCTTCCGTGGCGATGAAGCCGGGGCAGACGGCGTTGATCGTGATGTTGTGGCGTCCGGATTCGATGGCCAGGGACTTGGTAAGGCCGATGATGCCGGCCTTGGACGCCCCGTAGGACGGCTGGAGCGAAGCCCCCATGAGGGCCGCCACGGAGGAGATGTTGATGATCCGGCCGCCTTTTTTCCCCACCATGCCGGGCCAGACCGCCTTGATGCAGTGGAAGGCCCCGGTGAGGTTGACAGCGAGGTCGCGCTGCCAGAGCTCCGGTTTCTGCTCGGAGAAGGGTCCGAAATTCTCCATGACGGCGGCGTTGTTGACCAGGATGTCGACCGTTCCGAGCTCTTCCTCGACCGTCCGGACCACCCTCCCGACCTGCTCGGAATCCGACACGTCCATCTTGTAGGCACCGCTTCGGGCGCCCATCTGCCGGATTTCCTGTGCCCCGGCCTCCGTCCTCACCACCCCGGTGCCGGCAAAATGATTCGCCAGGATACCATGCCGGCCGAGTCTTTCCGGATCGGGCGCCTCTCCCTCCAGCAGGATGTCCGTCAGCGCCACATCCGCTCCGGCCTCGCCGAGGGCCAGGGCGATGGCCAGCCCCAATCCGCGGGAAGCACCGGTTACGAGGGCAACCTTGCCCTTGAGATCGATCCTCATGGGAACCCCTTTCCGTTCCGGTTGCCATCACCCGGAGGCACCCCGGTAAAAATTTGCGTCACAGGGCATCCGGTTGTCCCGCCGGGGCCTGCCGGAGGGGGGTACGGGTCCCGGGGAAGGTGGGGCCGAATGCCCTGCGACGCTGGACAGGATCACGATCCAGTCCGTTTCACGACGTCTTGATCCGGCGCTTCGTCGTGTCGATCCCGAGGAGGCGCCCGAGGTTGCCGCCGAAGATCTTGGCCCGGTCCTCGTCCGTGAGAGGCGGATACCCGTACTGCATCTGCAGGTCCTCGGGGATCTGGTAATTTCCGAACCCCAGGGCGGCCCCGCGGGTCTGCGCGGCGAACCCGGCGTAGTCCGTTCCCCAGGTGATCTTGTCGGGACCGGCCCAGCGGAGCGCCTCGCCCAGGATCTTCCCGAATTTGCGCGGGGCCGTCACCGACCAGGGACACAGGAGGCTCAGGCAGATGTAGACGTTGGGATGCTGCATGGCGATCATGTTGAGGTCGTCACAGTAGGGGTAGCCCATGTGGAAGGCGTTGATCTTCAGCTCCGGGAAATCGCGCGCCACATCGTCGAGCTGCACCGGCAGGGCGTACTTGCTCTTGCCGGGCGGAACCCAGCTGAAACCCGTGTGGATGTCGAGGACGATGCCCAGTTCCTGGGCCTTCTCGTAGAAGGGCCAGATCTCGGGGTCGTTCATGTAGGTGTCTTCCGGCGGGTAGAACTTGAAGATCTTGGCGCCCTTCTCCTTGACCCAGTACACGAGCTCGTGGATGACGTTCTGCACGCCCCGGTGCTTGATGGGCGAAACATTCGGCTGGTACATGAACCGGTCCGGGTTCGTCTCCACGATCCGGGCCATCTCGCCGTTGGACACCCAGCGGGTTGCGTAGCCCGTCGAGTCCATCATGGACTCGGGCAGGAGGCAGGAGATGTCGACCCCGTATTTGTCCATGGCCCAGATAATGTTCTCGACGCTGGCGTTCTTGACCAGCTCCTCCGGCTCCATGCCGTCGATGTAGGTCGCCAGCATGGAAAAGGGAGCCCCGGTGAGAAGTGGTCTCTTGATGTTCTCGATGGCCCTCCACCACATCTGCACACCCGGGTAGTAGTTCAGGGGCCCCATGTCGCCGATCAGGTGGCACTCCGGATCGATCTTGAAATAGTTGTCCGTCATGGCTTTCTTTCCTCCTTTTGTTAATCAGATCTGCGGAAGGCCTTCCGCTCTGGCCTTGTACTTGGCGATTCTCGATTCCAGCCGGGAACCCTTCATCCACAATTCGGGAAGCAGGCGTTCCCTGCCCGCGGTGGGATTCACCGCACAGGTGGTCCACTGGTTGAAGATGAAGGTGGAGAAGCACTCCTGGCACCGGGTGCATTTGACGATGTCCTTGATGCGCCCCTCCTTGACCTTGGCGGGCCAGAACGGATCGGCAATGGCCTGACGTCCCAGGGAGACGATGTCCACCGAATCCTCCGTCATGGCCTTGATGCAGTTCTCGGGATGGATGAAGTTCGGAGCGATGGTGGGGAGTCCCGTCGCCTGCTTGAAGCCGTTGGCCCACCTCGAGAAATTCCCCTCTCCGGCGTAGGCGAAGGTGCTGCCGGCAGTCTGGTAACTGCCCTGGGAAATGTCGATGGCATCCACCCCCGCATCCCTGCAAAGGGCTGCGACCTTGCACTGGTCTTCGTGGGTGGCCCCCCCCGGCATGAGATCCGCGCCGCTGAGGCGGCACCAGACCGGCTTGTCCTTCCCGACCCGCTCGCGGATCTTCGTGATGATGTTCGTCAGGAAGCGGGTCCGGTTCTCCAGGCTCCCGCCGTACTCGTCCACCCGCTTGTTCATGATTGGCGACAGGAACTGGTGGATCAGGTACCCGTGGGGACTGTGGATCTCCACGGCATCGAAACCGAGCTTGAAGGCCTCCTCGGACTGTACGGCCATGCGGTCTTCCAGCTCCTTGATCTCCGGAATGGTGATCTCCCGCGGGGTTTCTCTCCAGATGATGTCATGCAGTTCCTGGGATACGGCCATGACCATCTGCCTCAGGCCCAGCTGGGTTTCGGGCGCGTAGTACTCTTCATCGGACATCTTGATCAGCTCGGTGAAATCGATGGCGCCCGCCGATGGTTTCGCAACCCGTTTCTTCAACTGGGTTTCCCACCCCTTGTTGGCCATGAGATCCCTCAGGTCCACGTGCACCGGAACCGGGGACGGTGCTGCGGGATACACGTCCGGGCTGGTGACGTGGGGGTGCCCCTGCCTCCCCCAGCCGGGGCTCAGCTGGATGCACATTTTGCATTTCTCGTACGAATGAACGGTGTCGAGGACCTTGCCCCAGAAGCGGTAGTATCGATAGTCCGTAAAATGGGACACGTTCATGATATCGCCGCCGTACCACGCGTGGGGATTGACCATGACCGCCTCGGTGATGAGCAGTCCGAAGCCTCCGCGCGCCCGCGTTGCATACCAGGCCAGCACCTGGTCCCCCGGATATCCCAGGGGGTCCGAGTACCCCATGTTCATGGGAGCCATGGCGACGCGGTTTTTCAGTTCCAACGTCCCGATCCGGATCGGTTCAAAAAGCTTGTCGAATTTCATAGCCGCAACCCTCCTTTTGGGTTTCTTCTACCGATTGACCTTCAACTGACCATCCTGTCCTTGCCCTCCCAGAACTTGGCCTTGATGTCCTTCTTGATGATTTTGCCGACGATGGTCTTGGGGATGGAATCCCAGAAGGCCACGGCTTTGGGGCACTTGTATCCGGCAAGCGTCTTCTTGCAGTGCTCGATGATCTCCTCTTCCGTAGCCTTGGCTCCGGGCCTGAGGACGACCACGGCCTGCACGATCTCCCCCCACTTCTCGTCGGGGGCCGAGACGACGGAGCACTCGAAGACCGCGGGGTGCTGGTAGATCACGTTCTCCACCTCCGCCGGATAGACGTTCTCCCCGCCGGAGATGATCATGTCCGCCTTGCGGTCCGTGATGAACAGGTAACCGTCTTCGTCCAGGTAGCCCACGTCGCTGGTGTGGTACCATCCGCCCTTCGTGACCTGGGTTGTCAGCTCCGGGTTCTTCCAGTAGCCGAGCATGATGTGCTTTCCCTTGATGCAGATTTCGCCGCGTTCGCCGGGGCCGAGCGTGGCGTCGTCGTCGTTCACGATCTTGACGCGTCCAAAGCTGGTTTCTTTGCCCGCGCTATACAGGTGCCTGGATTTCGAGCCCTCGAGATGATGGTCCGTCTCGGCCATCCAGGTAATCGGCGCCACCTCCGTTGCCCCGTATATCTGTTTGAATTTGTTTCCAAATTTACGGATGCATTTCTTCAGGACTTCCACGGGGAAGGGACTGCCGGCGTAGGTCAGGGATCGCAGGCTGGAAAGGTCGTACTTGTCCACGTTGGGGTAGTCCACCATCCAGCCGTAGATCGTGGGGACGAGGTTCATGTGCGTGCACTTCTCGTCCTGGATGAGCTGGAAGATCTTGTCGAGGTTGGGGTGGCGGTTGATGCAGGCCTTGCCTCCCGCGGTCAGGACGCCCAGGATGGGCCAGAAGGAAATATGGAAGATCGGCAGGACGTAACAGGTTGCGTCGTCCGGCGTGAGGGACAGGGACGTGGCGCAGGCCAGCGCCAGGATCGCGCACTGCCGGTGACTGATCATGACGCCTTTCGGAAGTCCCGTGGTGCCGCCCGTGTACATGAGGATCGCCATGTCGTTCTCCTGGACATCGAACGCATCGGGGTCCGGTTCCGCAGCGGACGATTTCTGCAGCAGCCCCTCGTATTCCAGGAATCCGTCCCGCGGGTTGTCCAGGGTGATCCAGGTCCTGATGTTGACGAAGCGGTCCTTGAGATTCC
This sequence comes from Syntrophaceae bacterium, assembly GCA_041310335.1. Lineage (GTDB taxonomy): Bacteria > Desulfobacterota > Syntrophia > Syntrophales > PHBD01 > PHBD01. The sequence continues at coordinate 4,958 of JBFYXW010000191.1, read as the reverse complement.
CGATGCGATCCTCATAGGCGTCGCCGGCCAGGAACAGGGTCGCCTCGCTGTCGTTGACCACGTACACGAGTTCCTCGTCGCCGAGCCGCACATTGAGAGGTGTGACGCTCATGCCGATCTTGGCCGCCGCGAAATACGCCTCCATGTACTTGGAGCAGTTGTCGGCAATGAGGCAGAGACGGTCGCCCTTCCCGCAACCCAGGTCGAGCAGGGCGTGGGCGAAGCGGTTGATGCGCTGGTTGAACTCCCGGTAGGTCAGCCTCGACCCTTCGAAAACCATCGCGATGTTGTCGGGATAGCTGGTTGCCCCGCAGCGCGGGATGTCTCCTAGCGTGTACATTTGTTTCCTCCTTTCGGGGCTGGTTGTTTCATCAGGCCCATGACTTGGGCAAACCCTGGAACTGCATCAGCATGTTCCGGCTCATCTCGTTCGAGATGGGCGAGAATTGAATCTGGTAGGCGTCGCGGGCGAACATCGACACCGGGTATTCCTGGCAGATCCCGTAGCCGCCGAAGATCTCGGGACCGAACGTCGCGGCGTGGCGGGCGCCCTCCGCGGCCACAAGTTTGGCCATGGTCGCCTCGAGGTGATAGGGCTTCCCGTTGTCGCACAGCCACGCGGACTTGTAGGTGAGGTTCCGGGAGTTCTCCAGGTTGATGTACATGTCCGCCAGGTAGTTCTGCAGGACCTGGAAGCGGCTGATGGGACCGCCGAAGGCGTTCCGCTCCTGGACGTACTTGAAGCAGAGATCGTAGATGGCGCCGATGATCCCGACCCCCATCATGGCGACACCGATGCGCTCGGGGTTCAGGACGGTCATGATCTCCATGTACGCGTTGCCCTGCACACCGAGCAGATTCTCCTTGGGAACCTCGACGTTGTCGTAGAAGATCTCGACGGAGTCGCAGTGATGGCAGCTGAACTTGTCGATGTGGTTGATGGTCACCCCCTTGCTCTCCCTCGGGACCATGATCGTGCTGAGGGAACGGCTGCGGGGCTTGTCCTTCTCGGTCTTGCAGATGGTGATGAGGGAATCGGCCACGTGGGCCCCGGTGATGAACACCTTCTGGCCGTTGATGACCCAGCGGTCGCTCTTCTCCTCGGCCGTGGTGGAGATGGCGCCGAGCAAGTCGGTGCCGCCCGCCGGTTCGGTCAGGGCCATGCAGGTCCTGAACTTGCCGGCCCCGATGAGGGGGAGGTACTTTTCCTTCTGCTCCTTCGTTCCCAGTTCGTTGATGAACCGGACACCGAAGCCGAAGGTGACGCCGACAGCGAGGGCCACGGACATGGAGCGCTTGCAGATCTGCTCGTAGGCGAGCATCTGGTCGACCCAGCCCAGGCCCTGCCCGCCGTATTCTTCCGGCACCGACGACCAGAACAGCCCGATGTCGATGAATTTCTGCCACAGGTCGTCGGGGGGGAAATGGACGTTCTTGTCCATCCAGAGGACGTATTCCCAGTTCAGTTCCTTCTCGCAGAAGGTCCGGAAGGACTCCTGGATGATCCGTTGTTCTTCTGTCAGTCCGAAATCCATGATCTCACTCCTTATTTCTCTTGCCGGGTTGGTTTCTTGACATCCGATGCGATGTTCGCCTCCCTCTGCTGCCGGACCAGGGCCTCCGGGCTCTGCCGGAACCCCTCCATCACCGCCTGGATGTCCGGGGCATAGACGAGCCACTGGATGGCGTTTCGCTCCAGGGCGAGGGCCGCGTCGAGGCTTCCGCATTCCAGGGACCGTGCCATCACTTCCTTGCCCATGCGGAGCGCGATGGGCTTCTTCGCGCTCAGGTTGGCCACCACGGCCCCGAATTCCTCTTCGAAGGTCTCGTCCGGGAATACCCGGGTCAAAAAGCCCATGTCGTACATGTCGGTGGCCCGGTAGTCCTTGCGGCCGCTGTAGAGGACCTCGCGGGCCCGGTAGATGGGCATCGCCCGGGCGATCCGGACCGTGCCGCCCCAGCCCGGCAGGATGCCCATGTTGATCTCCGTCGTGCCGAACTTCGCGGAGGCCTTCGCGTAGATGAGGTCGCACATTAGGGCCAGTTCCAGCCCCCCGGCGAGGCAGTGCCCGTTCACCTTGGCCACGACGACCTTCTCGCAGAGCTCGACAGCCTTGCCGATGTCGTACCCGTCATGGGCGAGCCAGTTCAGGGAGTTCTGGTGCTCCGCCAGGGAGGGAAACACCGAGAGGTCGCCCCCGGTGCAGAAGGCCTTTCCCGCGCCGGTCAGCACCACGACCCCGACGGCGCTCTCGTCCCGGACCCGGCGAAAGGCATCCAGGAGTTCCGCGGCCATTTCCCGGTTGATAGCGTTGTACTTGTCCGGCCGGTTCAGGGTGATGCTGCAGACCGGCCCCTTGATCTCGTAAAGGATGGCTTGGTAGTCGGGCATGGATCACCTCCTTCATTCCCGGCCGGCGGGCCGGAAGTAGGGCAGGAAGAAGCCCTCGCGCTCGTGGAAGACGACCTCCACCGGCATGTCGAACCGGATGTCCTCGGGCTTGCAGTCCACGATCCGGGTCATCATGCGAATCCCCTCGTCGAGGTTGACGAAGGCGATCGTGTAGGGCAGTTCGTCCATGAACTTGGGTTCGACCATGCTGTAGGCCGTGGAGAACGTCTCGATCCGTGCCTTGCCGCTCGCCTCGATCCAGCCGAGGTTTCCGGACCAGCACTCGGGGCAGTACTTCCGCGGGTAGAAAATCCTGGACTCACAGTCCTTGCACACCTGGATCAGGAGTTTGCCCTGCTTCGTTCCCTCCCAGAATTTCTCCGACCACGGCTGCGTCACCGGCAGCGGTTTCTTCATGTCGAATTCCATCTCAGCTCTCCTTTCCCCAGATGCTGGCAATGATGTTGAAGCCCGATCCCCCCGAGGTGTTCTGGTAGACGTATTTGCAGTCCTTCACCTGGCGTTCGCCGGCCTTGCCCATGAGCTGCCGCGCCGTTTCCACGTACGTGGCCGCGCTCACGCCCGAGCCGGTGTGGCCCCTGCCGGGGGCGTCACCGATGGTGGACCAGGGGATGTCGCCTCCGAAAGACATCCGTCCCTCGAGGAAGTATTTGCCGGCCTGGCCGGGGGGCGCCACTTCCAGGCATTCCGCGATGATGGGGTGGGCCAGGGGGTAGGCGATGTAGACGTTCCAGAGACTGACGTCGTCCTTCGTGATGCCGGCCTGGGCCAGGGCTTCCTTCGCCGTCACGCCCCAGCCCTCGAACATCTTCTTCTGATCCCTCAGGACGCAGGTCCCGCTGAAGTAACGCGCCGACTCACCCAGTTTGTAGGCGGCGGGGCGCTTCATCTTTGCGGCGTCCTCGGCGGACACGACCACCATGGCGCAGCCGCCGTCGCCCAAAACGTTGCTCTCCCTCTTGTGCAGCGGGGTGTTGAGAAGCCCGGAAGCAAGGACCTTTTCCACCGACGGGACTTCTTTGCCGTAGAAGATGGAATTGGGGTCCCGGGAAGCCCAGCTCCTGAGCGCCGTCACGACCGAGGCCATCTCCTCCGGTGTGCACCCCGATTCGTGCATGTAGAGATTGGCGTACAGGCCCATGATGAGGTTGTATGTGGTCCCGTAGGGATACTCCCACTGCAGGTCCACACCCGCCTTGGCGAAAAAATTGATCTGGTCCACCAGCGGGATGGTGGAGTGCACCGTGACGTGCGGGATCAGGACCGCCCTGGCCAGGCCGCTCGTGATCCAGTGCTCCGCGAGCCGCAGGCAGTTCGACGTGGAGGCGCCGCCCGCGTTGCAGAGGACCGAATCCTTGCATCCCTTGAGCCCAAGCTCTTCCGGCAGCTTGCCGAAGGACAGCTCGGCGGTGATCGCCGGCTGAGCCTGGGGTGAGACGATGGCGGCCGCCTCGATGTCATTCTTGTGAAGCCCGGAGTCCCGGACCGCCTCCATGCAGGTGTCGTACAGGATGTCCCAGTGTGTTCGCTGCGGATAGGTGCCGGTGGGCACCTCGCCAATGCCGATGATTGCTATCTTCCCCCTGCTCATGACGACCTCCTCGTTCGCTGACGTTATGTACCTGTATTCCCGGCATATTTAAGAACCGCGTACCGGATGCCTGGCGACCGATGCGCGTTGTCCTTGAATGTTCTTTCCGTGTCCTCCTTTCCTGTCTGGCCCTGCGGCACATTCTTGAATTGACAAAACCGTACCGTATGGTTTAGGAGTAGATAGTTGAAATTCGGGGAGGATGTCAAGGAATTTTTTCCCCGGTTTAAACGCCTTGAAAATCAGAGAGGTTTCGGTTTACGTAGCCCGTCGGGAGAAGGGATGGAAGGAAGGGAGTGATGATGGCCAGGCACCCACGGCACATGCGCATTTCCGAGTTGAGTGACCACGCGGAGACGCCGCTTTCGACAATCAAGCATTACCTGCGGGAGGGGCTCCTGCCGGCACCGATCCGGACCGGCAAGACCATGTCCTATTACACGGAGGAACACCTTACAAAACTTATAAAAATCAGAGAATTGAAACAGTCTGGCCTTCCGCTGTCATCCATTCGGGACGTTCTTGGCAACGACGCGGCATCGTCGAGAAACCGGGCCCATTCCGACACGATTGTTACGAGCAAACGAGAGTCGATCGTATCGGCTGCGGTCGGCCTGTTCCGGGAAAAGGGCTACGGTGCCACGAAGATCTCCGACATCGCAGGGCGGGCGGGGATCAGCAAGGCCACGTTCTACCAGTACTTCGGAAAGAAGGAGGACGTCTTCCTGGAGAGCGTCGACACCATCTTCTACGACATTGGCAGCGGCATTCCGGAGATTCGGGAAGAACGGGACGCCATCCGGAAAATCAAGCTCCGGGCGCTGCATTTCGTGAAGTCCCACAGCCATATGATCCACATGTTCAATCAGCTCCGCGGTGCCTCCGTCACCGGAAGCCCGGAAATCCTGGCCAAACTCGAAGAAGCCACGGAGAACCTGATCGGCCCGATCCGAA
>JBFYXW010000189.1:0-8142 GCA_041310335.1 Syntrophaceae bacterium | reverse complement strand
AGGGTCCGAAGGCAGGGACGGCCCCCCGATTCCTGGAGGCAGTAGGACAGGGAAACCTCTCCCCCCAGGCGGGGGCACCGCAGGATGAGTTTCCCGGACGGTTCCGTCATGGTGTTCACTCTCCTTTTTCGAACCGGGCCGGTGGCGACCGTCCCGGATGGCATCATGCCCTACGTCCGGCGGGATGGCAATGGAATAAAGCGGGATCCGGCGGGGCGGGGCAGGGTCGTTCGGAGAGGGAAAGGGTGCCGCGGTCCGCCCGGAATCCGGCGCTGCCGGACCGCTCCCGGCGCGGCGGGACGACGGGCCGGATCCGCACCCCGGCGGCGGACGAACCGCCGCCGGGACACAGGCCGCCCGGGGATGGAACGCGATCCGGCCCTCGTCAGGGTTTCGGGAAACCCTCGATGGCCCTCAAGGCGCGATCGATCTCCTCGTCGGGCAACTCGTACGGCACGAGGTTCCCCTCCAGGTAGGCGTCGTAAGAGGCCAGGTCCACCAGTCCGTGACCGCTGAAGTTGAACAGGATCACCTTTTCCTTGCCTTCCTGCTTGGCCCTCCGGGCCTCGTCGACCACGGCGGCGATGGCGTGGTTCGTCTCCGGCGCCGGGATGATTCCTTCCGTTCGGGCGAACTGGACGCCCGCCTCGAACGTGTCGATCTGGTGATAGCCGCGGGGTTCGATCAATCCGATCCGCACCAGGTGGCTGATGACGGGGGCCATGCCGTGATAGCGGAGACCGCCGGCATGGATCGGCGCCGGCACGAAGTCATGCCCCAGGGTGTACATGGGCAGCAGTGGGGTCATCTTTGCCAGGTCTCCGAAGTCATAGGCGAAGGGCCCCTTCGTCATGGTCGGGCAGGAGGTCGGCTCCGCCCCGATCACGTGCACCTGCTTGCCGTGGATCTTGTCCCGCACGAAAGGAAGGGCGATTCCCGCGAAGTTGCTGCCGCCGCCGGCGCAGCCGATGACCACGTCGGGGTACTCGCCGGCTATCGCCATCTGCTTTTCCGCCTCCAGCCCGATGATCGTCTGGTGGAGAAGGACATGGTTCAGCACGCTCCCCAGGGAATAGCGGGAATCCTGTTTCGTGACGGCGTCCTCGATGGCCTCGCTGATGGCGATCCCCAGGCTCCCGGGGGAATCCGGGTGCTCCGCCAGGACGTTCCGGCCCGCCTGGGTCAGGGTGCTGGGACTGGGGAAACAGTCGGCTCCCCAGGTCCGCATCATCATCCTCCGGTAGGGCTTCTGGTCGTAACTCACCCGGACCATGAAGACCCGGCACTCCAGGCCGAACATCGCGCAGGCCATGCTGAGCGCGCTCCCCCACTGGCCGGCCCCCGTCTCGGTGGACAGCCGCTTGATCCCGAAGACCTTGTTGTAATAGGCCTGCGGAATGGCTGTGTTGGGCTTGTGGGAGCCGGCGGGGCTCACTCCCTCGTACTTGTAATAGATCCGGACGGGGGCATCCAGGAGTTTCTCGAAGTTCCTGGCGCGCATCAGCGGACTGGGACGATAGAGGACGTATTTCTCCAGGACCGGTTCGGGGATGTCGATCCAGCGCTCCGTGCTCACCTCCTGCTCGATGAGGTTCATGGGGAAGACGGGAGCCAGGTCTTCGGGCTTGACCGGCTGTCCCGTGGCGGGATGGAGAGGCGGGCTCATGGGCGTGGGGAGGTCCGCCAGAATATTGTACCACTGGCGGGGAATCTCCCGTTCTTCTAGAAGGATCTTCGTCTGTTCCATGTTGTTCTCCTTTCGTTGTCGGATGGTCGGCCCCGGACTCACCCATCCGGAAAGTCCTCCGGCCCCTTCGGGAAGAACCCGTCACGGCAAAAAAAATGCCATGGGGTCTTCCCATGGCATGCTCTTTCGGTCTCGTCAGAGTCATGGGAAGGGATCCCCTGCCCACGGCTCTTTTCGGCAAAGAACGCTACGGGCAGACGCTGTGCGCCTGCCACCACCACAACCGGGTTATCGTTGCTTCACGTACGGTCACGGGGAGCCTCTCTGCAAAAGTGGGCGGATACCTATCACACCTACCCCCGAAGAGTCAAGCGGATTTTCCCGGCTCACATGTCGACGCGCCCCAGGAAACCCTTGTGGCGCCGGTACCAGAGGTTGGGGATCAGGCGGTAGAGGATCCGGGAAACGGGACCGATGTATTCCTTGGTCCGCTTGTCGAACTGGCAGGCCTGGATAACCATCTCCCGCATGTCGTTCTTGCTCCCCCCCTCGTTGAAGATCCGGTAGGCGCAGGAGAAGAGGGGGCTGTACATGTTTTTCTTCTCCAGGTACTTCTGGACGTTGCGGATGGTGTTGGGACCCTCCGGCGTTCCGTCGATCCGCTCCAGGACCTTCAGGTTCGTCTCGATGGGATTGCCCGAGTACAGCTCGTAGAAGTGCTTCCCGTAGCGGTAGTTCTTGCTCGCCTCGGAGGAAACGGTGACATACATGTCGCCTACGCCGGCCTGGCTGAAAAAGGCCTGGAAGCTCCCGCCGAGCAGCTTCGAGATGGAACGGATCTCGACACCGGCACGGGCGAAGAGGGTCCCGGGGATGGAGTCCCCCAGGCTCAGGCAGTCGGTGACCCCCTTGATGTTGGCCACGATGTTCTTGAGGGACCCGCAGGCTTCGACGCCGACGATGTCGAAATTGTAGTAGGAGGACAGCTCCCGGCGGTTGAACTTGATGATCCGCTCCTTGATGAGCGTGGCGATGCGCTTCCTGCCCGCCACGGTGACGCAGACGGGGTTTCCGAGGGCGATGTCCGTATCGAAGAAGGGGCCGCCGATGCAGACGATGTCATACTTGTGCTTGAGCTTGTAGAGACTGTTGTTGATCATCTGGGACGGCGTGATCAGCTCCTTGGTGATCGGATCCGCCGCCAGGCCCTTGATGGGGGAGATGAGGCAGGTGTCCCCCCCCTTTCGCTCCAGGATGGGCTTCAGGTAATCGAGGAGTTCCGGGAGGCGGTTCATCGTCAGGGCCAGCACGATGAAGTCGTTGTCCTCCACCACCCGCTCCAGGTCGTTGGTGGCGAAGACCTTGGGGCCCAGCCGGGGCACCTCGTCCAGGCTCCCCAGCCGCCGGGCCAGGTCTTCCGTCAGGTGGATGGGGTTGAGGTGGTCCCGGTTGATGGCCTTGCAGACGGCCGAGTCGTGATAATAGATGGTCACCCGCTTGTTGTCCCGGCCGAACTTGTAGGCAAAGGACGTACCCAGGCGGCCGGGGCCGATGATGCCGATGCGGGTGGTGTCGAGATCGTTCAGGAGCATGCGCGCCCGTTTCCCCGGTCTGTCAGAACTTCACGATGAGGGCGTGGAGCCTGCCCGTGCCGCCCTTTCGGAACCGGATCCAAAGTCCGGCCGGTATCCGGGACTCCCCGTCGCCCCGTGGAACAACGGACCGTGGAGACACTCCCGACCATGCGTTGACAAACGACGGACAGTCTATGGGAGGAGGCCCCGTTTGTCAACGTGAAAGGGCTTCTCCCGCCCGATTCGCATTGACAAGTTCTTGTTATAAATAGATAATCAAAACACGGAGGGCTGCCGAAAGCACGGGAGCCGTGGGGAGGGCCGGAAACGCGGCAGAGGCCCTCAGGCCCGCCGACACCCCCTTCGCCACGCACAGGGAGAAATACCATGAAATTGAGCGAGTACTTCGAGGGAACCGCGGGATTCGGCGTCCTGGCCACGGCGGATGCGGAAGGGCGGGTCAACGCCGCCGTTTACGGGCGGCCGCACATTCTGGCCGAAGACACCGTGGCCTTCATCATGGCGGACAAAAAAACTCGGGCCAACATCGAGGTGAACGGCTCGGCGGTCTATCTCTTCAAGGAGTCCGGCGAGGGCTACCGGGGAAAGCGGCTTTATCTGCAGAAGCTCCGGATCGAGCCGGACAGTCCGCTCATTGCGGACCTGCGCCGCCGCGCCCGCCCCCCCGAGAGCGGGGGTGCAGAGGCCCCGAGGTTTCTCGTCACCTTCCGGGTCGAGTGTGTTCTTCCGCTCGTGGGCGCACGGGAGGAGCCCTTCGCCTGACGCAGACGCTCTGCCTTGACAGGGCAACGGGAAGAGCGGTATGGATGCCGGAAATCATCCGAAAAATCGGTCTTTTCTCGACGACCGGAGGAACCCGCCCCATGGCGAAGAAAGCCGAAACACCCCGCGATATCATTACGTACTACGACGAGGAAGAGACCCAGATCAAGGAACAGAAGACCCTTCTCGGGAAAAAGCTGGACGGCAAATACTCCTCCTATTACGCCAACGGCCAGCCCATGGTGCGCATGCGCTTCGAGAACGGCCTGCGGCAGGGGGACGCCGAGGCCTACTACCGGGACGGGCAGATCCGCGAGCGGGCCACGTTCCGGAACGACCGGTTTGAAGGGGATTACTGCTGCTGGTACGAGAACGGGCAGATCCGGGAGCAGGAGACCTACCGGACCGGGAAACTGGACGGCCCCTACTGGATGTATTACCGGAGCGGACAGGCCAAGGACGAGGAGTTTTACGTCGACGGAAAGCTCCACGGACCGTACCGGTCCTGGTACAAATCGGGCCAGTTGAAGGAAGAAGGGGCCTTCGAGAACGACAGGCGGGAGGGGGCCTACACGGCCTACCACCGGAACGGAAAGGTCAAGGAGCAGGCCGTCTACCGGAACGGCAAACTCGTCGGGAAATTCCGGTCCTTCAACGAGCAGGGAGAAGAAATCCGGACCGTCGTTGACGACGAGGACGCCGCCGATATCGAAGAGGAGTGGCTGGAAAAGGAGCGCCAGGCGGACGACATGCTCCGGAACCTGGAGGCCTTTCGCCAAGAGGACGAGGACGAGGAGGAAAACCGGAGGAAAAGGCCATGATCGAGCGCATCCTCATCGCCACGGACGGCTCCGCACACAGCCGGACAGCCCTGGAGTACGGCATCTACCTCGCCCGGAAACTCGACGTCCGGCTGACGGGGCTGCACGTTATGGAAATCCAGCAATTGCAGGCTCCCGTCTTCAGCGACATCTCGGGATCCATCGGCATCCCCCCGTGCCAGGAGTTTCTACCCGTCATGGAGAACACCCTGGAGGCCAAGGCCGACTCCATTCTCGCCGGGTTCCGGGAACGGTGCCGGGAGGCGGGACTCGATCCGGAGGTCCGGAAACGCCTCGGCGTGATCGACGAAATCATCATCGAGGAGGGACAGGAGGCCGACTGGATCATCCTGGCCCAGCGGGGGGAGCATTTCCATCTCGGCGGCGGCGCGATCCTGGGGACCACCGCCGAATCGGTGGTTCGGAAATCGGGGAAGCCCGTCCTGGTCACCCCGGCCGCGTACCGGGAGATTGAAAGCATGGCCCTCGCCTACGACGGCAGCCCGCCTGCCGACAAGGCCCTGCAGCTGGCCGCTGAACTCTCCGAAAAGGCCGTCTGGCCCCTGACGGTGGTCACCGTCTCCCAGGACCCCTCCGTTTCGGACCGGGTCTGCAAGCAGGCGGAAACGCTTCTGGACGAATGGATGATCGACTGGGAAATGATCCAGCTGGGCGGGAAGGAAGACCGGGAGATCCTCCGGTTCCTCCGGGACGGCTCCGTGGAACTGCTCGTGATGGGTGCCTACGGCCACAACCGGCTCCGGCAGCTCCTGGTGGGAAGCACCACCAGCCAGGTCATCCGGAAGAGCCCGATTCCCGTCCTCCTGACCCGTTGAGGTCCCGCTCCACCAGAGCGGTCAGCTCCGCCATCATGTCCAGGCGGGTCAGGTCGCAATGAATCGGGGTAACGGTGATCCAGCCCTTTCGCAGGGCGCTGATGTCCGAGTCCGCATCCTCCGTGGGCGCCGGCTGCGTTTCTCCCGCCAGCCAGTAATACGTGTTCTCCCGCGGGTCCACCCGCTTCTCGAAGTTCTCGATGAGACGGGCCCTCCCCTGCTTGACGACGGCCACTCCCCGGATCCTTTCCTCCGGAATGGCGGGGATGTTGACGTTGAGGGACAGGTTCTTCGGAAAGGGGTGAGACACGACGAAGGAGCAGATTTTCCGGGCAAACCGGGCGGCGAACGAGAAATCCGCCTCCCGGTGTGTGTCCAGCGAGATGGCCACCGAGGGCACGCCCATGACAGCCCCTTCCGTGGCCGCCGAGACCGTGCCCGAATAAATGACGTTGATGCCCACGTTGGCTCCCAGGTTGATGCCGGAGACCACCAGGTCCACGGGGCCCGCCGCCAGTTCCCGGATTCCGATTTTCACGCAGTCCGCCGGCGTCCCCGCCACGGCATAACCGATAAAGCGGCTGTTTTTTCTCGCCTTCCTCACCATCAGGGGCCGGAAGAGGGTGATGGCGTGCCCCACGGCGCTCTGTTCCACCTCCGGGGCCACCACGAGGCACTCGGCATCCTTCGACAGTTCCCGGAACAGGGCTGCCAGCCCCCGGGCGTAGATGCCATCGTCGTTGGTCAGGAGAAATCGCATCGAAATCCCTTTTATTCCCTCACGGGAACGATCTGGCCCTGCGTGATTTTCAGGATCACCGCCTCCCGCCGGCTTTCCCCCTCCGGGGTGAAGGACAACCGGCCGGAAACCCCCCGGACGTTTTCGACGGCGGTCAGCGCCCTGAGGAGTTCCTCGCGGGAACGGGGCTTCGCGTCCCGGATGGTGCGGACGACCAGGGCCGTCCCGTCGTAGGCGATCGCCTCCAGGCTTCCCGGCTCCCGCCCCGTGGATGCATAGTAGCGCTCGATGAACTCCTGGACCGGACGGGAAGCATCGTTCGCGCAGTACGTATCGGCGAAGACGGCCCCTTCCAGGACTCCGCCGTCGGCCCTCACCCGTTCGGGCTGGTTCCAGGAAGCGGGTCCCAGCATCCGGACTCCCTGCACCCCGTGGTTCGCCAGCTGGAGGGCCGCCGCGTGGGCCCGGCCCAGGGAATCGGGGAGAAACAGCGCCTCAAAATCCACCGGCCGGGGGCTGGCGATCTCGATGGAACCCTCCGGCTCCGAAACGTCTCGCCCGGCCGCTCCCTCGATGCCCGCCAGGGAACGGATCTCGTCACCGAAATCCGCCTGCTGCCGCCCATAGGTCCTCTCACGGACGATCCGCCCCCCCCGCGTGGCCACGGCCTCCCGAAAGAGCCTGGCCATCTCGCGGCCCCCCGCCTCATCCGGGTAGAGGATGGCAAAACGCCGCAGGCCCCCCCGGGTGACGGCGTGATCGGCCAGGGCCTGGACCTGGGCCCGGTTGGTGAGCATGTCCCTGAGCACATACGGGTTGTCCCGTCCGATCCCCTCCTGCTGCGTGAAGACCAGAATCGGCACCCTCTTCTCCCGGGCGAGACGGGCCGTCTCCATCCCTTCTCCGAGGGGGCCGAGAATCAAGAGAACGTTCTCGCGGTCCGCCAACTCGCCGACGAGAGCGGGCAGGATCTCGGAACGGCTCTCCGAATCCCGGATCACGATGCGCAGGGGGGCGTTCGTCCCGCGATCGAGGATGGTCGAGGCAAGCAGGATGGCGTCGAGGACGCTGTTCCCGTACGCGGCATGCCGTCCCGTGAGGGGAAGGATCACGCCGATCGCCGCCATCCCGGCCGCACCCCCTCCCGGAGACAAAGCGCTGGGAGCGGAGGGCTGACCGGCGGAGACGGCCTCCTGGGCGGCGGCCGTGACAAGGATGAGGATCAGGCAGACAAGGCGCTTCATGGGCAAAAGACCAAATTCAGACCAGAGGCATGCTACAGGAAATGCCCCCCTCCGTCGACAAAAAAAGGCCCGGGAGCGAGCAAATCGGCTCCCGGGCCTCGAATCGGTTTGTTCACGGTTACTTGACTTCCTCGAAGTCGGCGTCCACGACGTCGTCATCCTTCCGCCCCGCAGACTGCTGTGCCCCTCCCTGGGCGCCCTGGGGACCTCCCGCACCGGGTCCTGCCGCGGACTTGGCGTACATGGCCTCGGCCAGCTTGTGGGACGCCGTCGTCAGCTCCTCCTGGGCCGAGCGGATCGCCTGGATGTCGTCTCCCTCGATGGCCTTCCTCAGTTTGGCGATGCCCTCCTCGATCCGCGCCTTCTCGGCGGCGTCGACCTTGTCGCCGAATTCCTTGACGTTCTTTTCCACGCTGTAGGCCAGCGCGTCGGCGTGGTTCCGGGCCTCGATCAGCTCC
>JBFYXW010000186.1:0-7286 GCA_041310335.1 Syntrophaceae bacterium | reverse complement strand
CGATGAACCCGGCGCAGGAGATCATGAAGAGGAGGCCGCCGAAGCTGGTCACCGCCTGGGCGGGGTTCTCGGACTTGAAGTCCGGGTAGGCCGCCCCCAGGCCCACCGCCAGGGCCACGATGCCGGGGACCACGGCGAACATGGTCACCGCCGAGAGCCCCATCATGAACGGGGTGACGGCAAGGAGGAGGTTGGAAACGACAATCAGGACCTCCGCCAGGATCACCAGCGGCACGTAATAGAGGAAGAACTTGACCCACAGGAAGGTCCGGATCGAAACCGGCGCGGAGCGGACGATCCAGAAGGCCTCCGCCTCCATGCTGACGGCGGGAAAGACGAAGCGCGAGGCGATGGCCGTGAGCACGAAGGCGGCCAGTCCCATGTTCAGGAAGGAGAAGAGGTTCTGGAGGTACACCGTCCGGATGGGCGTCTTGTCCAGGGGCAGGACCGAGAAGTTGTACAGGTAGACCGTGATGAGGGCCGCCACCATGAAGAGCTGCGGCCAGGCGGTCTGGTCCCGGAAGAAGCTCCGGGTCTCCTTGAAGGCCAGGGCCCGGACCGCCGGCGGCAGGAACCGGAGCAGGAGGGGCCGCCGCGCCGGCCGGAGCCACCGGGTCGGAAACAGCCGCTCCGCCGCCGTCTGGGCCCGGGAAAAACCCGGGAAATAGAGAAAGCGGGCGACCCCCGCGGCGACAAAGGCAAAAGAGGCCGCGCAGCTCCAGGACAGGGCCTGGTGGAACAGGGAGTCGCGCCAGAGGCCCTTCAGGGAGGCCATCAGGGCGTCCATCATCCAGGTCGTGGGCAAGAGCGGCGACCCCGGCGTCTCCAGGGACTTCAGGTAGGCCATGACGGTCTGGAACTGCTCCGGGTTCACCAGCCGCTCGGGCCGCATCAGCCGGAACGCCAGGACGAGCCCCAGCGTGATGACAACCGCCAGGAACAGGAACACCGTCCGCAGCCTTCCTGCCGGGAGCACCACCGCCGCCACGAGGACCGCCAGGGCGCTGATGCCCGAGGCGATGACGCACAGCGCCAGGAGCGACAGCCCCGCGGTGGCGTAGAACCCGGGACCGGCGGCATAGACGATCCCGTAGGAGAGGAACACCGGGAGGCTGAAGACGACCACCATCCAGGAGCTGTCGGCGGTGCTCTCGATCCAGCGGGACAGGAAGACCCGCTCCGGCGGGACCGGCAGGGAGTGGACCAGGACCAGGTCCCGGCTCAGGTAGAGCTTGGAGAGGCTGGTGATGATGCCGCTGAAGATGAGGATGGCGAAGAACGTCACCAGCACCATCGACAGGAGCTTCGCCGCCAGGATGTCGCCGAAGCCCTCGGCACCCCGGAAGTACTTGAGGACCCTGTAGAAGACGGCGAAGGTCCCCGCCCAGAAGAGGAGCCCCAGGGACCCGAAAAGGGCCGCGCGGATGCGGTAGCGCTGCCCGTCGGCGGCGGCGCCGTTGCGGAAGGAGAGGAGCCGGGGGGTGAGGAGGGTCCAGACGGCGCCCATGGGCTACTTCGCTTCCTCCGCCGTCAGGATGAGGAAGACCGATTCCAGGTCGATCTCCCCGGCGCCGGCGGTCCCCTGCAGCTCCCCCGTCGTCCCCAGGGCGATGAGGCGGCCCCGGTGGATGATGCCGATGCGGTGGCACACGTCCTCGGCCACCTGGAGGGTGTGGGTGGACATGAAGACGGTGGTCCCCCGGGCCGCCAGGTCCCGGAACAGGTCCTTCACCATCTTGATGCCTCCCGGGTCCAGGCCGACCATGGGCTCGTCGACGATGAGGACCCGCGGGTCATGGAGGAGCGCGGCGGCGATGATGAGCCGCTGCTTCATGCCGTGGGAGTAGGCCTCCACGAGTTCGTCGCCCCAGGCGGCGAGGGAGAACTGCTCCAGGAGGGCAGAGGCCCGCTGCCGGAACCCGGTCCCCGCGGCACCGTAAAGATCGGCGGAGAAGCGGAGGAACTCCATGCCCGTAAGCTTCTCGTAAAGGTAGGGACGGTCGGGGATGAAGCCGATGGCCCCCTTGGCCCGGACGGGGTCCTCCGCCATGGAGATCCCGGCGATCCGCACGGAGCCCTCGGTGGGGGCCAGGATCCCTCCCATCATGCGGATTGTGGTGGTCTTGCCGGCCCCGTTGGGCCCGATGAAGCCGAAGATCTCCCCCGGGGGGATCGACAGGTCGAGGCGGTCCACCGCCAGGGTGTGGCCGTAACGCTTGGAAAGCTGGCTCAGTTCAATCATCATTCCCTATGAAGCCTCAAGGATCTCCAGGCGGAGGCGGCCGATGAGGCCCAGGAGGTCCATCTGCCGGTCCATGTCGCCCCGGACGAGGCGGAGATGGGTCACGTCGGCGGGCCACTGGTTGAAGACCGCGTCGGCGGTCACCCACTTCCCCCATTCCCGGATGTAGAAGGCGTTCCAGGCGTGGTAGTAGAACCGCCCCCGCTGGTACACGAGCCCCGCCTCGACGACGGTGGGGATGCCGGAGGCGCGGCCCAGGGCCGCCACGAGGACGGCGTGCTCGTTGCAGTCGCCCACCCGGTTCTGAAGGGTCTCCAGGGCGTTCGGCACGGACAGGACCGGCTTCTTCTCGATGTTGCGGAACGCCCAGTCGACGATCCGGACGGCCTTGACGTGATCCGGAGCGGCGGCGGGAACGATCTGGCCGGCCCGGGCCAGGATCAGCCGGTGGTCCGACTGGATGAAGGGATCGCTCCCCAGGTAGGCCCCCCGGACCACGAACTCCCGGTCCGCCTGCCGGGCCGGCAAGAGGGATTCCCTCGTGACGGTGATGACGCCCCCCTCGAGGCGCTGCCGCCCCCCGCGGAGGGCGAGGTTCGGAGCATCCGCCCCGGACAGGCGGAGCCGCAGGCTCGCCAGCCCAGCGGGGTCCTTCAGGGACAGGTTGGACGCCACGGAGGCCACCTCCGTCAGGTCCGCCGAGGCGTCCGACGCCAGGCCCGTGAGGGCGCCTTCCCGGGTGGTCCGCTCCAGGGTGATCCCGAGGATTCCCTGCTCCCGGAGCACATCCCCCTCCTCCCCGATCCAGGCGGTCTGCCGGGCCCCCATGAAGTCGACGTGGAACTTGCGCGCCCGGAGCTTCGCTCCCCCGATCTCCAGGGTCTCCTCGCCGCCGGCGGTCACCGTCACGGGCCGCTGCCCCATCGCCACGGGGTCGAAAACCGGGAATGTCCGGCTCTCCCCTTCCTTCAACTTCGCGCCCCAGACGGTCTCCAGGATCCCCGCCGACAGGCGGGGGGCCTCCGAAAGGGAGAAGCGCGCGCTCCGCTCCTCGCCGGGCATCCCGGAGATGACGACCAGGTTGCCCCCCTCCACGGATCCCCGGGCGGAGAAGCGGAAAAGGCTGGACTGGAGGTCGAACGTGAAGGCCTTGAGGGTCAGGTCGGGATTCAGGTCCCCGGAGGTCCGGAAGGTGATGCTCTGGGGATACCCCATGGTGTTGATCCGCATGGACACGTCTTCCCGGACCTTCCATCCCTCCGGGGAGGACGCCGTGACGCGGTGGGTGTAGCCGATCTTTCGGCCCTCCTGGAGGATGCTCATCCAGAGGTCCCGCTCGCCGGGGCCGGTGGTCTCCCCCGCCGCCGGCCCGCCGGAGGCCTGGAAGGTCCGGGTGATCCAGTCCATCCGGACGGCCAGGAGGACCAGGAAGACGCCCAGGACGAGCACGCCCGCCGCCCAGGGCCACCGTGCAAGGAGCGCGGCAGCGCGGTTCCGGCCGGGGGAGGGATCGGGACTCATGGGAAAGGGCTCCGTGAGGGGCGGGGTTCCATGCCTGAACTCATACATCATGCCTTTTCCTTGTGTCAATCGAAGGGCGGTCACGGCCGGGGGGCGACGGCAGAAACGGGCCCGCCGCCGACGATTCCCTGGGACGCGGGGGGAGGGAAGCGCGAGCCCTGATTGCACGATATCGCTTGTAATTTCTTGCAATTTGATCCTGTCACCGTTATCATACCCGTCAAATCCCATGTTCTTGTCCCCCCTCGACAACGGACAGCGGTTCTGCGGATACAGTTGCGGACCCCGGTAAACCCCTCTTCGTAACCTCCAGATCAGCGCGGCTGCGGTCATCCCCGGCAGCTCCTCCCGGCTCGCATCGTCCGCGGGAGGGGCGGGGGCGAGATCGAACAAGGACAACGGATCCGGAAAGGAGGGCGAGACATGAACGAGATGCAGGTCGACAAACGCTGGCTGGAGCATTACGACCCGAAGGTGCCGCCGACGCTGACTTACGAAACGAAGACCTATGTCGAGAAGTTCCGGGAGGTGGTCGCGGCCTTTCCCGACAAAACGGCGATCATCTACATGGGAAAGCGGCTGACCTTCCGCGAGCTGGATCGGCTTTCCGACCAGGTCGCTCGGTATCTCGTCCAGCGCGGGCTCAAGCCCGACGAAGTCGTCGGGCTGCACCTGCCGAACATCCCCGCCCACTACATCAGCATCGTCGGCATCCAGAAAGCGGGATGCGTTTCCACCGGGCTGAGCCCGCTCTTGACGCCGGCCGAACTGGTCAACCAGGTCCGGGATTCCAAAACAAGGCTGATCTTTACAATCGACCTCCTGTTCGGGAAAATCGCCGAGATCGCCGATCAGATCGATACCGAAACGGTGGTGGTGTCCGAGATCGCCGACTTTCTGCCGGGTGTGAAGCGCGTCCTGGGAAAGCTCTTAAAAAAGATCCCCACAGCGGAAGTCACCCCGCTGGCCGGGAAAAAGACGCTGAAATTCATGGACGTCATCCGGGAGACGCCCCCGGCCCCCGTCAACGTCCCGCGCGGCTTCGACGATGCGATCTTCGTCATGTACACAGGCGGAACGACGGGCCCGGCCAAGGGCGCCGTCCTCACCCACCGGGGCTACATGTGCAACCGCCAGCAGGTCCTGGCCTGGACCGACATCCTGGCGGAGGACACGATCCTCTCGGCGTTCCCCCTCTTCCACATCGCCGGTCTCGCCCTGGGCGGCTTCTGCATGGCCCACGGGACCACGCAGATCTGCGTGCCCAACCCCCGGGACACGCACTTCATCATCGAGGCGATCAAATCCTATCGGCCCCACTACATCGTGAACGTCCCGACGGTCTTCTACGAGCTCATGAAAAATCCGGATTTCAAGCGCCTGGACCTGAAAAACCTCAAGTGGTGCCTCAGCGCCGCAGCCCCGTTTCCGAAGGAAAGCATCGGCGAACTGGAGGCCATCATCGGCAAGGGGAACTTCATCGAGCTGTACGGAATGACGGAAACATCCCCCGTGAGCTGCTGCAATCCGCGCTACGGCGTGAAAAAGGCCGGCTCCATCGGCATGCCCATTTCGGACACCGAGTTCGTCCTCGTCGACCCGGGGACGGGGCAGCCGGTCAAGCAGGGCGATCCTGGGGAGATCGTCGTCCGGGGCCCCCAGCTCATGAAAGAGTACTACCAGAAACCCGAGGAGACCGCCCGGGCGGTGCGGAACGGATGGATGCACACCGGCGACATTGCGATCATGGACGAGGACGGGTATTTCTGCATCGTGGACCGGCTGAAGGACATGGTCATCGTCTCCGGGTTCAAGGTGTTCACGCGGGAACTGGACGAAGTGCTGGCGCAGCACCCCGACGTCGCCCAGGCGGCCTCGGTGGGCATTCCGGACCCGGAGCGCCCCGGTTCCGAGCGCGTCGCCTCGGCGATCGTCCTGAAACCGGGCGTTGCAAAGAGCGATGCCGAAAAGGACGCCATCGTCCAGTACCTGAAGGAGCACGTGGCGCCCTACAAGATCCCGAAGACGATCGAATTCATGGACGAGCTGCCCGTAAGCGGCGTCGGCAAGATCCTCAAGAGGGAAATCAAGGCCATGATGATGGAACAGAAAAAAAGTTGACCCCCACCGCCCATTCCGGGAACGGGGCGCCACGGGCGTCCCCCCGGCGGGCGTCACACGCCCCCGCCTCCGGCCGCGAGGCGTCCCACGGCACCGGGATGATTCGCGGCCCGGCAACGGCAAACGAAAACGGGGCCTCCGGTCCGCCGTGGTTTGCAGTTCCCTGTTGTTTCCAGGATGGATCATCTTTTCCCTTGACATTTTATGTCCGCACGGATATCCCATACCCAGTTTTTCCGCACGCAACAACTTCGAAATCCTTACAATTAAATCAGGAATCAAACGACGAAAGGGGGGATCCTATCGCCGGGAATGAGTGCCGTCATTTGTTCATTCAGGAGAGGCCATTTTTTTATTTAACGAAGTAGATCGGGGGGTCCTGATAGATCTACATTGAAAAAGGAGGAATATTTCAATATGGCCCAGAAGAAAGTTGAGAACAAAGGGAAAGTGTGGATGCCAACCCCGGTGCAGCAGAAACTCAAGAACAAAACCATCACCGCGAAGCAGTGGGCAGACATGGTCAAGCCCGGCGAGTGGATCAACCGCGGCGGCCCCGGAGCGGACACGTTTCCGACGATGGAGGCCCTGGCGGCCCGGTTCGGCGACGGCCCCGGAGACCTCAAAAACATCGAGATCTGGAACCAAGCCATCATGTGCGGCAACAACTTTTTCTGGACGGCCGACATGGAGGGGAAATACCACGTCCTCCACGAAGACTTCCTGCTCCCCACCGTCCGCGGCGCCATGAACAAGGGCTACAAGGCCGTCGACTGGAGGCACTGGGGATGGGCCCTCGGGATGGATGCCGAATACGCCCGCTTCTACCGGAAGCACAGGCATGAACGCGCCATGGACTGGGGCGTCCAGTCCGTTGCGGTGCCCGAGGCGGGATTCGTGAACGCCAGCTACGGCGTGAACAACTTCATGATCGTCGCCAAGACCTGCAAGAAATTCGTCTGCGAGATCCGCTCCGACTACGCCTGGTGCGAGGCGGGACGAGGCATGTACCTGCCCATCGACGAGGTGGACTACTTCGTCGAGGTGGACGTGGACGACCCGAAGTACCAGTGGCCCTACATCGCCGAGAAGGAGATCAAGCCGAACGAGGTCCAGACGGCCATCGCCAACAACTGCCTCTCCATCATGCGGGACGGCGACTGCATCCAGGTGGGCATCGGCGCCCTCCCCACGGCCGTTGTCATCGCCCTGGCGAAATCCGACCTGCGGCACATCGGCGTCCACAGCGAAATGATCGGCGAGTACGCCTTCACGCTCCTCGAGTCGGGCGTCGTCGACAACTCCCGGAAAAACATCGACAAGGGGAGATGCGGCTGGGCCTACATCATGCCCGTCGACACGCCCCGCTACTACGAGTGGGTGCACCGCAATCCCCTCTTCG
>JBFYXW010000185.1:0-4000 GCA_041310335.1 Syntrophaceae bacterium | reverse complement strand
TGGTTCGTTCGATTCGGACCTGCACCCCCTCTGCGTCCACAGATTGGAGCAGGCGCGGGTTCAGGGAGCGGGTTTTCAGGTACTCGGTGGGACGGATTCGGAAGGTTGCCTCGGATGCCGAGAAGAGCGGTTTCTCCCGTAGGGAAACCCGGAGGCGCGTCGCCCGCACCCCGTCGGGGAAGGCGTAATCGAGCCCGTCCATTTCGCAGTCCAGGCCGTAGTGGATTCGCACGAACTCCACGAGGCGGGGCTTCCCGGCGGTGAGTTGGCGCTGGATCACCGCGTACCCGGCGGCGAGGGCCGCGAGCAGGAGCAGGACGAGGACGACGAAGATCCACAGGTGTCGCTGTTTCATGAATGGCTGTTCCCTGTACGAACATGACCCGGCACCCCCGCTTCCGCTCCGGACGGTTTTCGGGGTCCCGGATGCCAGGCATGATCGGATTTCGGGGGCGGTTTCCATGGGCGGTGGGGTGTCTCCTCCGCACCGGTGCCCGCGTGTTTATGACACATCTGCCGCCGGATTTCCACGGGGCAGTGCGAATCAAGCGGAGGACGCCTCCGGCCAGTCCTCTGGAAAAAGTGTGCTTCGTTTCGAAAATCGGTGGTTTCGTTTTTCACCGGATTCGGCTATACATTCAAACATTCGGAACGAACCACACTTCCATTCCCCGGACCGGAGAAAAGGAGGAATCCATGTTTCAGATTGCCACCTACGAGACCTACCAGGACGGTACCGTGATTTTCACCGAGGGATCCCACGGCGACTGGATCTACGTCGTCGACGAGGGTTGCGTTGAGGTGTTCCGCACGGTGAACGGCAGGGAGATCGTGGTCGCCCAGATGAAGGAAGGCGAGATCTTCGGAGAGGTGGCCTACATCACCAAGGGCGAGCGCACGGCCTCCGCCCGGGCGGTGGGACAAGCGGTGGTGGGGATCATCGACCGGAACTTCTTCGACCAGGAGTACAACAGGCTTTCCGACAATTTCCGGATGGTTTTGAAAACCCTGGCGACCCGCCTCCGCAAGGCGACGGACGTCCTTATAACGTACCATATCAAAAACGGATCGTAACCCGGGACGAATCAGGCATCGCCGCAGAAATCCGTCTGCATGACTTCGGACAACGTTCTTGACAGTTCGTTCAGGCCGTAGGGCTTCTGGATGAAGGCCCGGCAGCCCCGCGTCATGATATCCCCCGCCATGCCGTTCAGGCTGTATCCGCTGGCCAGGATGATCCGGACCGCGGGGTTGACTGCAAGGAGGCCATCGACGGCTTCGCCGCCGCTGATGCCGGGCATGATCATGTCCATGAGGACCAGGTCGATCTCATTCTGCTTTTGCCGGTAAACGGCGAGGGCTTCCTGTCCGCTTCGGGCCGCCACGACGCGGTATCCGAGGAACTCCAGCATTTCCCTCGTTGCATTCAGGACCTCCTCCTCGTCCTCCACCAGCAGCACGACCCCCCAGCCGGGCACGCAGGCCTTCGCATTCTCCCGTTGCGGCCGGGTTTCCTCTCCCGACAGGGGAAGGTAGATGTCGAAGCGGGTGCCGCGGTCCGGTTCACTGTGAACGGTTACATAGCCCTTGTGCCCCTTGATGATTCCGTAAACGGTCGCCAGCCCCAGCCCGGTTCCCCGTCCCATCTGCTTGGTCGTGAAAAAGGGTTCGAAAATCCGCTGCTGCGTTTTTTCGTCCATGCCCGTCCCCTCGTCCTGTACCGAGATTTTCGCGTAGGCCCCGGGCACCGCCTCGAAGGGAAGCGATTCCGATGACTTCAGGAAGAACACCCTGGTTTTCAGGTGGATCTTTCCTCCCCCCGGCATGGACTGCCAGGCGTTCACGAGGAGGTTCATGAGCATCTGCTCCATCTGGCTCCGGTCGGCATGGACGGTCAGGGGTCCCTTCACCTGATCCAAATCGATGGTGATCTCCTTCTTGGTCTTGCCGAACATCTCCGCCGTGCGGGCGAGCAGTCCGTTGATGTCCAGGGACTTCATCTCGTACTTGCCCCCCCGGGCGAAGCCCAGGAGTTGCTTTGTCAGATCGGCGCCGCTCTGGATCTGGTCTTCGATGCTCTTCAGCCGTTCAAAATGGGGATGCCCGGGATTCATCTTCATGAGCATCATCGAGACGTGCCCCTGGATGCCCATCAGGATATTGTTGAAATTGTGGGCCATCCCTCCGGCAAGGGTTCCGACAGCCTCCAGTTTCTGTGCCTGGGTGAGTTGCGACTCCAGACGCTTGCGCTCCGTCATGTCGATGACGATGCCCCGCAGGCCGATGACCTCGCCTTCCCGGTGAATCGGGGTTGAGTAGATCACGACGGGAAATTCCTCCCCGTTCCTGCGGATCGACGTGTATTCACTCCCCGATTCCACCTCTCCCTTCAAAATCCGGATGATGTTCAGGATTGCCTTTTCCCGGTCCCGGGGGGCGACGGTGTCGACGGCGTTGACCCCCGCTTCGAATTCCTCCGGGGTGTAGCCGAACAGCTCGAAGGCGAAGCGGTTCGCGTAGGTGAATCGTCCCTGGGTATCAAACTCAAAGACCGCCTGGGGAAGCCTTTCCGCCAGGTCCCGAAATTTCTTTTCGCTCTCCCGGAGCGCCTCCTCGGCCCGTTTCCGAACCGTGACGTCCCGGATCACGCCTTCGGTGCCCAGGATGCTGCCCGCCAGGTCCCGGTAGAAATGGACGGACAGGGAGGCGGTGAAGACCGTACCATCCCTTCTCTTCATGGGACCTTCGTAATCTTTTACAAAACCGCACTGGACAATCTCGGCAAGCAGCTTCGGTCGCTCCGCCGGTTCCACCCAGAGGGTCTGGACATCGATGCCGATCATGTCCTCCGCCCGGTCGTATCCGAACATAACCGCCCCCGAGGGGCTTGTCATGAGCAGCCGGCCCTCCCGGTCGGTGCGGTAATACACGTCCTGGATGTTCTCCATCACGCTCCGGTACATGATCTCGCTGCTGCGGAGGGCTTCCTCCGCATGCTTGAGCCCGGATATGTCCAGGGCCGTGAAGGTCATCCCCCTTTCGAGGTCCGACTCGTCCAGGGGGGCGGAACTGAGGATGATCGGAACGATGCTTCCGTCTTTCCGGCGCCATCGGGTCTCCACCGTCCCGGTCCCCCGTTCCCCGATCTGACGGTACTTTTCCTGTCTGACGAAGTCATAGTCCTCCTGGGTGAGGTAAAGCATGCGCGCATCCCGGCCGAGGAGTTCCTCCCGGGAGTATCCGGTCATCCGGCACAGGGTGTCGTTTGCCTCCTGGAACACCCGTCGGACAACCACCCCGATGCCGACGGGCGCCGCCCTGAAAATGCTGGCAATCTTGGCACCCTGGCTCCGCAGGGCCTCTTCCGACCTCTTCTGCTCGGCCACTTTCCAGACGGCGTCCATGAGGAGGAACAGCTGCAGTTCGTCGATGCGCTCGTAATCCGATTCCTTGTTGGCCACCCCGACCACGGCGACGATCGCTCCCCCACTGAAGACGGGAATCGTCATGAACCGGTGCAGGTGGGCGTGCCCCTCCGGGTAGCCTCTTTTCAGAGGATGGGGGGCCAGGAAATCGTTGACCACGATGGCCTGCCGCTGTCTCACGGCTTCTCCCCAGATCCCCGTTTTTTCGAGCTGGTAAACCGTTGGGGGCTTGGGAATGCTGCACTCCCCCATGACCTCCCTGGACCACGTGTTCAGTGTGAATTCCTTTTTCTCCTCACTGTAGAAATAGATATAGCCGATCCGGCTGCCCGTCAGCCCGATCGCCTCGTTGAGGGCGTAATTCAGAAAGTCCTGAATGGACTCTGTCTGATATTGTAGGATGTGTACCAGGCTCTTCAAACGCGCCTCGCTGCGGCGAATCTCCTCATCGGCCTGCCTCTTCAGGGTGATGTCCTGCACGATCCCTTCGTAGCTGGTGATTCGGCCGCCCTCGTCCCGAACGGCCCTGGCAATGACGGACATCCAGATTTCGGACCCGTCCCTGCGGCGGGCCT
>JBFYXW010000182.1:0-5420 GCA_041310335.1 Syntrophaceae bacterium | reverse complement strand
GACGAGATGGACCGGGTGCTGGGCCTGGAGATGGGGGCCGACGACTACGTGACGAAGCCCTTCAGCGTCCGGGAACTCCTCGCCCGGGTGCGGGCCGTCCTGCGCCGGCGGACGGAGCGGGCGGAAGCGCCGGAAGAGGTCCTGGAGCGGGGAGCGGTCCGCATCAACCTCTCCACCTGCCAGGTCTCCGTCGGCGGCCGCCAGGCGGATCTCAGCGCCAAGGAACTCCGCCTCCTCGCCTTTCTCGCCCGCCAGCCGGGCCGGGTCTACACCCGGGAACAGATCCTCGACCAGGTCTGGGGTGACGAAGTCTATGTCGAGCCCCGCACGGTGGACGTCCACATCAAGCGCCTGCGCGCCCGCATCGAGGAAAACCCCGAGAAGCCGCTGCTGATCCAGACGGTCCGGGGAATCGGGTACCGGTTTGCCGATCAGAGTCCCCCCTAGGATCCAGACGTAACGAATCGTTCACGCCGTTGTCATCTTCCTGTCACAATGTTTCGATAGGGTCCCCGACCAAACTCAACCCATTTTAAGGAGGACCAACAAATGAAGATTGTGAAGCGGCTGTCCCTTATCCTGGTGGGCCTGCTCCTGGCGGCCACCCCCGTCCTGGCGGAGAGCATCGTCATCAAGGGATCCACGACGGTCCTGCCCATCGCCCAGGGGGCGCTGGAGGCCTACATGAAGGCCAACAAGGGAGTCCAGATCTCCCTGTCCGGCGGCGGCTCCGGGGAAGGCATCAAGGCCATCATCGACAAAACCGCGGACATCGGGAACTCGTCCCGGGAGATCAAGAAGGAGGAGATCGCCCTGGCCCAGAAGAAGGGGGGCAAGCCCGTCGCCCACGTGGTGGCCTTCGACGCCCTCGTTCCCGTCGTCCACCCCTCGAACCCCGTGAAGGACCTGACCCTGGAGCAGCTCAGCCTGATCTACCAGGGCAAGATCACCAACTGGAAGGAAGTGGGCGGCAAGGACATGCAGATCGTCATGATCTCCCGCGACACCTCCTCGGGAACCTTCGAGTCCTGGGACCACTTCGTCATGAAGAAGGCCAAGGTCTCCCCCCGGGCCCAGATGCTGGCCTCCAGCGGCGCCGTCTACACCGCCGTCTCGAAAAACCGCTACAGCATCGGCTACCTGGGCATCGGCTACGTGAAGAAGAGCGTGAAGGCCCTGACCGTGGGCGGCACCCCTGCGAACATCCAGACGGCCATGTCCCGGGAGTACCCCATGTCCCGGGAGCTTTACATGTACACGGACGGCGAGCCCCGGGGCGAAACGGCGAAGTTCATCGCCTTTGTGAAGGGCCCCGAGGGGCAGAAGATCGTCGCCGCCCAGGGCTTCGTGCCGACCCAGGCGGTCGCCCCGGCCAAGAAGGGCAAGAAGAAATAAGGAAGAGCGGATGAACCGGACACAGAAGGAGACCGCCATCCGGGCGGTCTTCTTCCTCTTTGCACTGGTTTCGATTCTCATTTTGGGGCTGATTGTCCTGTCCCTCTTCCGGGAGGGACTGCCCCTCTTCCGGCAGGTCTCCGTTTCGGACTTCCTGTTCGGCATGGAATGGTACCCCACCTACGACCCGCCCCTGTTCGGAATCTGGCCCCTGATCGTGGGCTCCGTCATCGTGACGGTTCTGGCGACGGTGATCGCCATCCCCGTCGGGGTCCTGACGGCGGTCTACATCGCCGAGGTGGCCCCGCCGCTGTTCAAGGACCTCTTCAAGTCCGTCGTCGAACTCCTGGCGGGGCTGCCCTCGGTGGTGCTGGGCTTCTTCGGCATGGTCGTCGTGGCCCCCTGGCTCCAGGACACCTTCGACCTGCCCACGGGGCTCAACATCATCAATGCCTCCATGATCCTGGCCCTGATGGCCGTCCCCACCATCGCCAGCATCTCCGAGGACGCCCTCTACGCGGTCCCCCGGGAGTACAAGGAGGCCTCCTTCGCCCTGGGGGCCACGAACTACGAAACGATCACCCGCGTGGTCATCCCCTCGGCCCTGTCGGGGATCTCCACGGCGGTGATCCTCGGCATGTCCCGGGCCATCGGCGAGACCATGGTGGTCCTGATGGTCGCCGGCGGCGCCGCCGCCATCCCCGAGAGCCTCTTCGACTCGGTGCGGCCCATGCCGGCCAGCATCGCCGCGGAGATGGGCGAGACCCCCTACCGCAGCCCTCACTACCACGCCCTGTTCGCCACGGGGATCGTCCTCTTTTTCATCACCCTGGCCTTCAACCTGGTGGCCGACTACATCTCCAACAAGTTCAAGGAGGTCGGCTCGGGTACGCTATGACCACGGCAGCCATGAAATACCGGTATTTCCGGCAGAGCCTGTTCTTCGGCCTCGTGCGGCTGTCCGCCTTCGCCCTCGCCCTGGCCCTGGGGGGCATCCTCGCCTACATCCTGTACCAGGGCGCCGGCGCGCTGAGTTGGGAGTTCGTCACCCAGCCGCCCCGGGACGCCATGACCAAGGGCGGGATCTTCCCGGCCATCCTGGGGACCCTTTACCTGACGACCGGGGCGATCCTGGTGGGGCTCCCCCTGGGGGTCGTCTCGGCGATCTACCTGACGGAATACGCGAAGCAGGGGCCCGTCATCCGGGTCATCCGCATCGGCGTCAACTGCCTCGCAGGGGTGCCGTCGGTGGTCTTCGGGCTCTTCGGGCTGGGCTTCTTCGTCGTTTTCCTCCAATTCGGGTCCTCGATCCTGGCGGGAGCCCTGACGCTGGGCTTCCTGATCCTGCCGACCATCATCGGCGCCTCCGAGGAGGCCCTCAAGTCCGTTCCGCAGACCTTCCGGGAGGCCTCCCTGGCCCTGGGCGTCTCCAAGTGGCAGACGATCCTGCGCATCGTCCTGCCGGCGGCCCTGCCGGGCATCCTGACGGGCTCCATCCTCGGCCTGGGGCGGGCGGCCGGCGAGACGGCGCCCATCATGTTCACCGCGGCGGCGTTCTTCACCGCCAAGCTGCCCACGTCCATCTTCGACGAGGTCATGGCCCTGCCCTACCACATCTACGTGCTGGCCACGGCGGGGACGAACATCGACGAGACCCGTCCGCTCCAGTATGGAACGGTCCTCGTCCTGATGATGCTCGTGCTCGGGATCAATCTGGTGGCCATCCTCATCCGGAGGACCATCCGCAGGAAAAAGAAATGGTAATAACCGCACCCCAAAATAGATCGGATTTATTTTTGCGCCGCACCAATAAATCCGATTTATTTTCCCAGCAGGAGAGCGAAATGGCGAAACGGGAAGACCGGATTATCATCCGGGCGGAAAACGTCAACTTCTACTACGGGGCGTTCCGGGCCCTGACGGACGTCACGATGGACTTCGAAACGAACCGCGTGACGGCTCTGATCGGCCCCTCGGGATGCGGCAAATCCACGCTGCTGCGCCTCCTGAACCGGATGAACGACCTGATCGACGGGACGCGGGTGGAGGGCCGGATCCTCTTCGAGGGCCGCAACATCTACGACCCGGAGGTGGACCCCGTAGAGGTCCGGCGGCGGATCGGCATGGTCTTCCAGAAACCCAACCCCTTCCCGAAGTCGATCTTCAACAACATCATCTTTGGACCGCGCCTCTCCGGGGTCAGCGGCAAGGGAGACCTGGAGGCCCTGGTGGAGCAGAGCCTCCGGCAGGCCGTGCTCTGGGACGAGGTGAAGGACATCCTCGGCCAGTCGGCCATGATGCTTTCCGGCGGGCAGCAGCAGCGGCTCTGCATCGCCCGGGCCCTGGCGATGAAGCCGGACATCCTCCTCATGGACGAGCCGACCTCGGCCCTGGACCCCATCTCCACGGCCAAAATCGAGGAGTTGATCGAAGAGCTGAAAAAGACGTATACCATCATCATCGTCACCCACAACATGCAGCAGGCGGCCCGCGTGTCGGACTTCACGGGGTTCTTCTACCTGGGCAGGATGATCGAGTTCAACGTGACGGAGAAGATCTTCACAAAACCCGACGTGAAGCAGACGGAAGATTACATCACCGGCCGGTTCGGCTGAGAAGGAGCGCGGGCATGGAGGAGAAGCGGCACACCAGCAGCCATTACGAGCGGGAACTCTCGGCGGTCAAGCAGGGCCTGCTGTTCATCGGAGCCCTCACGGAGAAGGCCATCGAGCAGGCCATGGCATCCCTCCTGGAACGGGACACGGCGCTGGCGCGGCGGGTCATCGCCGAGGATGACCGGATCGACGCCCTGGACATGGAGGTGGAGGAGAAGTGCATCCGCCTGCTGGCCCTGCGGCAGCCCGCCGCAAGGGACCTGCGGTTCATCACCACGGCCATCAAGATCAACGGACACCTGGAGCGGATCGGAGACATGGCCGTCAATATCGCCCAGAAGGCCATCTTTCTCAACGACGAGCCCCAGCTCAAGCCCTACATCGACCTGCCCCGGATGGCCGAGATGACCCGGGGGATGATCCAGAACAGCCTGGACGCCCTCGTCCGGGAAGACATTCCGCTGGCCGACGAGGTCCGCCGCGTGGAGAGCACGGTGGACTGTCTGAACGACCAGATTTTCCGGGAACTCCTCACCTTCATGATGGAGGACCCCCGGACGATTCACCGGGCCCTTCTGATCATGCAGATCTCCAAGAACCTGGAACGGATCGCCGACCACGCAAAGGGAATCGCCGACATGGTCATCTACATGGTGTCGGGCCAGAGCGTCCGCCACCAGTACCCCCACACCGACGACGGGAACCGTTGATGAAGAACAGGCTCTTCCTCCGGATCCTCGCTACCTACCTGGCCATCGTCCTGATCACCTTCGGGATGGTCTACGTCCTGGTGGGCCGGCAGATCCGGGAGGCCGCCCTGGAGCGGAACGAGGTGATGCTGACCGCCTACGCGCGGATCGTCGACCTTGAATCCCGCGAGCAGGTCGTCCGCCAGGTGACCACCCTGGCAGAAATCACCGGGGCCCGCGTCACCGTGGTCGACACGGCGGGGAAGGTCCTCGCCGATTCGAGCATGCAGGCCGGGATCCGGGAAACCCACCTTCACCGGCCGGAGATCCAGGAGGCGCGGATCCGGGGAATGGGAAAGGCGGTCCGTTTCAGCCAGACCCTGGGCGTGGACATGCTCTACGTGGCCCTCCCCATCCAGAGCGCTGCCGGGGATACCGGTTACGTCCGCCTCGCCCTGCCGTTGACGGAGGTCGGGGCATCCCTGAAGAGGCTCCAGGAATCGCTGCTCGTCACGGGGCTCCTGGCCCTGGCCGCCTCGTTCGTTCTCGCGGCGTTCTTCTCCTGGCGCTTCGCCTCCCCGATCCGGGAGATGGAGCTCTTCACCGACCGGCTTCGCCGGGGGGAAACAACGGGGACGCTCATCGTCCGGGGACCCGACGAGGTGAAGCTCCTGGGGGAAAACATCAACCACCTGGTGGCGGAACTGCGAGGGCAAGTGTC
>JBFYXW010000181.1:0-8863 GCA_041310335.1 Syntrophaceae bacterium | reverse complement strand
TGCGTCATCCGCCGCCGGATCCACGCCCATTCCAGGTGGGGCCGGATGTACATGGACGGCCGGAAGCGGGGCACCCGGTACTCGTGGTTCGGGTCCAGCTGGAAGCAGGTCCGCCCCCGCTGCAGGAGGGCGTCGGCGAGGGGGTCGCAGAGGCGGTCGTACCAGAGGCCGTCCACGAGGACGCGGGACACCTGGTCCCCCAGGAAGACGGCGTCCACGGGACCGCGGGGGCGGGCCTCGCTCCGGGCGTCGCGGAGGCGGGACGAGAGATAGCGCAGGTAGTTCCGCTGCGCCTCCCCCGCCAGCCTGGAAACCTTGGTGAGGCGCTTCTCACCCGTCGGGTGGAGCCGCATGATGAGCTGGTTCCGCAGGGCGAAGTAGGCCTGGAATCGGACGACGGGCCAGAGGTGAAGGCCGTCGGCGGTCCACCGGTCGACGGGAAACGCCTCCTCGGCGTTTCCGATCAGCTCGACGGCCTGCCGGATGTCGTCGACCATCAGGTCTCCAGGACCTTGTCCTTCGCCCGATAGTACTGGGTCTTGATGAGGTTGTCCTCGTCGAGACCGACCTCCAGGATCGTGTTGCAGCGCTTGAGCCCCTCCAGGACATGGCGCTCGAACTCTTCGTCGGTCATGGTGGTCATGTTGACCCGCAGGTCCTGGCGGTCCCCCATGAGGAGGAGGTATTCCTCCTCGTCCCGAATGAATCCGTGCTCCCGGGCATAATCATACATTTTCGAGCCGGGCTGGGGCAGGAGGTAGCCGCTGGACGGATAGATGCGGTTTTCGATGCAGCAGTCGAAGGTGGCGCGGATGGTCTCCGGCGTCTCCTGGGGGTAGCCCAGGACCAGGCTTGTGACAACCGGCATCCCCGCCCGGTGAAACAGCTGTGTCTGCCGGGAGAAGTCCTCCGCGGTGATCTTCTTGTTCATGGCCCGGAGGATCCCCGGGTCCGAGGATTCCAGGGAGTAGCCCACGGAGATACAGCCCGCCTCCCTCATTTTCCGGATGGTCTCGATGTCCTCCTCCCGGTCGAAGAGGTCCCCGCGGCAATTGATCACCCACCAGAAGCGCAGCCCGCTCCGGATGATGGCCTCGGAGAACTCCAGGGCCCGCTTCTTGGAAAAGAAGGTCAGCTCGTCGCTGAACCCCACGTAGTTGATGGCGTAGCGGTCGACCAGCTCCCGCACCTCCCTGACGATGTTCTCCACGCTGCGGAAGCGGTACGGCATCCCGTCGAAGACGTGGTAGCAGAAGGTGCAATGGGCGACGCACCCCCGGGCCGTGTTGACGGGGAGCAGCCGAACCTCCTCCCTCGGAACAGGCAACGGGTCCGAGACATAGGTGGATGCGTTGGTGATGTAGAGCTCCGCGTCGAAGAGGGAAAAGTCAATGAAGGGCAGGGTGGAAATGTCCCGGATGGGCGGCCGGGGGGCGGTCCGTACGATCCGCCCCTCCCTCCGGAGGCAGATCCCCCGGACGTCCTCCAGGTCTCCCGCCTTCTCCACGGTCCCAAGAATATCGACAATGGTTTCGTCTCCTTCGCCCAGGACAGCAACGTCCACTTCGGTGCGGCCAAGGAGGGTGTCCGTGACGGACGAGGCCACGGTGTTGCCCGCGACGATCAGGGCTCCGGGGTGGTGGCACCGGACGACGGCCGCGAGATCACGGACGATGCGGTACCCCGTGACGATGCACCCCAGGCAGACGACGTCGTATCTCTTGCAGCGGATGCGTCGCTCCACCTCCTCGTCGGAATAGCGGTAGGCGTCGATGTCCAAAAGGTCAAAGGCGTAGCCGGCCCTCTTCATGGCCGTGGCGATGTATCCCAGACCCACGGGAAACATCTTCACGGGTGAGAGGGGGCGCAAAGACACGTTGATCAACAGGATGTTCATGGGTTTTTTCCTTCTTGAGAAATATTGGAGGCACGCTCTCCGCGCAAGGACAGGCTGCAGCGGAGAGGTTCCGAAAGCGCGAGGGGGCGGCTCGTCTCGTCCATTTCCCGGGCGGAAAAAACGAGGCGGAGAAAATAGGATTCCCCCACGGGATCAAAGGTGACTTGCCCAAGGACAGCGGCCCGTTTCCGGTTTATGGTCACGGTGAGCCTCCGCTCCCGGTCGCCTACCACGACTGTGCCCTCCGTCATCCCGAGGGCCTGCCTGGCGGAAACGAGGAAGGAAGCCGCATCTCCATGCTGGACGCGATGTCCGACCAAGGAGAACGTTTCCAGTGTGTCCCCCCCATTGTGGGTCGCATAGTACAGGGAATGGGGATCGAATGCCTCGGGGTGGAACGTGATCGCACCGATTCGGAGGGAACCGACGGGAAGGAGGGGCCAGTGGAGCTCGAAGGCGAATCCCACGCGGTTCTCCGCCGGCGCCACGGTGATCTCCTTGACCACCTCGCCCAGTGGCGTGGGAACCCTTCCCCAAATCCGCACCGAACCGTCCCCGGGAGTCTCCCATGCGGGCTCGACAGGGCCGAGGTCGGTAATCCGGGAGCGCCCCGGGGTTTCGAAGACTACGTGCCCCGTGTAAAAGTCGGCCCCATAGCGGATGTCGTCGTAATACCCGTGATCCA
Source organism: Syntrophaceae bacterium (assembly GCA_041310335.1). Lineage (GTDB taxonomy): Bacteria > Desulfobacterota > Syntrophia > Syntrophales > PHBD01 > PHBD01. Next base: position 6,281 of record JBFYXW010000181.1, on the reverse strand, counting down.
GGGTCCCGCAAAGGGGCCGGGGACTCGTGTCCAGGAAGGCCAGTGAATCGACCGCCAGGCCGCGCGCCAGGTTCAGAACCAGCCGGATCGATCCCGCCTCCACGCAGAGGAGGCGACCGATTCGCGTCACCGACGCCGGTGCCGGTCGATTCACCCAGGTAGGCAGGGCAGGCGGGGCCACCCGGGGTTTGTCCCCGCTCACCCGGTTTGCCAGGGCCAGAAGACGGTCCCGGAAGGCGTTCCACCGCCGGTCGGTGATGTGGGTTCGGAAGTCGCTGCTCCAGAGGTAGCAAAGCTCCCTCCAGAGCGTATCGTCCGCAGAGGGCAGCCGGCGAAGCTGCTCGTAGATCCGCCAGCAGGCCGTGTTGACGCCCAGGTCGTCCCTCCCGGTGATCCCCCAGCGGTTGATGTTGTACTTCACCTGCTTCTTCACCGGGATGGGCTCTTCCGGCGACGACAGGTCCAGAATGTTTCCCGCCTCGTTTTCCCCGAGGAAACGAAGCGCCTCGGCAGGGAGAAGGAACCGGCATGCTTCGTCCCTTGCGATGCATTCCAGAATGTGCCCGATGCGCTTCCACTCGGATTCGCCGCACGGGACCGCCTCCGTGTGGTACCTGCCGGGGCGGAAGTCGAAGATTTCCGCATCGTTCCCGTAGAGGCACAGGACCCGGGGCCGCCCGCCGGCATGCTGCCCCAGGTAGCGGAGATACTCCTCCCGGTCCATTTCCCCGTGGGCGTAGCGCTGGAATTTCTGGAAGACGATGGAGTTGTTCCAGAGGACGGGAATGGACCGCTCCCCCGAGGGATCGACGGCCCTCTGGGGCAGGTACCGCCACTCCGGGTCCCAATCCGGGTGGGTCCGGAAGGGGTTGTTCCACTCCATGATCAGGGCCCGGTAGCCGGCGTCCAGATAATGGGGCACCATCCCCGATGAATAGGCCTGCTCGTTCACGAGAGCGAGGGTGGGCCGAATTCCCAGGAGCCGCTCGTAGACTTCGTGTCCCAGGCGGAGGTTCGCCCGGTTCACCAGGGCCGGGACGAGGGGACCGATCAACTGGGTGTAGCCGCTGCCAATGAGTTCACATCGGCCCGCCCCGATGAGGCGTTTCAGCCGTCCGATCCAGGCGGAATCGAGGTCCGCCAAAATCTCGAGGGTGACCCCCGGGATCTCGATGGCCATCGGCACGGAACCTCCCTCCAGGAGGTCCAGCAGGGGGCCGTAGCAGTCCCGAACCACGGTGGTCCTCTGCTCCTCCTCGATGGAGGAATACATCAGGTTCAGGTGAAAGAAGACAAACAGGTGAAGGTTCTTCATGGAGAGCGCTCAGTCCATGCGGGTGGCCCAGATCTGGAGGGAGTCCCGGGCCTGTTCTTCCCGGCCGTAAAACTCCCGACATCCGCCGACCCGCTCGTCGATCCGGAAGCCCGCCTCCCGGACCTGGTCGAGGATCTCCTGCCGGCGGTATTCCCGGAGGTGGTAGGGGTTGATCGGAACGCCCAGGGGCCTGTCCATGAGGATCGGCACCTCCAGGATCAGGCGTCCGCCGGGGCGCAGATTCATGCGGAGGGCAGCCAGCATGGCGCTGTCGTCGGGCACGTGCTCCAGGGTGTGGAGGCTTACGGCGAGGTCGAACCACCCAGCACCCCCTTCGTACCGGAACTGCTGGCCATCGCCGGCAAGAAAACGGAGGCGCGGGCCTTCTGGATAACGTTCCCGGGCCCTGGCGACGTACTCCTCGAGGTAGTCGACTCCCACGACGACGTCCGCCCGCTCGGCCAGCAGGGCGGATCCGAAACCGGATCCGCAGGCGATGTCAAGAATCCTCTGCCCGGCAGGGATCCGGGGGGCCAGGAAATGGTACCGGGATCCCTGGTACTGGCGCCCAAAGAACTCGTTCTCCGGGTGGCACCGCCCGTCCCCCAGGATCTCCCGGACCCGGTCACCGCCGTAGCGGGGCGCCGGCTCGATGTAGCGAACCCGGAAGGACTCCGGGTGCATCTCCATGTAGCCCCAGGGGTTGAAGCGGGCCCGGAGGGCCTCCTGCGAGTCTCCCCCAATCCCGGCGATCCGCTCGACCGCCTCCAGGGAGGCGACGTCGGCGGCGAGGGTGACGTCGAAGTCCCGCGGTGGGGCCGCCAGGTCCGCCGGCTCTTCGCGCATGGCCGTCACCAGGCGGTCGACGTAGTGGAGGTCCGCGTGCTTCCAGATGGCCAGGAGCCGGACGTTGAAGGCCTGCGCGGCCATTTCTGCCTGGGCTGCCAGGAGACGCCGGCACACATTGTAGGGGTCGCCGAGGAAGGCCCGGATCCCCCAGGACGAGAGTTTCCCGGCCGCTTCGGCCGCCCCCTCCATGTCCGGGAGCGCCACGAGGACGTCCCCGACGGACGGCCACCTCCGGAGAAACCCGAAGACAAGGTCATGCGGTTCACGGGCGTGGAGGATCTCGTCGGGCCCTGCCTGGACGATGACGGAATAGGGTTCCATGGACACCTGCCTCAAGCGGTCTCGATACGGATGCGGTCCCTCGCCCGCTCGGCATTTTCCACCGCCTCGCGGGTCGTTTCGCCCCCTGCGATGACGAAGGCCGGGCGGTCCGCCGAATTGCAATAGGGCCCGACGGTGTCGCCCACTCCCCGCCACACAAAGACCTCCGCCACGCCAGGCATCCGGCGCGCCTCCTCGACGCCCGCGACGGACACGATGCGGCCCGGCTTCGGGAAGACGGCCCGCACCGCGGCACCCCGCTCCCAGCGGTGCCGGATGTCTTCCGGATCCAGGTCATCGCCGACGGAAAGCCGCAGGGCCGCACGGATGTCGTGGCTCCCGAAAGCCAAGGGCGAGGCGTACTGGCAGTGAAACCCTCCGGACAGGCGGGCCGTCAACTCGATCATCCGGATGGACTCGTCGGTGCCGATGTTCACGTCCACCTTGTGGGCGCTGAAATCCACGCCGATCTGCCGGGCGACCTGCTCGGAGAACCGGAACATCCGCTCCTGCATAGACCGCGTCTGGGTCGTCGTGTTGAGCCCCGTCTCGCAGGGCCAGCGGGGCGAGATGTAGTGCGTGTCGATGATGGACAGGAGGTGCCAGCGGTCATTCCAGGCCAGCATCTCCACGGTGTGCTTGGACCCTTCCAGGCACTCCTCCACGAGGATCTCCCCCCCGCGGGTGCCGTTGAAGGAAACCGCCAGTTCGTAGGCGTCCTCCACCAGAGAGGACTCCTCTACCCGCTGAACTCCCCGGGATGCGCAGTTGTCCAGGGGTTTGAGGACGCAGGGGAGACCAACGTCCCGGGCCGCATCGAGGGCCTCCCCGGCGGTGCGGACCACCCGGTAGCGGGCCTTTTCCACGAATCCCACGGAGTCCAGGTGTCGGTGCATCAGGAGCTTGTCGTTGCACCGCTGGGCCACCTCCACAGGAATCCCCGGGAGGGACAGGGACTCCGCCAGGGCGGCGACCGTGATCTCCACGTCCGCGCCGGCGGTGAAGACGCCGGCGAGGGGATAGCGGCGGCTCAGGTCCCTCGCCGCCTTGACGGCCGCGGTTACATCCTTCGTGCTCACCGGCAGGGCCACGTCGGCATACTCCATGGCGGGCGCTTTCGGGTTGTAGTCGAAGGCGATGGTGCCCAGGTCCAACTCTTCCCGGGCGATGCGGTAAGCCGGCAGAACCAGGTCGCCGGCGCCGATGATGAGTACATATCGTTTCTCTTTCTTCATCCCGTTTCCTTTTCAGTCCTTCCGTGATCGGACCGGGCCGCCCTCTGCATACGGCGGATCCCCTTCCATCCAGTCCCTGTAGATCCCGATGATTTCGATCCCCTCCAGATCCGGCCGTGTCTCCAGGCGCTCCAGGATGGCGTCCTCCGAGCCCAGGGAGGAGACGACAATCCCGTCGATTCCCCTCCGGAGGGCGGACGCAAAGTCCGACACCGGGACTCCCTCGACGGCCGTCCCCGCCTTCGCCGGGTCGTCGTCGATGACGGCGCATACCCAGGACGGGGAAACCCCTGCCAGTTCCAGAAGCGCCCGGGTGTGAATGCCGCCGCCGTAGACGGCGATGCGCTTCCCCCGCTGCCAGCGGTCCTCCAGGTTGCACCGCACCGACGCGAGGCCCGCCTCCAGGCGGCCGTGAAACCTCCGGAGGGCCCTCTCCACCCGCTCCGGGTCACCCGGGCCGGGGCCACCGCCCGCGGTCCCGCCGGTCTTGCGCGCCAGGACGGCCACGCTGCTCCGGAGCATGGCGCTGGGCTCTTCCTCCTCGACCGTCAGGACCTCGAAGCCCCCCCGCCGGAGGAGGTCCGCCAGGGATTCGGCCGTGAAGGTCTGGACATGCCAATTCCGGCAGAGGAAGAACAGCTCGATCAGGTCCGGGTGGAGTGTGTACAGGTCGGGAACGGCCAGGTAAAGCCATCCGTCCTCCCGCAGGACGCGGTGGGCGAAGGCGGCGAAACGTGCCGGGTCCGCCAGGTGCTCTAGGACGTGGAACGAGGCCACCGCGTCGAACCCCTCCCCGGCGGTGTCCCAGGTCTCCATTTCCAGGTCCTCGAAGGCGGCTTCCCGGACCTCTCCGATCCGGAAGGAGCGGCGGGCAAAGGCCGCCTGGTCCCGGGAGGGCTCGATCCCCACGGTGACGGGGACCTCCTCCCAGAGCCCCAGGAAGTGTCCGTATCCGCAGCCCACCTCCAGGAGGGACCGGAGAGGACGGCCGGCCAGACCCTCTAGGGTCGCCTTCCTGCGCTCTGCCAGGGCGAAGAGGGGGTTGGACCGGTTCAGGAGGTATGCCCCGGGGTAGCTCTGCCGATATTCCCGGTAGCTCTCGAGGATCTCCCGGAGGGGACGGCGCCGCGTCAGGTAGGCGTGGCCGCAGTCCAGGCAGAGGCCGTGGGCCGTCCCGGAGGCGTGGGTCCACACGTCCCGGTGCCGGCTGCCGGCGCAGACGGGGCAGTCAGGCGTTTCCACGGTCCACCTCCCGGAAGGACCCCGCGCTCTCCGCCATGGACGCCCCCTCAGGGCTCGAGAGACAGGAGCGCACCGACGATCCTTTCCGCCCCCCGACCGTCTACGAGGTCTGCTCCCCGGGCACCCATCCGGCCGAGGGCCGGGCGGTCTGCCAGGAGAGTCCGGGTGCGGCGGGCTGCCGCCGGGCAGTCCGCCGTCTCCTCAAGGCCCAGTTCCACGGCCGGCCAGCCCGCGTAGGCCGCCGCCAGCGCCTCCTGGAGCCGGACATGGGCCGGCGAGGGCTCGAGAAGCAGGCATCCCAGGCCGAGGCAGAAGGCCTCCAGGACCGTCACCCCCATCTTCGTCGCCACGAGGTCGCAGGGAGCCATCTTCCGGACCATCTCCCGGACCCGACCCAGGGTAACCGTGTCCTCCCATCCCCCCAGGACACCGCGGACCCGTTCCGTCTCCTCCGGGGAGCCGCCGGTGACGACCGTGGCGGGACCGCGGAACCCGGCCCGGTTCAAGGCCTTGACGAAACGAAGGGTCACGGCGGCCGCACCGGCGCCGCCGAAGGAAACGAACAGCCGGGTCCGCTCTCCGCGGCCCGGCTCCGCGGCGGCGTGGACCTCGCGAAACCGGCCATGAAGGGGGGCGTAGGCCAGGCCGTAAAGGTAGCGGGTCCCCTCCCCGTGCGGAAGGGGCCGGGCCCGCTCTTCCGTCATGAAGGCGTCGCAGACCGCGTCGGCTACCGTCCGGGCGGGGCCCAGTTCGTCCAGCAGGAGGACCGTCGAGCCGCGGGCCCGCTGGTCCTCCACCTCCTCCCGGGGGCTGCCGTCGCGGTAGTCCCGGATGACGAATCGGGCCGCCTGATCCGAACCGGCAAACCCCGTCTCGCCGGCTTCCCGGAGGAGACCGGCGGCGTAGGGATCCCGGGGTGAGAAGCGGACGTGCATTCCCCGTCGCCGGGCCTCGTCCGCCAGGGCCAGGCAGCGCATGACGTGACCGTGGCCGATGGCCGGGGAGGCCTCCGTACAGATCAGGACGTCGGCAAGGCGGGTCATGGCGTGTCCAGGTCGGCCCAGCGGAGGGGGTGGCCACCCGCCACGTCCCGCTTCAGCCGGGAGCCGACCACCTGCTTCCAATCCCGGGGCTTCAGCTCCCCCAGGTTGGGCCGGACGATGGCAATGTCGTCCCGCGCCAGGATGCGTCCCGCCTCCAGGTCCCGGGCGGCGTAAATACTCCGGCGCCCGTGGACCAGTCCTCCCGTCTCGCAGGGCATGCAGCCCTTGCAGCCGTCGCCCATGGCCTTCTCGAGGGTCCGGACGGCTTCCACCATC
>JBFYXW010000177.1:0-12663 GCA_041310335.1 Syntrophaceae bacterium | reverse complement strand
CAGGGCTTCCCGCTGATCATGGAGGTGGCCGCCAAGGAGTGGTTCGTCCACAACGACGCCTTCCTGTCCTACCCCTACCTGACCCAGGGGGCGGCCCACCTGATCGAGGTCTACGGGACGGAGGACCAGAAGCAGCGCTACATGGACAGGATGTACGCCGGGACCTGGGGGGGCACCATGTGCCTCACCGAGGCCGACGCGGGGAGCGACGTGGGAAACATCAAGACGAGGGCCTTCCGGCAGCCCGACGGGACGTTCCGCATCACCGGCACCAAGCAGTTCATCACCAGCGGGGACCACGACCTCGTGGAGAACATCATCCACCCAGTCCTGGCCCGCATCGAGGGCGACCCACCGGGGACGGGAGGGATCTCCATCTTCCTGGTGCCCAAGTTCCTGGTGAACGACGACGGCTCCCTGGGGCGGCGGAACGACTACGCCGTCACCGCCATCGAGGAGAAGATGGGCCTCCACGGGAGCGCCACCTGCGTCCTGTCCTTCGGGGACGAGGGAAACTGTTACGCCGAGCTCCTGGGCGAGGAGCGGAGCGGCATGAGGGTCATGTTCCAGCTCATGAACGAGGCCCGCATCGGCGTTGGCATCCAGTCCCTGGCGGTGGGCTCCGCCGCCTACCTCCACGCCGTCCGGTACGCCCGGGAGCGGCTCCAGGGCTCCTCCCTGGAGGAGATGAGGAACCCCGAGGCCCCCCGGGTCCCCATCATCCGCCACGCCGACGTCAGGCGCATGCTCCTGTGGATGAAGGCCCACGTGGAGGGGATCCGCATGCTCGTCTACTACACGGCCCTCCTGGCCGACCGGTTCCGGTCCGACGACGACGAGGCGGCCCGGGAGACCTGGCGGGGCATGATCGAGGTCCTGACACCCATCTGCAAGGCCTACACCTCCGACTCGGCCTTCCGGGTCACCGAGACGGCGATCCAGGTCTACGGCGGCTACGGGTTCTGCTCCGAGTACCCCGTCGAGCAGTTCCTGCGGGACCTGAAGATCGCCTCCATCTGGGAGGGGACCAACGGCATCCAGGCCCTGGACCTGGTGGGGCGGAAGCTCGGCATGAAGAAGGGCCTCTACTTCATGAGCCTCCTCGGGGAGATGTCCAAGACCGTCGGGGAGTACCGGAACCACGAGATGCTGGGGGACCTGGCGGAGGACGTCCAGGAGGCGGTGAACAAGCTGGCGGAGCTGGCGATGTTTTTCGCCTCCTCGGCGAAGGCGGGGAAGTACATGATCCCCGTGGGCAACGCCTACCCGTTCCTGCTGCTCATGGGCAAGGCCGTCATGGGGTGGCTCCTCCTCTGGGGGGCCGGCGTGGCGGAGGGGAAGCGGACCGCCCTGGCCGCGGCGGCGGGGGTCGGTGCGGAGCCGTCGGCAAAGTCCGCCTGGATCGAGGAAGACCCGGAGGCGGCCTTCTACACCGGGAAGATCGCGGCGGCCCGCTTCTTCATCAAGCACGTCCTCCCGGAGGTCGGTGCGGCGGCGAAATCCATCCGGAGTGAGGACCTGTCCATGCTGGACATCCCCGAGCGGGGCTTCGCGCCCTGAAGCGCCCTCTGCAGCCGATGGCCCCCGGGAGCAACTCCCGGGGGCCGGATCCGCCTTGAAGGCCTCTTCCCCTCCATTGGAGGCAGATGTATAATCGCACCAACTTGTCCAAAGGAGGATGCATCCATGAAGGCTGTTCACATGGGTATCGTGCTGTTGTGTGTTGCATTTATCTTGGTAGTCCCCAATCACTCTCCGGCGGGAAATGAAATCAAGAGGGACGGCCGGTTCATCGCCTACGACGACGGAACGGTCCTCGACACGAAGACAAACCTGATGTGGGCAGCGAAGGACAATGGAAAAAGGATCAACTGGGCCGATGCCAAGAAATACTGCGAGAGTTATCGAGGGGGCGGCTATGCCGACTGGCGGATGCCGACGCAGGATGAGCTGGTCACCCTGTTCGACCGCAGCAAACCGCGCATGGCGCCATGTGATGCGAGTTACGACAAGGAAGTCGTTTATGTTGTTACGGACTTGATCAGGATAACCTGCTATTCCCCGTGGGCCCAGGGAATTGAGGGCACCGGCCGTAGTGCCCGGGCCAATATGGTTGATTTTGGGGGCGGAGCCAAGGGCTTCTATCCCCAGGCGCTTGATGTCCTCGGCCGGGCGCTTCCCGTGCGCTCTGTCAAATAGTGTCTCTTCTTCGAACAATTCCACATGCGGATGTCAGAAATCACGGATTGCCTATGAAACAGAATCTCCTTCTGCCGGCCATTCTCGTGATCCTTGCCTTGATTGTGTCCTCCGGGGAATCCAACGCCGGCAATGACGTGGATATTTTCGTGCAGATGGGGCATTCGGATTACGCCAAATCGGTTGCCTGGAGCCATGATGGAAGATATGCGGTCACCCTGAGCGGGGATAACAACATCATCCTTTGGGAAGCATCGACCGGCAGGGAGATCCGGACGATCGCCGGACATCAATATGCCAAAGCAGCCGTTTTCAGTCCGGATGGTCGGTTTCTTCTCTCCGGAGGCGCCGGTGATTTCAAACTCTGGGAAACGGCCACGGGCAAAGAAATAAGAAGTGTCCCGGGTGAAGCCGATTCTTTCACCTTCAGCCCCGATGGCCGGCACGTATTATCGGCCAGCGATCAGACGAACGATATCAGGCTCTGGGATGTATCGACGGGCAACACCATCAGAAATCTTCGGGGGCACTCGGGGCCCGTCATTTCCCTGAAATTCAGTCCCGACGGCCGCTACGCGCTGTCCGGCAGCGCGGACAGAACTGCCAGGCTTTGGGATGTACCGACCGGCAGGACCTTGCGTATCCTGGGCGGTCATTCGAATGCGGTTTTCTCCGTCGCTTTCAGCACGGACGGGACATATGCAGCTTCAGGAAGCCCGGACAAAACCGTCAGGTTATGGGATGTGTCAACCGGGGGGAACATCGCGACGCTCCTGGGACATGCGGCAGGCGTTATTTCCGTGGCCTTCAGCCCGGACGGGAAATACATCCTTTCGGCCAGCATTGATCAGGTGATCAAGCGCTGGGAAGTGTCCACCGGCAGGGAAATCGGCAGCGTTACAGCCGATTTTTCCGTCGTCAGCGGCGTTGCCTTCAGCCCGGACGGGAAATACGCAATATCGGGAAGTGAAGACAGCAGCCATTTCCGGACAGTCAAGCTCTGGGACGTGAAAACCGGGAAAGCAGCCAGAACATTTCAGGGTTACTCAGACGGTATTCGATCGGCGGTCTTCAGCCCGGATGGGAAGCAGGCCCTGACCGGCAACGGTGAATTCCTCCATCTTTGGGACGCGCAGACCGGCAGGGCGGTTTACGCCGTAAAGGCCCATTCGGGTTCCATCAACTCCCTTGCCGTCAGCCCGGACGGGCGTTCTGCCGTCACGGGAGGTTCAGACAAAAACATGAAGCTGTGGGAAGTCTCAACAGGAAAAGAGCTGAGAACATTTCAGGGGCACAGAGATGCCGTCAGTTCCGTAGCCTTCAGCCCCGACGGCCGTCATGTGCTTTCAGGGAGCTGGGACCGCACGGTCAGGCTCTGGGAGAGAGAGACAGGCAGGGAACTGAAAAAAATAGAAAACCCGGCTGCAGGCGCTACAGGCTTTGGTTCTGTCGTTTTCAGCCCGGATGAGAAATATGTTCTGTCAGGAAGCGCGGACGGTGCTCAGCTCTGGGACGTGTCCACCGGAAAAGAGATCATTAAATTTTACAAGAGTTCACCCGGATCACATCATGTCACCTTCAGCCCCGATGGGCGTTATGCACTCTCAGACAGTGTCATGGATGCGATAAACCTCTGGGAGGTTTCCACGGGGAAGAAGGTGAGGGTATTCAAGGGGCGTTTCGGGAGCATTGGAGCCCTGGCCTTCAGTCCGGACGGCAGATTTGCGCTGTCGGGGACTTCGGACAAAAGCGTCAGGCTCTGGGACGTATCAACCGGTAGAGAGATCAAGAAATTTCTCGGGCATTTGGGTGTCATCACTTCCGTCGGATTCAGCCCTGACGGCAAATACGCTTTGTCGGGATGCACCAATGGAACAACAAAGATTTGGAATATGGTTACCGGTGCAGAAATCTGCACGATGGTTGGTTTCAATGATGGTGAATGGATCGTCATCACTCCCGAAGGATATTACAATTCGTCACTCAAAGGCCATGAATACCTCAACGTCAGACAGGGAATCCGGGTATACGGGATCGATCAGTTTTATGACGTATTCTACAGACCGGACATCGTGACGGCCAAACTGAACGGCGATGATATCAGCGGCCTGGTTACGGTTACCATCGAGGATGCAATCAAGAACCCGCCTCCTGCCACTGATTTTACGAACACACCCAAGGACACCGGCGGGAAGAAGTCGAAAGTATGCTACCGGGTGAAGAACATGGGCGGCGGCATTGGCGAGGTCAGATTATTTCACAACGGCAAGTTGATTCAGTCGGATGGATACTACCGGGAAGCAGCAAAGTCAGCTGCTGCTGAGAAGATGCGGCTGGCCTCCCTGAACAGCAATGCAATCTATGCGGATATGAGGAGCGTCCTTGTCAAAGGTGTCACCGAAGCTGTTCCCATATCCAACAAACCCAAGGGGAATGTCTTTGCAGACTGCATGGAAGTAGACGCCGTCTCAGGAGAAAACGAGGTCAGTGTCTCCGCGTTTAACAAAGGCAATACCGTCCAAAGCTATATGAAAACCATCAGGTTCAACTCCAGTGCCAAGACAGAAAACCCTCGCCTACACATCTTGGCAGTCGGCATCGACCGATACAAGGACAATTCGGTGAATCTCAAGTATGCCATGAAGGATGCCAAGGACATAGAGAACAGGCTCAAGACCCAGGCCGCGACCCTCTATAAACCTAAAAACATTCACTATGATCTACTTACGGATGAGCGGGCGACAAAGGCCAAGATAATAGAAAAAATGAATAAACTCTCGACCATGATCAAGCCTCAGGACGGATTCATCCTTTTTGTGGCCGGTCACGGGATCCTGTTGCAAAACCAGTATTACATCCTCACCCATGACTACAACGGATGGGTGGGAGATTCGAACATGATCAGTTCAAACGAGATCGTGGAGGCTTCCAAGAAGATCAAGTCTCTTTCCCAACTCTTCATCTTCGACACCTGCCATGCCGGTGGCGTCGATACCATCGTCAGCGGCCTCTACGATGCAAGAATGTCGGTGCTTGCCAAAAAGATGGGACTTCATATCTACGCCTCGGCCAGCGACAAGCAGACGGCTTTGGACGGATACAGGGGCAACGGTCTCTTCACCTACACCTTGCTGGATGGGCTGAACAACAACAGGGCGGCGGACAAAAACAAGGATGGCAGAGTCAGCGTCGTGGGATTGGGGGGCTACTCGAAGGAAAGAACAACAACCATATCCAAAGAATTAGGCCATACCCAAACGCCGCTCATCATCAACTTCGGGAAGGACTATCCAATCTACCGGCTGAGATAACCATTTCCATTGGACATCCGCAGCCGCAGAGACATTTCCTTTGTGTAGATTCGTAGGTGGAAGTACTGTTTGGGAAGTTCTGAATGCGGATTCATTCGAGACACCCCTCGTAACTGAGTCGCGGGAGCGGTTGACGGGTTCAGGATTTTCGGGGGCCATTGCAGGATCGATTATATACTGGCCTCGACATGCTTTTCCTGGGGCTGCCCCTCTATTTCCCTACCGGATCAGCAGGACTTGGACGTCCATGACGTTGGTGCCCGTGGGCCCCGTCACCAGGAGCCCCCCGGCTTTCCGGAAGAACGTGTAGGAGTCGTTGTTCCCCAGGAAGGCCCCCGGGTCGATGCCCGCCCGGCGTGCCCGGGACGCCGTGCTCCCGTCCACGAGGGCCCCCGCCGCGTCGGTGGGGCCGTCGGTCCCGTCCGTTCCGGCGGAGAGGAGGGAAATCCTCTCCAGACCCTCGATCTCCAGGGCGAAGGCCAGGGCCAGCTCTGTGTTCCGCCCGCCCTTCCCCGTCCCCGTGACCGTCACGGTGGTCTCCCCGCCGGCGATCAGGCAGAGGCCGCGGCCGCCCGTGCCCCTCTGCGAACGGGCCTCCCGGGCCTTGTTCGCCAGCCACCGGGCCGCGTCCCGGGCCTCTCCCCGGAGCTCCGAAGTCAGGACAACCGCCTCGTACCCCATCTCCAGGGCCTTTGCCCGCGCCGCCTCCGTGGCCAGGCGGTTGCTTCCGACGAGGACGTTCTCCACACCCCCGAAGACGGGTGAACCCGGCTTCGGCGTCTCGGGGATTTCCCCCCGCGCACCCCGCTCCAGCATCCGGCGGACGCTTCCCGGTGTCCGGCCGGACAGGTCGTAACGCTCCAGGACCCCCAGGGCATCGCCGTAGGTCGTTTCGTCCGGCGCCGTCGGCCCCGAGGCGATGGAGTCCAGGCGGTCGCCGATGACGTCGGAGAGGATCAGGGAGATCACGCCGGCCGGGGCGGCGGCCTCGGCGAGGCGCCCCCCCTTCACCCGGGACACGTGCTTCCGCACCGTGTTCAGTTCCACGATGTCCGCCCCGGCTTCCAGGAGGAGCCGGGTCACCTCCCGCTTTTCCTCCAGGGTGATTCCCTCCGACGGGGCCGCCAGGAGGGCCGAACCACCCCCGGAAATCAGGCAGACGACGAGATCGCCTTTGCCGGCCGTCTTCAGCAGTTCCACGGCCCGGACGGTCGCCGCCGCGCCCCTCTCGTCCGGCACGGGGTGGGCCGCCTCGAAGACGGGGATCCGGTCCGGGAGGGGTTCCCCGGAGGCATGGCCGTATTTCGTGACGACGATTCCCCGCTGGATCCGCCCGGGCTCCGGCAGGTTGTCGAGGAGCCCCCGGGTCATGGCGCAGGCGGCCTTGCCGAAGGCGACGGCCACCAGCCGGTCGCAATTCTCTTCCCGGAGGCGGTCCTCGACCCGCCCGGCGTGGCGGCGGACGCACTCGCGGGGATCGACCGCCCCGAGGGCCTCCCGGAAGATGTCCCGGAGGTCCCCGGCCGGGCCGGGCCCTCCGCCTGAAGAGACGGTCGCAATCATGGCGTCATGGGAAGATGCATGTCCCTATCGTCCGTAAAACCGCACCCTGCACCCCAGCCCCACGGGAATCGAGTAGTTCGGGTTGGGCAGTTCCACCCGGATGCCGAAGGTGCCGCTGGCGGCGTCGATCACCGGGTCGACGACGACCACCTTCCCGCGGTAAACACTCCCGGAGGGCTTCTCGGGCCTCACCTCCGCCGACATCCCCTTGCGGATCGAGCCGTAGAGCCCCGCGGAAGCGACGACTTCCACGTTGATCGGATCGACGCGGGCGATCGTCATGATGGACCCCTCGCCGACGTACTCGCCGGGCCCGAGGATCCGCTTCACCACGACGCCGTCGACGGGGCTCGTGATGGTGCGCATCTTGAGCTTTTCCGTCGCATCCTGGAACTGGAGTTCCATGATGCGCAGCTCCGTTTCCATCTCGTCCTTCTCATGGGCGGAGAGGAGCTGCTTCTGGTAGAGGTCGGCGTTCCGCTGGAGCCTCCGCTTCCCGAACTCGTAGCGCGACGCCGCCAGGTCTGCCTGGGCCTTCTCCACCCCCGCCTTCAGCCGCACGAGGACCTGGCCCTTCTTGATGCGGTCCCCCCGCTCGACGGCGATCTCCTCGATGATCCCGGGCACCTGGCTGCTGACGGAGATCTCCTCGCTGGGTTCGAGAATCCCCCGCAGCTCCGCCGCCGCGGCGGCGCCGGGCTGGAAGACCGGGGAAGCCAGGACCAGGAACGCCAGGATCCACAATCCTATCCGTAAAGACCGCATAGTGAACGCTCACTCCGTTTTCCCGGAGAACGACAGGGTGTCGCCCCGTTCTTCGTCATACCGCAAGAGTTTCTTCCGGACGCCGGCGTGGGCCCGCTCGACCCGCTTCTGGGCCCGCCGGATCGCCCGCTCCGCGACGGACTTCCATATACCATACCCGCGGCCCCGCATCCACCCCGCCATCCGACCGGCTGCCCCCCGCGCGCCCTCGCGGAGGAGTGGGTCCTCCAGGGAAAGCCAGGCCTCGCAGGTCCCCGGGTCGCCCTGCCGGCCGCAGCGCCCCGCCAGCTGGCGGTCGATGCGGCCCGCCTCGTGGCGCTCCGTCATGAGGACGTAGAGCCCGCCCCGCTCGGCGACTCCCGGCGCGAGGAGGATGTCCGTCCCCCGGCCGGCCATGTTCGTGGCGATGGTGATGCCTCCGGGCTCCCCGGCCCGGGCGATGACGAGGGCCTCCTCCTTGTCCTGCTTCGCGTTGAGGACCTGGTGGGGAAGCCCCGCCGCGGCGAGGAGGCCGCTCAGGTGCTCCGAGGCCGCCACCGTCCGGGTCCCGACGAGGACTGGGTGCCCCCCGGCGTGGAGCTCGGCGATCCGCCCCGCCACGGCCCGCCACTTCGCCTCCTGGGTCCCGAAGATCCGGTCGGCCTCGAAGCGCCTCCGGACGGGCCGGTTCGTCGGGATGCGCACGAAGGGGAGCCCGTAGACGGACCAGAGTTCCCGCCGCACCTCCCGGGCCGTCCCGGTCATCCCCGACAGCTGGAGGTAGCGCCGGAAGAAGCGCTGGTAGCTGATCCGCGCCACCGTCTCCCGCTGGCCCGTGATCTCGCAGCCTTCCTTCGCCTCGATGAGCTGGTGGAGCCCCCCTTCCCAGGAGCGGTCGGGCATGACCCTCCCGGTGAACTCGTCGATGATCTGGATCTTGCCGTCCCGGACGAGGTACTGCTCGTCGCGGCGGTACAGGTGAAGCGCCGTGAGGGCCTTCCGCACCAGCTCCTCCCGCCGGACGGAGCTCCTCCACAGGGGACCGAGGGAATGGACGGCCCGCTGGATGGCCTCCCTTCCCTCGCTGGTCACGACGACGTTCCGCACGCCCTCGTCGGCCTCGTAGCCGACCCGGTACTCCCTCCCCTCCTCCAGGCGGCCCGCGATCTCGAGGGCCTGCCGGAGGACGACCCGCTCCTCCTCGGAGCCCTCCGTCCGGGAGATGATCAGCGGCGTCCTCGCCTCGTCGACCAGCACGCTGTCCGCCTCGTCGACGATGGCGTAGTGGAGGCCCCGGAGGAGGAGACGGCTGTTTTTCCCCCGCCCGTCGTAGAGGTGCTCGGCGTGGAGCCGGTAGGGGTCCGTCTGGCCCCCCAGGACGATCCGGTCCCGGAGGTAGTCGAAGACGATCTCCTTGTTGGTGCAGTAGGCGATGTCGCACCCGTAGGCCGCCCGACGCTGGGCCGGTGTCTTCTCGTGGATGACACAGCCGACGGTCAGGCCGAGAAAGCGGTAGACTTCCCCCATGGACTCGGTGTCCCGCGCCGTAAGGTAATCGTTGACGGAGATGACATGGACCGGCAGGCCCGCCAGGGCCGCCGTGGCAGCCGGCAGAGTCGCCACGAGGGTCTTGCCCTCCCCGGTGTCCATCTCCGCCAGGAATCCCTCCAGGAGGGCGTAGCCGCCGACCAGCTGGCTGTCGAAGGGGCGCATGCCCACGGTTCTCTTTGCGGTTTCACGGATCAGCGCGTATGCCTCCGCCACGAGGTCGTTCTCGAACCCCTGCTGCTTCAGCCGGATCCGAAGGGAGTGGGCCCGTTCCCTCAATTCCCGGTCCGTCTTGTTCCGGATTCCGGGTTCATGGCACTCGACCCGGGCGACGATGTCGCCCAGACCGCCGAGGCGGCCGCGCAGGGCCCCGGCAAAGATCCCTGCCAGGTCCCAGGCGGCGCGGTCAAGAAACGTCTTGCGGCGTTCCCGGCGCTCCGGGCGGAGAAAATAATCGGCAACGGGCCAGTTCCGGACGTCTCGGTTCATGGGGGTTGGAAGGCCTCACCGCAATGCAGCGTTCCGGCCGCAACCGGTCCGCCGTGAAGGCTTCGGCATCAGGCCTCGAGCCGCTTGAGGAAGATGCCCCGTATTTCCCGGTACCAGCGCTGGGCGAGGGACTCCGGGGTGTGCTCGAACCGCACGTAGATCCGTTCCCCGATCCTCGTTCCCGACGTGTCCCGGAGGCGCACCTCGAAGTGGAACAGGTGCTCGAAGGATCGCGGACGCTCCATGTCCCGCGGATCAAGGGCAAAAACGCCGCCACCCTTGAGGGAGAGGGCGAAGCTCGGGAGGTCGCTCGACGCCGCCGGGACCTCCCGGACAAGCTCGGACGGGATGACCCGGGAAAGGTCCCCCGCCGGCCTGGCCTGGACGGCGCGCACGTCCGTCCGAATCCGGTCGGCCTCGTCCTGAGGGATGACGACCCGGATGGCTACCCCGGAATAGTCGACCACGTACCCGACAGCTTCCCCTCGCCGAAGAAAGCGCCCGGGCATGTCCTCGGACCGGGGGAGGAGAACCTCCCCATCAATGGGGCTCCGGATGACCAAGGAGGCGACCTGCTCCCTCGCCTCCGCCAGTTCCTTCTCGACGCGTGCGATCTCCTCCTGGACCATCCGTTCCGCCGTGCGGTCTCGAGTGAGGGCCGCCCGCTGGCGGGCCGCATACCCCCTCCGTTCCGCCTCGAGACCGTGCATCCGGGAAACGAGTTCGGGGTTCTCGCACCGGAGCAGGGGATCCCCCCTCTTCACCCGGACGCCCGGCTTCGCGAGGACTTCCCGGATCTCCCCGTCCACCCGTGCGTGGATCCGGGCCTGATCCGCCGGCCAGATAACGCCCTCGGCAACGGTGAACGACGGCAGGGACACACCGGCCACGGCAAACCCGGCGATAGCCGCGGTGAGGAGACCCATCGTCAGGATCCGGCCCCGCCTCCGGTAAAGCTCCCGGTTGTTTACGACGGTGCGGACCGTCCGGATGAGGGGGACGACGAGGAGGCCGACGATCGCCCAGAAGGCGATCACAACCCCGACGAAGAAGAACTTCCCCGCTACAAAGAGAGCGATCTTGAACGTGATGTAAATGCGGTAGACGAAGGATGCCAGGCCGTAGGAGACGAGCCACCGCCCCTCTCCGGGGTCGGAGAGGACGAATTCCGCATCCTCGTTGCCGATGGCGTACCGCTGGGCCAGGTACCCGATATACTGGTTGGACCGTGTCCCCAGGTTGGGGATCTCCAGGAGGTCCGCCAGAACGTAGTAGGCATCGAACCGAAGCAAAGGGTTGCCGTTGAAGAGAATGGTCGAGACACCGGCGACGACCATCGTGTTGTAGGCAAGGGACCGGACGGCCCCGGCCCCCAGGTTCACCCAGAGGATCATGGCCAGGGATGCAATGAACAGCTCGATCATGATGCCCGCGGCACCGACGATCATCCGCTGCCGACGTTCGCGGAAGGCCGAGGCGGCCGAGGCGTCGAGGTAGGGGATGGGCATGAACACGATGAACATGACCCCCATCTCGTGGACTTCGCCACCCCAGCGCTTGACCGCGCAGGCATGGCCGAATTCATGGAACACCTTGATGACCGGGTAGATCAGCCAGAAGGCCAGGAGGTTCTCGAAGGCCAGGACCTGGTCGGCGAGGTTGGATGTCAGTTCACTCCAGTGCAGGGAGGCGAGGACCGTACCGGCAATCACAACGGCGAGCCAGACGAGAAAGGCCGGCAGACTGAAGAGGGGCCCGACGATCCCCTTCGTCCCCTCCAGAAATCTGTCCGGGTCCAACAGCGGGATGCGCACCGCCAGGGGGGAGCGCACGGCGTTCCAGAAGCGGGACGAACGGTCCTTCCGGCTTCGCCGGTTCAGGTTTTCCACGTCGGGGACCGTGTCGGACTGGAGGGCGTCGGCCTTGCTGAGCTGGGAAACCAGGTGGATCACCTCGTCCTGGGTGGGCATGTCGTCCGCCAGCTTCTCGCAAGCGGCTTCCCAGATTTCCTGGAGGCTCCGCTTCCCGTCCATCAGGCCGATCAGGACATAGGACTCCTCGGAGAACCGGTGGAAGCGGCCCGTGGAGTGATCCTGGAGGATGTACCACACCTTGCCCCGGTAGGCATGGCGGTGGATCTCCGCATGCCGCCTCACCAGAGGCTTCCAACCCGCCACGCGATACCAGGAACTGCTGTAGAGGGTCCTGTCCACCGCAAATCCTCAGGGCAGCCACGCCCACAGGCGGAGGCGGATCCAGTCGAAGAGGTTCTTCGTCCAGATGGTGAAAAGGAGCCTTCGGTCGATCTCGATCTTCCCCACCCCCTCCATGCCCGGTCGCAGACGGGGGGACATGCGCTCCAGCAGGGCTTCCACGCGGAAATAGTTTTTCCCTTCTTCCGCCGTCGTGATGGGGGTGATCTTCTTCACCATGAACGGGTACTTTTCGTTGGAAAGCGACGAGAGGACGAGAATGCCATGCTGTCCCTCCTTCACGTCGGCAATATCGTGCTCGTCCACCTTGAGAATCAGGCGATATGCGTCCAGGGGCGCGATCTGGAAGAGTTCCTCGCCGCGCCGCACGGCGGCGCCCTGCCGCTGGCTCGGGTCCCCGCTGAGGACGACGCCGTCGAAGGGTGCCCGGATGACGATCTGGCGGAGCCGGCTCTCCACGAGGTTCAGTTCCGCTTCGACCTGGCCGAGCTGGGCGCTGACGATGCTCGCCTCGGCACGGTTGTGCTCCGCCAGGGCCTTCTTGTACTGCCGGTCGTACTGCCCCCGCCTGCTGGCCAGGCTCTGCCGCTCCAGTT